>CBDTXE010000164.1:0-1504 GCA_965364395.1 uncultured bacterium | reverse complement strand
AGCGGGCCGATAGCGGCCCGCTTTGCTATTCCTGGGCGGCGGGCACGGCGGCCCCGCGCTGGCGGCGGCCCTGCCACAAAACGCCTACGGCGTATACCAGCAGCAGCACGCCGATGATTACCAGCACCTTGGTGACGCTGAGGAGGTCGGCGAGCAGGCCGGTAACAAACACCGGCAGCGTGGTGGCAATGTTGATCAGCATTTGCAGCGAACTAAAGACCTTGCCCCGCTCGTGGTCGTCGGTGGTTTCCTGTAATAGCGTCTGGGCGGCGGCGCTAATAATGGAGTTCAGCGCACCCAATATCAGCATAATACTCCCCACTATCAGCCCAATGCTGGCCGCCGAGACTAGCGGGTCACCCTGGAAGGTGCGGTGGAGCTGGCCGGCCAGGCCCAGCAGCGCCAGTACGATGCCGGAAATAATCAGGCAGACCTCAATCACCTGCCGCTTGCTGCTGCGGCGGGTCAAGGCGTGAACCAGCAGGACGCCCACCACCATGCCGATGCCTACGGGAATAATCAGGACATGGCTGGCCTGTTGCAGCGGGATCCGCAGCAGCGCCAGCGACAATGCCGGCGCCAGGGTGATGAGGATGAACACGATACCCTGGGTAATGCCCATGTGGACCAGCGAGAAATGGCGGCGGATGATGTGCCAGTTATCACGCAGTTGGTTTATTAAATGAAGCTTAGGCAGCTGGGACGACGGCCGATCAACCCGCTGCCGCGGAATCATCAGACACAACAATGTAGCCAGCAGGAACATGCCGGCCGTGACATAATAGGCTCCCTGCTCGCCAAATATGGCCACCGACGGACCGGATGCCGAGTATCCAATCATAAAGGCGGCGTACATACTAAAGACAAATAATGAGTTGGCAGCCAGCAAGTACTTTTTGGGCACCACTTTTGGTATGGTGGCCGCCTCGGCCGGCAAGAAAAATTGCGTAATTGTGGCAATCACAAAGGTGAGAAGCAATATATATATGAGGTTTTTTTGCGCAGGGATATACAGCAGCACCAGGCCGGCGCGCAGGGCGTTGGAGATGACCAGGACTTTTTTGCGGTCCCAATAGTCCACGTAGACACCGGCTGCCGGCGCCGCAAAAATCGATGGAATTGCAAACGACAACACTAGTAGGCTGACGGAAAAACTGGCAAAACGTGATCCAAGGGTTAGGTCAAAGACCAGGATGATGAGGGCGAAGTTTAGAAGGTTGGCGGCAACCTGCGACAGGATTTGCGCCAGCCAGAGTTTAGCGAATGCCGTTTGCCGGAGTATCTGCGAAACGTCCACCCAGCTATTATAGCCCACCGGCAATTAAGCGCCTGTACAGCGTGACTAACCGGTCGGTGCCGGCTACGGAGTCGTAGCGCTTGGCAATGCCGTTGGCGGCGGACGTCCAGCGGGCGCGGTAGGCGGCGTCGCCTTTGAGCCTTTGCAGCTCGCCGGCAAAAGCTGCCTCATTGGCGGCGATGTAGCCGGGCGCAAACGTGTCACGGT
>CBDTXE010000163.1:0-1552 GCA_965364395.1 uncultured bacterium | reverse complement strand
CGAGACAGGCCACCTGGTACTGGCCACCCTCCACACCAACTCGGCCGCCCAGTCCATTGACCGCATCATCGACGTCTTCCCGCCGCACCAGCAGCAGCAAATCCGCGTCCAGGTGGC
This sequence comes from uncultured bacterium, assembly GCA_965364395.1. Lineage (GTDB taxonomy): Bacteria > Patescibacteriota > Saccharimonadia > UBA4664 > SCTI01 > CBDTXE01. The sequence continues at coordinate 1,435 of CBDTXE010000163.1, read as the reverse complement.
CAGCATGCTGCAAGCCGTCTGCTCCCAGCGCCTGGTTCCAACGATTGGCGGCGGCCGCATTGCCGCGGCGGAAATCCTATTAGTTACCGGTGCCGCGCGTAACATAATCCGCGAAGGCAAGACCCACCAGCTTGATTCGGTCATCCAAACCGGCGCCGCCGACGGCATGCAGTCAATGGACCGCACGCTGGTTGAGCTGGTCCACTCCGGCAAGATAACCTACGACGAAGCCAAGAACTTCGCCGTCGACTTGGGCGAACTCGACCGGATGATGAGGGGGTAGGCGAGTAAGTGATCGATTACGTCTACACCGCCAAAGATACCCGCACCGGCGACATTATCAAGGCCGACGTCAAAGCTGACAGCCCGCAGGCCGCCGCCAAGCTGCTGATGAAGCAGGATTTGTTCCCGCTGGAGGTCAAACCCAAGTCCGAGGGCAATATCCTGGCGCGCTACGGGATTGGCGAACACGTCAGCACCAAAGAAAAGGTGCTGTTCACCCGTCAGTTATCCACGCTGATCAACGCCGGCCTGCCGCTGGCCCGCGCCCTCCGCACGGTTGAGGACCAGATCAAGAGCAAGGCTTTTAAGGACGTTATTAGCTCGGTAGTGGCATCCGTGGAGGGTGGATCAACGCTGAGCAGTGCCTTTGCCCAGCACCCAAAAATATTCAATGAGATATACATCGCCCTGGTAGCCGCCGGTGAAACGTCGGGCACACTTGATAAAACCCTCATGCGCCTGGCGACCCAGCAAGAAAAAGACGCCGCCATCGCCAGCAAGATCCGCGGTGCCATGATCTACCCGGCCATCGTACTCGTACTCGTAGTAGGCGTTGTGGGGCTGATGCTGACCACCGTCGTACCGCAGGTAGCTGCCTTGTACAAAGACTTGGGCAAGGACCTGCCGTGGGTTACGCAACTGCTGGTAGCCTTATCCAGCTTCTTAATCAACTTCTGGTGGCTGACATTCCTCATCCTGGTGGCGCTGTTCTTTGGGCTGCGCACACTGACTGCCAAAGAAGAGATCAGGGTGCATATCGACCGCCTAAAGATGCAAATACCGCTGTTTGGCGTTCTGTTCCAGAAAGTCTACATGGCGCGCTTTACCCGCACGATGAACACCTTGTTGGCCAGCGGCATCCCCATGATCGAGGCCATGCAGACCACGCGCAACGCCATTGCCAACCGCGTCATTGCGGCCGAGCTGGACCGCGCCGTCAAGGCCGTCCGCGGCGGCAAGTCGTTATCATCGTCATTGGAGCACGAAAAGTATTTTCTGAGCTTGGTGCCGCAAATGACCCGTATCGGCGAGGAGTCGGGGAGCATTGACGACATGCTGGGCAAAACCGCCACTTACTATGAAGACGAAGTTGACGAAGCCATCAAGAACCTTTCAACCACGCTGGAGCCGGTAATGACGATCTTCCTTGGCG
>CBDTXE010000162.1:0-1560 GCA_965364395.1 uncultured bacterium | reverse complement strand
CCGCATCAACCACCAATAGCGTAGTGTTGGCGGCAGAGGTGTTATCGCCGTCACCCACGGTGATACGGTTGTTGCTAGTGTTAGCCAGGAATAGCGTGTTTGCCGAGGTTTGTGACTGAATTTGGAAGGCGGTGGCGGAATTGGCCGCGTTGCGGAAGGTGGCAGCGCTGCCGGTGAATACCTGGGAGCTGCGGTCCAGCAGGGCAACGTTGCTGGTCAACCGGCCATCGGCCAGGGTGCCGGATGAGACGTTGGTGGCGTTGAGGGCGGTGAGCAGTGCGCCAGATATAGCCGGTAGCTGGGTGGATGCGTTCAGTTGGACCAATTGGCTGGCGCCGTTGAAGGTATTGCCCTGCAGCGTCACGTTGGTACTCAACCGTCCGTCTGCCAAAGTCCCGGACGATACGTTAGTGGCGTTGAGGGCGGTTAGCGCCGAGCCGTCACCGGTAAACGTTGCCGCCGTAACTCCGCCGCTGGTATTTAGGTTACCGTCACCGTCAATCGACAGTGTCTCGACTCCATTGCGGCGGATGCTTAGCTTGCTAGTGGAGCCGGTGGCGACATCCAGAACCAAGTTGCTGTCGGTGGCTGTGTTGGCCAGGGCAAAGGAAATATCGCGGGCAGTAGTGGTTGTTATGGTGTTGCCTAAGTTGTATGCCGTCTGCAGCGTAGCTCCACCACCCGAGCCGCCGCAGTTGCCATCGGTCTCGTTACACAGCTCTTTATATTGGCCGCCGCTGTAGACCACCAGGCCCCCGCGGTCGGTGTCGTAGATCAGCGCCCCGTTTGCGCCGGGCGGCAAGTTGGCGGTAGCCGCTGAGTCGACAATCAAAGCCACATTGGCAGTACCCACTCCCACCTGCACTTTACTGCTATCTACCGTAAAGACATCTTGCCCTGCCCCCTGGATCGCAAACTTGCTAGTCGAGGATACCGCGATATCCACCGTAAAGTTGCTATCGGTAGCGGTATTGGCCAGTGTGAAGGCGATGTCGCGGGCATTTGCCGTGGCAATGGTATTGCCGGCGGTATAAGCCGATTGCAGAGTCGCACCGCCGCCGGCGCCGCCACAGTTTCCGTCGGTTTGGTTACACAGGGTTTTTACTGATCCACTTTCATACACCTTAAAATGTCCATCTAATGAGTCGTAGACAATTGTGCCGTCCAGGGCAGCAGCCGCAGCCGGTATGCTGGCCATTGAAGCCTGTACGCCACCCGAGACCTGCAGCATCGCCCCTCCGGTTGTCGGAGCCTGGCCAATGCCGATCTTCAAGTTATCGGTGTCAGCGATAAACAGATTGCCCGTGCCAGCGGCATCCTGGATTTCAAAGGCGGTGGCGGAGTCGGTAGCGTTCTGGAAGACATTGCTGGCTCCCGTAAAGGTCTGGGCGCCGTTCAATAGCGCGACGTTTGTACTGAGGCGTCCGTCATCCAGCTCCCCTGTCGTGATGTTAGAGGCGTTGAGGCTGCTTAAGCCGGAGCCGTTACCAGTGATGATTCCGGTGCCCGCATTGATATTGGCGTTATTGGTCGCTATGCCGCCGTTGGCGTTAAGGGTAC
>CBDTXE010000161.1:0-1564 GCA_965364395.1 uncultured bacterium | reverse complement strand
CCGCCCAGAGGAAGCCAGCCAGTTCGCGGGCGATGGCCACGACCGCCTTCTGCCGCGACTTCCCCTTTCTCGTTAAATACACCAAGCGCTTATACAAACGCTGTTGCGCACGATCGGCGATGCGGATCACCTCCGGGGCGACCCCTTCGCGGCGCAACCGCAGCGCCTTGGAGACGGCAGGCAAGCGGTGGGCATGCTGCGCCGCCTCGACGAGAATGCGCCGCGCATGGCCGTTGCCGCTTTTGGTGATGCCGCCGCGTTTGGTCTTCAGTCCGCTGGAACGTTCGCGTGGCACCAGGCCCAAGTAGGCCATCAGTTGCCGGGCCGAGCCGAAGCGCTTGAGGTCGCCCAGTTCCGCCACCAGCGTCACCGCCGACACCAGCGCCAAGCCGCGAAAGGCTTGCAGCGCCTTGATCAAGGGCCACAGGTGCCCCAGTTGCGGCGCCAATTCCTCAAGAGCTTTAGCCAGCTGCGCCACGCGTGCGCTGGCGTCTTCGACCGTCTTGAGGTAATCCGCCAGCACACGGCGCTGCGTTTCGTGTTCGAACGGTTGTTGACGAATCCAAGCGACGTGCCTGGTGGTCCACGTCGTCCCGGACCAGCGGCGGCCGTGCCGCAAGAGGAACTTGCCCAGCTGCTGCCGCGCGTTGAGCTCGGCCGCCTTGGCCGCTTGCCGGGCACGCGACAAGTCGCGCAGACCTTCGCAGGCTTCGTCGGGAACCCAGACTTGCGTCAGGTCGCCGCTGCGCAAATAGTGCGCTAGGGCGGCCGCGTCCCGGCGATCGGTCTTCTGCTGCTGGCCGCTCTTTTTGGGAATGAGGGACGGCGCAATGACCTGGCAATCGTAGCCGGCGCTTTGCATCTTGCGATAGAGCACGTAGCCGGTCGGGCCGGCCTCGTACCCGATCAAAAGCGCCGCTCGCTGCGACAGGCGTTTGAGCCAGGCCTGTAACGCGTGCCAATCGTGGGCGATGGTCGCCACGACCTTGGCCTCGGCGCGATCCGCCTCGGCGACTGCGATCACGATGGTATCTGCATGGACATCCAAACCGACGTAACGTAAGTTGAGTTGCACTGGACCAGTCCTCGCTTGCGGCTCTGCATGAAATGGGTACACCAACCGCTAGTGTAATCCGCGTCACGCGAGTGGCTGGTCCAGCCATTTTGTCTACGTCAAGCAACGCGCTGCCCCTGGTGCGGCTCCCGTTGGTCGCCACACCCTACGTCAGGCTCAGCCGGTTTTCCCGCTGGCGGTAGTACTTCAGGCCCGGAAAGAAAAAGCAGGCGGCGGAGACGACGCCGAAGATGATATGGGCGTAGCCAGGCGACCACGCCATGAGTCCGGCGGTAATGAAGAGCGCCAGCGATTGAATGTAGAACGCGCCGGTGAGGATGCCGGCTTTGACCAGAAAGACCATGCCGGTAATCAGCCCCAGGACCGGCGAGAGCTTGAGCACGGGCAAGTCGAGCCAGGCTTCCAGCGGGAACAGCAGGCCGATGCAAATCATGCTGCCCGCCCAGATATGCGCGATTTGTCGCTCGACGAACGTCACCGGTCCCATGC
>CBDTXE010000160.1:0-1607 GCA_965364395.1 uncultured bacterium | reverse complement strand
TTGAGCCACGCGCCCCTCGACCCGAACGCCGCGAAGCGCGGCCCCGGCAGCGCCGCCGCCAGCGCCGCGCGCAGGCGCGAGCGCAGCCCCGACGCGTGCTCCAGCGACACGAACAGCTCGTCGGGCACGGTCACGCCCGGCTGCACGCGCCGCAGCTCCGCGTACACGGAGCGCACGGGGCCGCCCAGCACCAGCGCCTGGTCGACGAGGTGCGTCCCCAGGTCGAGCGCGATCCCCTCGCCCTCGGCGGCCGCGGTGTCGCGCGTCCAGCGCGGCTTGGGCGTCGGCTTCCAGCGGTCGAAGCGGGACTCGAACCGGTGGACGACGCCGTTCCCGTCATTGCTAAGCTAAAGCAACGTTACGATCTGGTGGTGGTGACGGCGCGACCCAGCATCATTAAAACGCACACCGAGCAGTGGCTGCACCGCCATTTCCCGCGCACGTTTGACCACGTCCGCGTGATTGGCGCCGACCGTTGGGGAATGGGCCGCGGTGCCAACAAAGCCGAAGCGCTGCAGCTGCTGGGCGCGTCTATATTGGTTGATGACCAGTATAAGCACTGCGCCGACGCGGCGGCCGCCGGCATGCGGGCCCTACTATTTGGCGACTACGCCTGGAACCGCCACGCCCATCTGCCGCCGGGAGTACGGCGGGTGCGGAATTGGCGGGAAGTATTAGAGGTGTTGTTGTGAATAACGCTACGGTCACATCTGGGACGACGGCGATGAAGCGTGCTGTTGATGTAGTTATGGCAATGGTGGTGTTGGCGCCCGTTGGCATAGTCGTGTGCTTTTTAGTACTGCTGGTAATGTTGGTAGACCGGATGCCGGGGTGGTTTGTCTATGAGCGCGTCGGCAGGCGCCACAAATCCTTCAGGTGCATCAAGATCAATTCCATGCGGCCGCCGCGGGACGAGTCCGACATTAACAACAAACGGCGCGATGCGCGGCGCGTCACGGCGCTAGGGAAGTGGCTGCGCAACCGCGGCCTGGACGAACTGCCGCAAATCCTCAATATCCTGGCGGGCGACATGGCCTTTGTGGGGCCGCGGCCACTGCTCCTTAAGAACTACCATGCCATTAGGGCGCAAAACCCCGGCGACGCTGCCACGATAGAGCAATGGGAGAGGGAACGCCTGGATGTCCGTCCTGGCCTCAGCGGCTGGCACCAAATCCACTCGCCGGGTCCCGGTATCGTGCGGTACGACCTGGAATACCTGCGCAAGCCTACGCTTGCCAAGCATTTGAAGGTATTTGGTATATCCGTATTGATAATGGCCGTTGGCAAGCAGCGGTACTTCAAATGACCCGCCAAGAATCATCTAATCTATGGTGTAATTGATCTATGAACCATTCTCAAATTCTCAAGTCCTTGGTTGGAGACTACAAGCTGTCGGTTGGTGGCGTCTCGTTTTGGGCGCCGTACTGGCGCGACGAAATCCCTAAGGCTGCGGGTGACCGTCCCAAGCGCGGTCCGTTGAACGGCAAGGGGACGCCCCAGCAGCTGTCTGAATACTTAATGCAGCACCTTCCGCCCCAGCCGCTAACGGATGGCGAAGGCTACCGCCGTTACATGGCGTCCATCGGCCTGGGAGTCGATTGCTCGGG
>CBDTXE010000159.1:0-1608 GCA_965364395.1 uncultured bacterium | reverse complement strand
CGCCCGCCAGCATGTGGCAAGTGTCCAAGCAGAAACCTAGCCTGGGGTCGCGGTCCATGGCCTCGTAGATCGCAGCAAGCTCCTCGATGCTGTTGCCTACGTTGCCACCGGCGCCGGCCGATATTTCTAGAAGCAGCCGGCTATCTTCCACCGGCTCCAGCACCTCCCGCAGGGCCGCCGTCAGTACTGGCAAGACAGCTTTCAGCCCCATGCCCTTATGCGAGCCCATGTGGGTCACTACGCCTTGTACTCCAAGTGTCTCAGCGTTGTGCATGGTCTGGCGCGCTGCGGCCACGGATTTGGCACGCAGAGCCTCGTCCGGCGTACCGTAGGCGGTGAGGTACATCATGTGAATATAGGCGGGAATGCCTGCTTCGCCGCAGGCCGCCTTGAACGCTTCGCCGGCGGCCGCATCATATGACGGCTGCTTGAACATCCGCGGGCTGCCGGCAAAGAACTGCAGAGCCTGGCCGCCCATGGCCTTCACGCGTGCCGGCGTGCCCGCTAAGTTGCCAGCCGTTGATATGTGGGCACCGTATTTCATGCGGGTATTGTACGCGTTACCGCTTCATGAGGCTAATTACAGGGGGTGGTTGTCCCTGTCTTCGGCGTAGTCCGGCGAAGGCAGCTGCTCGTAATACAGCGGCTGGTTGCCCGCCTGAATGCCGTTGACCATCATGTCGGCCTCGGCCTCGTCGTACCCCAAGGCAACCAGCTTACGAACTTTGTCCAGCGGGCTGATTGCCGCCCCCAGAATATGGGCCGCCCAGCGTTTGCGGCGGCGCTGCTGAATTATTTCCATGACTCCTCCACCATTACAAGTTCACTATGCGGCCTGGGCCGGGTGCCAACATCAGGCATACATCCAACGCGGCGGCTGTCACTCTTGTTAGTTTTTGGATGACACTTGTGATGGCGAGTACACTAGTGTGGTATGGCTTACACTCTTTCTCCTGACCAAGTTTCCGCATTGCAGCACATTGGCCGCTGGTATCGTGCCCGCGCGGATCAGTACCTAACGCTGGGAGGTTACGCCGGCACCGGCAAGACCACCCTTGTAGCGTGCGTGCGGCAAGCACTGCGCGACAATGACCCGGACGTAAACGTGGCTTTCTGTGCGTTTACGGGCAAGGCAGTGCGCGTACTGGAAAGGACGTTGAAGGCTCAGCGGATCAGCCGCCGCGGAGACAGTATCAGCACCATCCACAGCCTGATCTATAACACTGAAACAGACAGTCGCGGCCGCGTGGTGGGGTGGCGGCGCAAGGCGCAATTGGCCTTTAATCTGATCATCGTCGACGAAGCCAGCATGGTAACGGCCGACATTTGGCGCGACTTGCTAGCGTTCAACGTGCCGGTATTGGCGGTAGGCGACCACGGACAGCTTCCGCCGGTAGGCGGTTCCTTCAACTTAATGGAGCAACCCGACATCCGCTTAGAGCGCGTTTATCGCCAGGCCGCCGGCAGCCCCATCGTGGAAGTGGCTACGTTGGCGCGCACTGCCGGCCAAATACCCGCTGGCATTTACGGTGAGGACGTGGTCAAGTATGACCGCGCCGGTGATACCATTGGGCTCGCCATGGAGGAGCTTATCCAGCAGTGGCATCC
>CBDTXE010000158.1:0-1726 GCA_965364395.1 uncultured bacterium | reverse complement strand
CCAGCGCTATGACCGGCCAGTGCGGGGACTGGTGGCCGGGAACGCCGCGATACATGGATTGTTGCTGGAGGCGGCAAGAAAACACATCTCCGCTCCCGTTGACTAAGTACAGCATTACTGTTATAATATTCTTAATAGCCCTGCTGCTGTGCACCTGGAGCATTTTTTAAAACCGCCTCATATTTGGCTTTGTGAAGGGTCGAGGCTTTGGCTTGCCTTTTTTATAGTTTTTATGTATAATATCCTGGATTCGCGTTCGACCCCTACCTAGGAGGACTTACATGCGCGGACGTACCCTGGCCGCCTTCATTGCGGCCGCCCTGGCGATCACTGTCGCCGCTTGCGGCTCCGACAGCCCGCCTTCCCTGAGCGCTGGCGCCACCACTGCGCCGCAGGCCTGCGGAGTCTTTGGCGATGGCGTCAAGCCCGTCGGCGAACCGACCCAGGACAGCGATGGCGAGTGGGAGCAGGGATGCTCCAACGACGCCGAGATCGACCTCGAGGACTCATCCGTCGGCTGGTTTGTCGACGACGACTCGTCCAAAGCCGCCATCGCCGCACTCGGCGCCGCCGGGCTGCTGAAGCTCAAGGCCCACAAGGCCAAGCACAAGACGCTCGCCGGCCGTGTCAAGGCCGCCAAGGCGCGCGCCGCCGCGGCCAAGAAGGTCAAGGACGCCGCCAAGAAGGCGCGCGACAAGGCCGGCAAGGCAACTTCTGGCAGCAAGCCCAGCTCGAACTCCAAGCCCGCGGCCAAGTCCAGCTCGGGCAGCAGCAAGAGGAGGTAGGCCACACGGCCCGGAGACAACGCGCATGAAGCGCCGTCTCCGGGCCGTCAACGTATTATTTGTATTTATTACTGCAAACGGTAAAGGGCCGGGCTGCGAGAGCCCGGCCCCTTGATACGACGCTACTTCAGGCGCACGTTGCCCGGAGGCGCCACCTCGATGATGCCGGTGACCACCTCGCCGGTGCTGAACTCCCAGCTGCCGTCCGGGAACTGCTCAAACGACAGCCGGAGATTTTCCGGACCCTCGTAGTCGGCGTAGCGGCAGTTGCCACTGGTTGCCACGGCGTCCACGCCGGCCGCGGTGTACTGAGAAGACGAGTACTCGGTCCGCCGGTACGTGTGGCCGTCGTATGCCACCTCGCGCTCGTTGGGCCCAAAGCCCGGATCAGGCTTGGTGCGCCAGAGGATGACCTCCAGCCCTTCGTCGTCCTCCACGCTGAGCCAAGCGGAGCCGTCTTGGGCGCCGCCATCCAGGCGGAATTCCTTCCACATGAAACCGCCTTGGCGGTGGACGATCTCGCCGGTCACCACGAACTCCTCGATGCCGACGATCACGACGCTGTCCGGACCGATGGTGCGGGGGTCGTCGGCGGGCAGCTTGTCTGCACCTACCGTATCGGCGTTGACCGGCTGGTACGACGCCTTGGGTGCCGTCCGCTGCTGGCGCTGCCGGCGGTTGTGCCGGCGGGCGAGGAGAATGAGCACCCACAGGAGCAACGCTACTCCCACGATGCCTCCAAGAACAAATTCCATAACGACCCTTCTGGTGCGCCGCGAGGGATTTCACGGACGCCAGTTACTATGACATGGTATTTATTGATTGTCTAGATGATTGCGGGTTGACCCCGCCCGGAATGATCCGGGCGGGGTCCTTGCACTTCAGGCGGCGACCGCCGAGCGGAAGCTGTCCCAGGGGACGCTGGCGGGGTCTACCTTGCC
>CBDTXE010000157.1:0-1797 GCA_965364395.1 uncultured bacterium | reverse complement strand
GACAAACTATCCCAGCCTCAATTGTGCCGGCACGCTGACCCGCGTGGGCAGCGCCGATGGCTACGTCTTCTTGACCGAAACCATCACCCAGGGCGGCGTGGCGCAAGGCGGCACCTGCATCGACGGCAGCATCACCGTCGCGCTGGCGGGCGAGGGGCTGGCCTGGTCGTGGACGGGGCAGGAGGACGGCATCGTAAGCGTGGCGTGGGGTGATTTGCGGAAGAAGTGACGGATTGGCCAAACTGGTCGGTTACTGTAACTTGCTGCCATGGCCTCCGCCTCTTCAAAGTCTTCCCGCGACAAGGTTCGCGCGCATCGTGCTCGGATGCGCGCTCAAGGTCTGCGCCCCGTCACGCTGTGGTTGCCCGACACCCGGACGGAGGAATTCCGGCGTGAGGCGCACCGGCAATCGCTGGCGATTTCGCGCTCCGAGCAAGCCAAGGACGATCAGGCGTTCGTCGATTCGGTCCCAGAATTGCTCGATTGAAGCGCGGCGAACTTTGGACGTTTTCCGGGAGCCGCAGCTATGCCGGCAAGCCGCGTCCGAGCGTAATCGTGCAGGACGATCGCTTTGCGACCGATGAAGCCGTGACGTTGGTGCCGCTGACCACCGACCCGACCGAGGCATCGTTGGTCCGCATCATTATCGAACCCGACGCTTCCAATGGCCTTCGCGAAACGAGCCGGGCCATGGCCGACAAGGTGACGACCGTTTCGGGCACCAGACTCGGCAAGCGCATGGGGATAATCGCCGCGGCCGACATGCGCCGGATCGAGCGGGCGATTACGGTGTTTCTCGGCTTGGCGCAGGGCTAAATAACCGCGACGGAGCTTCACATCCGTCGAAACTTTCTTTCGCACGGTTTTCATACGGACGAATGGCCGCCATCAGGACGCGATGACGTGAAGGGCCTCGTCATGCGCAACGAACTGGCGGTTCGCGCGACAAGAGCTCGCGCCAGTTGGTAACGGACGGGCTCTGAAAAGAGTCCCGCTTAGTCTTTAAACTTCGCTCGGGTTAGCCAAAGTGTGCTTGCCGATGACAATTCGGGCAAAGCGCTTTGGCATTTTCTAAGGTGTCATCGCCCCGGTCGGCCAGCCTGATAATGTGATGGACCTCCAGATATGGGGCTTGATCAGATCTTCTAACGAATGGAGCAGGCCGCTGACATTTCTCGCAGACGCCGCCCGCTCGCCGTAGAACGGCCGCGACAACATTTGGATTACGACTAAATTGCTTAGTTGTTACAAGGACGACTTGAGGTTTGCTCCCGCGTGGAGGCAAGCGCTCTGACAACTCTTTATCTGAAAGCTGCGAAGCAAGGTTTACCATCACGTCAAAACTGTTTGCGTCCGCTGGGCTATCCAAAGTTTCCGTAGAATTAAATTCGGTCAAAATGGCGCGTAAGCTTGGACGGGCCGTCCGGATTGATTCATAATAATCAATGTGACCGCCCACCGCAGCGAGCGCCGATTTTAAGGCGTCATTCCCATAGTCACGTTTGATGTTTTGTAAATAATACCTCGTCGCGGAATCGTTTATGGTCCGCGTGTAGCGTTTGCCAGCAATCATCAACCCAAGTACGCGGACGTAGTCATAAGCAGACGCTTGCGACATCCCGACACTGCTTTCTAACGACAAAGCTGCATCGTGCTCTGTAGCCGTCTTTTCATACACTTGGCGAGCAGCAGAGTATGCGGCCTTAATTTGGGTTTCACCGATGACGGCCATAAATTAGTAGACCCGCGCTTTCGGCTTCACATACTCCGCCTCATCGGTCAGCGTGTAATCATGGA
>CBDTXE010000156.1:0-1802 GCA_965364395.1 uncultured bacterium | reverse complement strand
CAATTCCTACAAGGCAAGCCGGTACTCATCGACACCCTGTCGTTTGAGCGCTATAAGGACGGGACGCCGTGGATAGCTTACCGCCAGTTCTGCCAGCATTTCCTGGCGCCGCTGGCCCTGATGGCGCATACGGACGTCAATCTGTCCCAACTGATGCGGGTCTATATTGACGGTATCCCCTTAGACCTTGCTAATAAGCTGCTGCCCGCCCGCGCACGGTTGCGTCCAGCTGTCTATTCACACATCGGCCTGCACGCCCGGATGCAGTCGCGCCATGCCCACTCGGCACAGCGGCCGCGGGCAACCGTCAGCAAACAGGCGCTGGCCGCCATAAATGACAGCCTAGCGCGCTTGATCAAGGGACTGAAGTGGAAGGGCGCCCCAACTGAGTGGAAGGACTACTACACTTTCACCAACTATTCCGATGCTGCCTTTGATGAGAAGAAGGCCGCCGTTTCCGGCATGGTAAAGGAAATCAGTCCCAAATCGTTAATTGACATGGGCGGCAATAACGGCTTTTTCAGCCGGATGGCCCAGGAGGCCGGCGCCAAGTACGTCGTCAGCGCGGACATCGATCCGTCGGCGGTTGAAGAGAACTACCAGCTGGCCAAGAAGCATGGTGAGAAGGCAATGCACCCGCTGCTGTTTGACCTCACCAATCCCAGCCCGGCAATCGGATGGGGGAACGAGGAACGCACCAACCTGCAGGGACGCACCCAGGCAGATGCCGTGATGGCATTGGCGCTGGTACACCACCTGGCAATATCCAACAACGTCCCGCTGGACCGCATCGCGGAGTACTTTGCCCGGTATGCGCCGCATCTGATCATCGAGTTCGTTCCCAAAGAAGATTCCCAAGTCCGCATCCTACTGGCCACCCGGGAAGACATCTTCCCCGAATATACCAAAGATGGCTTTGAGAAGGCATTTACCCGGTACTACACCATCGTTCGCCAAAGCGGCTTTGAGCACTCCGCCCGCACAATCTACTTGCTGCAGCGCAAATCCTAGGAATAATAGGTAACATGCAAAGCGAAGCAGAAAAAGCGGGCGGCAAGCCCAAAAACCGGCGCGGCCAAAAACTGGCGGGCGGTTTGCGGGCGTGGCTCTCCCTGGCCTCACTATTGTCTTTGGCCACGCTTTCGCTACTGGCCGCCGACTTCCTCAAGCCTTACAATAACGCCGAGATACCAATCGGGGATCTGCGGCTACCCCTGATCGTGGCGTTGGGGACGGCGGGCCTGATTGCACTGCTGTTTTTGAAGGCGTACCGGCGGGATCCAACGGCGGGAATGCTGGGCGCGCTACTAGCCACGCTGTTTTTTGCGACCGAGTATGAATCAAGGGCGGCAACGGCCGATCCGATTATCAAGGCGTTAACACCTATGGCGCTGGATGCCAAAGCCCAAACCCTGGTTGCCACTACAGTTTGCGCCGTCCTGGTATTACTACTGTCGGCATACGCGGGACGGCTGTTTGCGCGGCTGGCGGCCAAGCGGATAGGCCTGAAGCGGGTGCGCGAAGCTGTGACCATTCTGACTGTTTTTGTATTCATCGCCATGTTTGGCCCGGCGGTTACTAAGATTGCCGCCGCCTGGCCGCAATACCGCTACCAGCCTCCGTCGTCACTGCCGGCGGCGCCGGCTAGCGTTGCCGAAAAACCGGACATTTACTACATAGTACTGGACCGCTATGCCAGCCAAGCCGTCCTTGGCGACCACTTCAAGTACGACAACGGCAAGTTCCTAAGCACCTTAAAAAATGAAGGGTTCACCGTTAACGATTCCGCCCTGGCCAACTAC
>CBDTXE010000155.1:0-1802 GCA_965364395.1 uncultured bacterium | reverse complement strand
ACCACCGATACCAGCCACGCGGCCACTATCGACAACATCAACATAACCAGGTAATCGCTGTTGGCCGTGATCAAACCGACGGCACCCGACCCAATTCCGACGACCGCCAGCAGATACATGGCTATGCTGGTATAGCGGTCACGTATCGCGCTAAAGGCTATCGTGACGGCTCCCAGGATCAGTAAAGCCGTAATCGCCCAACGGACATCGGCAATCAGTGGCACATTCCAGTCGTGGAAGTGTGCACGCTCTAGTAGTACGGCGCCAGCAGCAGCTACCGTTGTAACCGCGTCTCTCCAAGTGATACTCATAGATACCACCCCCTTTCTCCCGCAAAGATTCCCCTCCTCGAACCATTCCTCCCTTCTGGATCAATGGTACCTAAACGCCGTTGTGCATGCTGTGAGGCATTGCACACGCAAATTGTGCATTCTTACAATTCGCGGCTGATGGACTGCGACAGCCGGGGGAAATCGTGGATCACGATTTGGCCGTTGTTAACGATAATCAAACCCTCGCCTTTGAGCTTGTGAAGTTCGCGGTTGACGGTCTCCCGGGTCAGCCCCGCCCGTGCGCCAATGTCGCTTTCATTAAGGTCTATGGCCACTTGGTCGCCCTGGCGTTCACCCAATCGACGCGACTCAACCAACAGTTCGTACATTACGCGGTGGCGCGCCGTGCTAGCCATAAGATGTGCCATCCGACCCAGGATACCATCGGTACCGCGGTAGACGCGGGCAAGCAGGTCAAACATCACCGCGGGATTGTTCTTTACAAACGCGACTGCCTCATCCATGGGCACCAACCTGGCTTCCACTGGAGAGTCCGCCTCAAAAAAGTATTTATTCTCAGTTTTGTTTATCGCATACGACATCGGAAAGAAAGCCGGCGGCTTAAACACGTTCAGTACCACCTCGTCACCTCTTGGCGAGATGTCATACTGCTTCACTGTGCCATTTTGTAATTGGTAGATGTATTCCGGCGCGTCGTGGGCGTGGATTAAAATCTGGCCTTTGGCGTATGATCGTGAGCGGTACCGTTCAAAAAATCGCTGTAAACTTTCCGAAACATCGGCATTCATAACGCTATTGTACGATATTATGCTCCAGTTTACCAGATGTGGTCAGTATTTCACCCATTCACCGGCCGCCGCGGTATCGGCGTCAGCTTTCATGTCGCGGTCGGCGTCATCCGGCTCCATAACTACCTGCATTATCCCCGGCGTCCGGGCCGCCAGCTTGTCGTACATTGACTGGGCCTCACGGAACGGTACTTCGTGGGTGATCAAGCGGCGAACCTGTTTGCCGTGCGCCTCCAGGAATTCAATCGCCGCCGCACCCAACGCCTCGCGGTTCCATCGTGGCTGCTGCGTGCGGGCCACGGCCCCAATTTGGGAGCAGATATGGCGTAGCCGGTTGTGGTGGAATTCCTCTCCAAGATTTAGGTTTTTGGCCGGGCCTTGGTAGAATCCCATGTCAATCACCGTGCCTTGTTCGCGCAGGACGCGCAAAGCATTTTGTAACGCCATGTCAGAGCTGGTGCATTGGAACGCGATGTCGGCGCCGTTATCCAACGGGTCAGTCCGCTGCCAGTTTTGCTTCAGCCAAACGGCCGGGTCGGTGGTTTTGGAATTTAGGGAGTCCAGCCCCAAGCTGCGGGCAATTTCCAGGCGATCCTCAGCGATGTCAATAATCGCCACCTTCTCCGCGCCGGCCCACTGCGCCATCTTGGCCGTAAGTATACCAATGACACCCGCACCTACCACGGCGACGCGTGCCTTCTTAAGAGTGCCTTGCAAGCTT
>CBDTXE010000154.1:0-1814 GCA_965364395.1 uncultured bacterium | reverse complement strand
AAATAGATCACCACGTAGTAGCGGCCCGCCGCCGAGTGCTTGGTCCGCGATGCCGGCCGCAGTTTGCCTACGAACTGCGTGCCGTCCAGGAGTTCGATGGAGAAGCCGGTCTGGCCGCCGCTGAGCATCCGGCGGAACTGGTGGATCGCTTCCGAGATCCACAGCTCGTCGTCTTCCAGGGGGCGCGGGGCGTTCTCCTTGTCGCTGAGCTCGTTCCAGACGGTACCGTCGTGCCAGGTGACGATCCGGTAGTGGACGGGGTCGCCCTTGGCTTGTCCGTTGTAGTCCCGCGGCTGCTGCGTCATGAACCGGCAGCCCATGCAGGTCTTCACATCCGGTGCGCCCAGGGAGTCAGGCACCACAAATTGGCTGCCCAGCCGAAAGACCGGGTCGTCCTCGAGGCCGTAGGGAAGGGCGTGGTCGCCCCGCAGATCCTCGGTGCCCACCGCGTAGAACCAGGGCCGCATTAGCCCGCAGGGAACCATGCGAATGAAGCCCGGCATGCCCTTGTATTGGGGGTCATTGCGGCCAACGGCCTTCTTGAAGGCTTGCCTGGCTAGGTTCAGCGTCTGCCACTCGCTGAAGCGGCAGGCGGCGGGGTCGCTGCCTTTCTCGTAAAGTACGAATCCGCAGCGCCCGTCCGGTGGGTCTTTGACTTCAAGGACCTCCATGATCGCCCAGTAGCCGGCGTCGGCCGCCTCCGCGCTGGTGGCGGCGTAGTCGTGCTGCTTAAGCTGGTACCGCGAGTACTGTCCAAACCAGCCGTGCTCCACGTTGACGGTGTGTGTCTTCAGGTACTCCAGCCCGCGGACCTTGCTGATCGCGTAGCGGATGTCGTCGATGCGGCTAGGGTTGGCCATGAAGCTGACCACCCGCCCGTCGCCGGTGTGGGCCTCGGCGCCTTTCCAGGTTTGATATGCGGTGTCGGTGGCCACGGCCGTTCCTTTCTCGGGGTTTTCAAGGCACGATGCAAAAGAGCGGCCTATGCCGCTCACGCAGGGTATTGTAGCGCATCAGGTAACCTGCGGATATAATCGGCGCATGGAACCGACGTTTATTACCGGCAACGCGGGTAAGGCGGCCGAGCTTGAGCGTTTGCTTGGCCGGCCAATTAACCATCGCAAGATTGACCTTCCGGAGGTGCAGTCGCTCAGCTTGGATGAAGTGGTTGAACATAAAGCCCGCGCGGCCTACGAGATCGTGGGCGCCCCGGTGCTGGTTGAGGACGTGTCGCTGGTTTTCCATGCGCTGGGCCGGCTGCCTGGGCCGCTGGTCAAATGGTTTGATCAAGAATTGGGCAACGACGGGATGGCGCAGTTGGTCCATCGGCACGATGACCACACGGCCACGGCCGAGGTACTGTATGGCTTGTGCGATGGCAGCCAGGTCCATACCTTCCGCAGCCGCGTGCATGGGAGCATTGCGCCAAAGCCGCGCGGCACCCACGGCTTTGGCTGGAATCCCATTTTCATTCCGGAGGGCGACACGCAGACTTGGGCCGAGGCACCGACGCACAGCCGGGCGGCGTTGCGCGATGAAGCCGTGGCGGAGCTAAAAACGTTCTTAAAAGCACAACAATAATCGAGGTATTTGTAATGAACGAACCTGATAACACCCGGGGGCAGTCACCGCAGACGCGCCGATCGTGGCCTGACGCCTATATGGAATTTCTTCGCAATCCCAAAGAAAACCGGGCGCTGAAGTTCATGCCGCTGGTGTTACTCGGCGTGGTGCCGGTCAGTATTGCTGACGACTTTTTGTTATCTTTTATCGGCGTGGCCGACAACATTCCCACATGGATATTGGTAATAATT
>CBDTXE010000153.1:0-1953 GCA_965364395.1 uncultured bacterium | reverse complement strand
GCAGCGTAAAGCCCTCTTGCTTCTTGATGATTGACTTGCGCATGTGAGTGCTCACTTTTTACTTACCTAAAGCATAAGGGTATTGAATAGCACCTGTCAACGGATTATGCACCATTGGCGCTTGCGAAATATGTAGAGCATAAGCATAATGTACGTAACAGGACATCAAGTACAGGTGAGCAAACAGACACATCCCGCACCCGGCGCAACCGTAACCAAGGACGGCGTGGAGTTTCGCGTCTGGGCTCCGTTTGCGGACGCCGTGTACGTCACGGGCAGTTTTAATGAGTGGTCGCAAGATGCAAATCCTTTGCAGCGTGAAGCCGATGGCTATTGGACCGGCACGGCGCCCGGCGCCCGCCCCGGCCACGAGTATAAGTACATTGTTAAATCCGGTGACCGCACCCTGGAGCGCAATGACCCGCGCGCCCTCCAGGTCACCGCATCCCAAGACGCCTGCG
The DNA here is from genome assembly GCA_965364395.1 of uncultured bacterium. GTDB lineage: Bacteria > Patescibacteriota > Saccharimonadia > UBA4664 > SCTI01 > CBDTXE01. Next base: position 1,492 of record CBDTXE010000153.1, on the reverse strand, counting down.
TCATCGTGGACAGCGCTTTTGACTGGACAGGAGATGATTATAAACTTCCTCCCCGCAACCAGTTAGTGGTATACGAATTGCATATCGGCACCTTCCATCGCCACGATGCCGCCACACCTGGCACTTTTGAGACTGCGGCGGAAAAATTGGACTATCTAGCGGACTTAGGAATCAACGTTATTGAAGTCATGCCGGTTAATAGCACGACCGTCGACCGGTGGTGGGGCTACGACCCCGATTATCTGTACTCGGTTGAGGCCGCCTACGGCGGGCGCCATGCCTTTAACGAGTTTGTCAAAGCCGCCCCCCGCCGCGGCATCGGCGTGGTATTGGACGTCGTTTACAACCATATGAGCCCCTACCCCGGACTGGACCTGTGGCAGTTTGACGGCTGGAGCCAGGACGGCAAAGGTGGAATCTACTTCTATAACGACTGGCGGGGTGATACGCCGTGGGGTCCGCGCCTGGATTATGGGCGCCCGGAGGTCCGTGAGTTTATCAACCACAACGTCAAGACGTGGCTGGAGGACTGCCATATCGATGGCCTGCGCGTTGACGCCGTCTTCCAAATCCGCAACGCCCTGGGACGCAACGACGACCCCTCTACCGACCTGGCCGACGGGTGGCGGATAATGCAGGAACTGACGCGCGCGGTGCGTGCCAACCAGCGCCCAGCCCTCGCCATTGCCGAAGACATGGCGTTAAACAAGCACCTCACTATGCCGGAGGACCAAGGCGGCGCCGGCTTTGACACCCAGTGGGAGTCGTCTTTCCCGTCCACGCTGCGCAATACTCTCAATCCAGTCGATGACGCCGATCGCAAAATCCAGCCCATCATCGATGCCTTGGCCAAGAAGTACAACACTTCCGTATTTGAGCGGGTTATCTTTAGCGAGTCCCACGACGCCGACGCCAACGGCCGCGCCCGGATGAATGAGGAGATCGCGCCGGGCGACGCCGATGACCTGTTTGCCCGCCGCCGGTCTTCATTGGCCGCCGGCATCGTGATGACGGGGACCGGTATTCCGATGCTCTTCCAAGGGCAGGAATTTCTGCAAGGCGGCTGGTTCAGCCACTGGTTGGCGCTGGATTGGCAGCTAGCGCAAACCAACGCCGGCATGGTGCAGTTATACAGCGACTTGATTGCCCTGCGACGCAACCAGCGCCTGCAGACGGCCGGCCTTTTAGGCGAAGGCTATGATTGCCTGTTTGGCGGCGAGAAAGAAAAACTGCTGGCCTACCACCGTTGGGATGAGGGCGGCCCCGGTGACGACACCGTCGTTGTGGCTAATTTCACCAACCAGCATCGGCTGGACTTTAAAATCTCCTTCCCGCGCGATGGTAAATGGCTGGTGCGGTTTAATTCCGACTGGCAGGGCTATGCCCACGATTTCACAAATACGCCCACGCCCGACGTCGAGGTCAAAAGCCAATCCGGTGCCGTCAACGTCGGTCCGTACTCCCTGATTATCCTATCTCAGGACGAATAATA
>CBDTXE010000152.1:0-1963 GCA_965364395.1 uncultured bacterium | reverse complement strand
GGCTCCTGGCCATCTTGGCCGGCCCCGCCGGCGCCGTGAATCCGCACGCCGGCCAGAAGGACGACCGATTGGCCCAGCTGGCGACGGCCAAGATTCCGTCGGCCAGCCAGCTGAGAATCGTCTCGCAGGCCCAGAAGGAACGGGCAACGGACCTACTGGCCAGCGAGATGCTGAAGGACCACAGGGCCAGCGTGGGCACCGAGGTGGCCCGCCACCCCACCAACCCCCGGGCGTGGCGCGCCTACTTCCTGGTGGGCGACACGAACCGCAGCCGGTGCAAGTACACCTTCACGGGCTACAACCGGCTGCGCGACAGTCCCGACCTGGTCAAGCTGGCCTACATCAAGGTCACGCCCCGCCGGCGATGCTTCCGCTACAACGACGTAGTGGAAGTCAACACCAGGACCGGCAAGGTCAACGACGGCTTCGGCTAGACCTGAAGCAGCGCCGCCCCGACGGAATGTCGGGGCGGCGCTTCCCTTTTTGCTGCCGTGAATTATAACCAGAAAGGCTTCACTATGCGGACCGCCGTGCGACGGGCGCGTGGCGCCGGGCGCGGTAGGTGGCGCATGAGCACGCCCGGCCAATTGGCCTTCAGCCAGCGCTGCTGGTCGTTGTAGAGCCATTCCAGGCCCCGCTCGGCGTATTCGCGCCGGATGACGCCGCCGGCGTGTGGATGGGCGTGCAGTTGCTCCAGGGGGCTGTTAAAACCGTGCGCGTAGTGCGTCAGCTCGTGCACCAATGTTGATTGCACCACAAATTCCGGAATTTCCGGGTGCCGGAACAGCCCGTTCATGGTGACGATGGTGACCGTGGGGTCGCGGCGGTCGCGGCGGATCGACCCCAACTGGCGGCGGGCGCGTTTGCCAAAGACTATGCGCACCGTGTTGGCCTGGGGCACATCGGCAAAATAGCGGTCCCAGGTTTCATCCAGCAGTTCTTGCAGCCAAAGCTCGTCGCGCAGGTCAGACACCGGCCAGCTCCTCGGCCTCGCCGGTACCGTAATACTTAATAGCCGCGCACTGGTGGACGTTGCTGGGCTTGGGCGCAAATTGGCGCCCGCGGATGGCGTTTGCCAGATCGATCAGTTTGGCGCGATGGTTCTTCAGGATAGTTGCCGACAGGTCGGCCGAGCCTTGGACGCCAGTAACCACAAAGTCCAGGGTCACCCTCTTGGGGTGGCTGCCGGCCATTTCCCTGTACGCCAGCGCATAACTGCGCAGCTGAATGCTGTTTTTGGCCGTCTTGGCGACCGCCTCGGGATTGGTTTTGCGGCCGGTCTTAAAGTCGCGCAGCTCAATTCCGTCCGGTGTCTCAAAGCAGGCGTCAATGCGCCCGCGCAGGCGCAGCTTGGCCTCTGGGATTTCAAACCGGATTGGCAGCTCGGTGGCCTGGACGCGGCGGTCGGCCGTCTTCTCGCGTTCAAAAAAGTTATACAGCGCCTGGTGGGCGCTCTGGCGGGCGTTTTCCGCCTGCGCCCGATTGGCATAACCGCGGTCGCTCCAAAGCTCGTCCAGGCGGGCCCTCAATTCATCCAGTCCGGCCGGCTCGCCGCGGAGCAAAGCATCGTAATACGTTTGGATAGCGGCGTGCAGGGCAACGCCAAACGCCAGCTGCGGGCCGTATGGGCGGCGGATGCCCAGTACCCGGTCGAGGTAAAAATCGTAAGGACAAAAATCATAGTTGGCCATGTCGCCAACGGCTAGTTCCAGCCAGCCATCGGCGGTCTCAAACGGCAGTTTGGTATCGGCGTTATCAGATTGCAGCGGATAGTGCGACCGCAATTTTGCCAATGTTGTAGATAATTCATTTTGGGTGTTTTGTTGTGGTTTTGTATACAAAGCTGATTTGCCCAACATTTCTTCCAGAAACGGGCTGATTGTCTGCCGCGCGCCGCCGGCGGTCTGCGTGGCCGCGCTCAATACCAGCTCGCGGCGGGCACGCGTCACCGCCACGTACATGA
>CBDTXE010000151.1:0-1988 GCA_965364395.1 uncultured bacterium | reverse complement strand
CCGCTCCGCGTAGCGAAATGGCGGCCCGCCGGCGGAACATCGTCGAGGTCGTCCTCCTTCACGATGGGCAGCGTGACCTTCTCCAGTGGGTACATGTCGAAATACTTCTTCGGCGCATACCACGGCAGATGCGGCCGGCTTGCCGGCAACCTGGCCCAGTTTGGCTGAGGCCGGAGCCGCGGTATCAACCTGGAAGGCGGTAGCCGGCGCCGCCACGGCCCACTCGCCGGCTTTGCCGTCTTTGGTCACGCGCGCCTGCCACTGGTATCCGCCGTCGGCCAGAGTCTGGCTGGATAATGAGAACTCAATATTGCGTCCATCGGCGGCCACTGGCTTGCCGGTGTAGGTTGGCTTCCCTTCAAAGGCAGCCCCCACGCGCTTAATCTCTACTTCCGGTACCAGTTCTCCCCGGTTGGCCTTGGTGGGCGCCACAAACCGGAAAGTAACGGTCTTGTCTTTAATAGTGGCGCCGCCGTCAACCAGGTCACCGCCAGGTACCAAAACCTGCAGATTGACGGGTGTAACCGGAGTGACAACTACCGCAGCTGGCTTAGTGTCAGGGCCCTCGGTGTCGGTGGAAGTTTGGCTCCAATACCACAGGCCGCCGCCCACTGCCACCAATAAGAGCAGGAGGACCCCAATTACGCCAAGCAAACCACTGCGCCGTTTGGGGGCGGCCGGCGCAACCGGCGCCGGTCGCGGCTGGGGCTGCGGCTTCTCTGGCTCGGCGGCCGCGCGGGGTTTCTTCTCCTTGGCGGCAGCTGGCTTATCGGACACCGGTTGGTTATTGGGCGCCGGGACTGTTTCCGCAGCGGTATCAACTGGCATGACGGCAGCGGGCGCGATACTGGACACGAGTCCGCCAGCACTGCCGGAAGGTAGCGGGTGGCCCATGCCGGCGCCGCCTGCCGGGCGGCGATTGCTGCGGGAGTTAGCTATGGCCTCAAACTCGGCGTTGGAAACGGTGGGCACGGCGGCCTCGTCAATTGGCTGGAGCTTGGGCGGCGCACTGGCGGGCTGCCGGGGCGGCGGCGGTGCGGTCGGCGCCTTAGGCGCCTCGGCTACCTGCGGCGTGGGTACCGGTTTGGCGGCAGCCGACGGCTCAGGTATGGCAACCTTGCTATTGCTGCCACTCCCATGAAGCAAGTCCATGCGCGGGTTGTTTGTCGTCTGCTTGCCGCTAAGCGAATCCATTTACCACCGTTCGTGTTCTTATCCCATAATACCGATAAGCATAACTGCCTTGCAAGCTTCAGGCGCGGATGGGCAGATGTATGCCCGCGCCGGCGGGCCGAAGTTTGTTATGCAGACCCAGCATCCACAGATACGACACCAGTTTCCATATGGCATAGACAACCAGCAGCCAGCGCAGGGTATCGGCCTGGTTTCCATGTGATGACACTAAAATAAACAGGAAGATACCCATGGCCGCCAGCTGGCCAATCATGACCAGCGTGGCATCAATCAGGTTCATTTCCAGCACTTTGGCGGCCAAATGGCGGCCAATCACTCGTTCAATATTCTCCACGTAGATGCGCTGCGATACCGGATCGGCAAATACCGTCAATACGCTGACCACCAAGTCTCGCACAACCAGCCCGGGCGTCGTCCAACTGAAAGCCAGCAGCGCGTTGGCAACGATCCGGCCGACCGTGGCGGTCAGCCCGGTGCTAATTTGCCGGTGCAGCTTCATCGTGCGGGCGCGGTAAGCCAGTACGGCGGAGACGGCCGCCACGGCGCTGGACAGCATACCCACGCCAAACTCGCTTTGGATAATGAGGTAAGGCACGATGGCGCACACCAGGACGTTCAGCTGGTCGCTGCCCCGGCTGAGCACCATATGGATGGCAAACTCTTTAAAGTGTGGCCCGCGGGTCAGTCCAATCGCCTCTTTAATGCTGACATTACTGTGGGGGTGCTTGTTGTAGCGGATGGGCGTTAATACCGCCACCAGGTAGATTACGGCGGTCAGGCCAAAGGTCGCCGCG
>CBDTXE010000150.1:0-2093 GCA_965364395.1 uncultured bacterium | reverse complement strand
ACCACGCGCGCCACGCGCTGCTGCATCTCGGCGTCGTCGCGCTGGACGGCCGCACGACTGCGCTCGGCGCTGGCGGACCCGCTCATCATGGAGCTGGCCGATGATCCGCGGACTCCAACCGGGTAGGCCAGGCCGCCAAACTGCACGACCACCATGTCGGGTTGCGGATCGCCGCCCTGCAACTGGGTGTTTTCCAAGATCCCAGTGACGGTGGCCTGCATGACCGGCTTATACGGGGCGCGGTAACTGCCGTCCGACAGCTCCACGCCGATGGCGTGGAGGTAGCCGCCAATCAGCGGGATGCCCACGCAGTTACCGGCGTCGATGGCTCCCTTGACGCCCCAGACCAGGATGTCCAGGGGCGAGGCCACGATTGGCGGGTGCCGGCGGCCGTCTTCCCACGGCTGGCCGTAGCCAGGGATGTGGAGGTTGCCCACCATCATGCCCAGCAGAGCTGCCAGGTGCCGGCCGCCGCGGCCACCGGCCAAGGCGTCACGCAGGCAGCCAAGGGTGCCGGTGGCGGCGCCGGGATAGGGAGCCTCGCCCGTAGGCCAGTTGTGGGTCTCCGAGGTTAGCGTCCGGTGCACCAGCCGCAAGGCACGGCTGAGCAGGCCAGGCAAGCCGGGGTTGCTGGGAAGCAGAAGCTCGATGGAATGCCCGCGGATTACCGACGTATCGTCGTTGAACGCCTTGAGCGAGTTGGCCGGGTTGGCCTTCCAGGGAGCCTTGATTGTTTGCATCAGGCTAGGGAGCTCAACGCCGCCGATGAAAATGCGCGCGTTGAAGATGCTGTGGCGCGAATGCTCGCTGTTGGTCTGGCCGAGGGCAAACAACTCCACGCTGGTGGGGTTGCGCCGCTCAACGCTGACAAACAGCTCCATGAAACGCCGGAGATCATCCGGGTTGATGGCCAGGGCTTCTTCTGCGTTGACGGCTTCCAACTCCGGCAAGCCGCGGGTGAGCAACGGCACAAAGAACCATGGCTCGGGCTCGCCGCCGCTGGCAAATTCCCGTAGCGGCTGGCGGTACCAAGCCTGCGTCATCGGGTCCTGCAGGGCGGCCACCAGTCCGGCCTGGGCGGCCGGGGAGCGGATGCCGTAGCGACGCGCCGCCTCGGCACGGGCGATAGGTACGTCGATGTAGGTTCCGAGCGTGCGCATGGTAGTGGCAAACGGCGTCTCAAAGCTCAGCTCAGGGCCGATCTCCACGACGGCGGGGCAGTCGCCAAGGAAAGTAGCGGGCGAAAGGCCACCGGGGTCGTAGGTTTCACCCAGAAAGTCGGCCAGTTTTGCATGTTCCTCAGGGGAGAGCTCCCGGCCATCCTTGGTCTGGATGTAGAAGCAGTCCTCCACTTGGATGTCTTGCGGGCGCAGGGGCACGCCGTCCATTTTCAGGCGCGTGGTTTCCGTGGGGGTCAGTGCGCTGCGGCGGTGGAGCGTCAGCATGGCTTCTCCTTTGGGGATGTCAACAAAGACAAAACAAGGCGGCCGGAGCCACCTCGTCTCGCCTCTGATTTTCGGCTATGCCGCCCGGCAAGTCAAACGGCCCAATGTTTGGTTTTTGGCTTGGCTACTCCTACAATATGCGTTGCGGCCAGTTGGCCGGGCAGTTGCTTGAAAAATCGGAAGAAGGGTACCCATGCCTAAGCTCGCCGTACTGGTGTCCGGCAGCGGCACCATCCTGGAGGCAATGATTGCAGGGCACGGCCTGGAAGTTGGCCTGGTGGTGGCCGACCGGCCCTGTCGCGGCCTGGCTATCGCCGCCCAGGCAGGCATTGAGACCGTGTTGGTTGACCGCCGGGAGCACCAAGGCCACCTGTTAAGCCTGCACGTGGCCGCGGCGCTTTATGAAAGAAGCGTTGACCTGGTGGCGATGGCCGGGTTCATGACGATTCTGGATAGCCCGGTGTTCGACTTTTATGGCGGGCGCATACTCAATACCCATCCGTCGCTGCTGCCGTCGTTTCCCGGCGCCCACGCCGTGGAGCAAACGCTGGCGGCGGGTGCCAAGATCACCGGCTGTACTACCCATATCGCCATTCCGGAAGTCGACGCCGGGCCGTTGTGCGGCGTGCTGACGGCGCTGCGAAGCGC
>CBDTXE010000149.1:0-2093 GCA_965364395.1 uncultured bacterium | reverse complement strand
GCAGCCCGCCTTGCCCCAAGCGCAGGCAGAGACCCCGCCGGAGCTACTGGTTGTCTGGCCAATACTGGTTGCGTCTTTCCTGCTGGTGTCGTCATTCTATCTGGGCGAGCGCTTTAAGCTTGAGAAAGCGAGAAGCCAGCTTCAGCCGATTTGACACTTGTATGTATAGTTGTTACGCTTGAATCAACCATTATACGAATACAAAAAAGAATGGCAAAAACCAAAAACAGAAGATCAGTGCGTCACCGGTTTGCAAGCCTCTGCGGAATGTTTCTCATCGCAGGGTGGTTTTTGCTCAACATGGACATCGCCTCTGCTGCCACCATCACATCGGCGTCAGTCAGCGTAGCCGACCCTCGGCCTAGCGCCACGGCCGTGGCTTATAGCTTTACCGGCAGCAACGTTACGCTTTCAAATATTCGATGTATCCGCATGGTATTTGCCGATGCACCCCAGGGCGGCGTAGTACCAGCGGCCATGAATACCACCTTGCCAGCGGTCGCTCTGGACACGGTAAACACCAATTACGTGCCTACACCGGGGACATGGTCTCTCAATAAGACCACCAACGGCACTTTGCTTATCACCAACGCCACCGGCCAGTCTCCAGCCTCGGCCAGTGGGCGGCAGGTCGCCATCAATGGCATCACCAACGGCTCTACTCCCGATACCAAGTACTTTTTGCGAGTAAGCACGTATAACAACGTTGACTGCACCACCACCCCGGTTGACTCGACCACCGTCGGCTTCATATATACCAACGGCTCCACGCTCAGCCTGACCGTCGACGCTACCCTGAGCTTTACGGTTAATGCGGTTGCGGGCGGCCAAGCCTGCAACGGCGCCACCACCACGGCCGCCAGTACTTCCACGACCATCCCGTTTGGCACGGTATCACCTGCCAGCAACTCTGTGGTTTGCCAGGACCTGACTGCGGCTACCAATGCTTCCAATGGCTTCAGTGTGTTCCTGCGCTACACTGGTAAACCCACAAACTCCCTGGGGGACCAGATTGCCGACCACGGAACAGGCAATGCCAATCCAACCGTTTTTAGCGCCGCCGGTACGGAAGCCTATGGTTATACCACTGAGGACTTGACCTTGCAGGCAGCCGCCAACAACCGCTTCAATGGCAACCGCTGGGCCGCTGCAACCACCACCAACGCGGAAGTTGTTTACAATGCCGCCGGCGTGGCCTCGCTCAACACGCGCGTGGGACACCAAGTTGGCGTTTCATCGGTCACCCGCCCCGGAACATACACGACGACTGTGATATATACCTGCACTCCGGTGTATTAGGCAATGACGCGCGAAACCCACCAAACAGGCCGCTTCCACATATTGCTGCTATTGGTAATTTTGCTGCAAGCTTTCTTGCTGCTGTTGCTGTCGCAAGAAGCCTACTTGCACCGTGATCTACTGAAGGCAGAACAGGCCATGACTTTTTCAGATGCCCTTAATAGCGCCAATAGCGGCATGTATAATCCAGTACCGGTCAACCAAAACGGCAACGCCTACCTTAATGACGCTCGCATAACGTTTCCGGTTTCTCCAAAAAATGAGGGCTTGCACCTAGAATACGCCTTCAGTGATGAGCCGCAGGACAGGGATGCCACCGTCGTTATTACGCGGACGTTAACGCTCCAGGTAGCTGCCGCCGGCCAGCGCACAGATATGGACAACATGATGCAAGATGTCAGGCAAATGAAGGAGTGCTCGCGCGAATTTGTACTCACATTCAATGACGCAAAACTGGAAATTCCGGGGATGACAAAGCTACAGACCAAGCAGTTGCGGGACGGCCGCACCCTTCACTTGTACAAAAACACTGCGTGCAAACAGTTCTTTAGTGACAAATATCTCAATCAAGATTCACTTCAACAAAGTCTGTCGCAAGCCCAAAGCTACTAGTTTTCCCCACACCAAAGCAACTTCCGCTATTGACAGCCGTAACAGATAACGGTTATGCTTCAATCAAATTGATTGTGTGGAGTAATCTGTATGTTTCGCAGCAAATTGTGGCTGGCGACGCAGCGTCGAATTAAGGTCCTATCGGCCGTCGTCCTTGCGTTAGCTACCGTTATCGTCCATGG
>CBDTXE010000148.1:0-2148 GCA_965364395.1 uncultured bacterium | reverse complement strand
CAACCACGCTGGAGCCGGTAATGATGATCTTCCTTGGCGGCGTAGTGGCCGTGATTTTGGCCGCCGTCCTCGGTCCGGTCTACAGCCTGGTGGGGTCGGGCGACGCCGCCAATCTCAAATAGTCACGTTGACAAGCATAAGTGCTATCAATATAGTTAATCTTGATTAGATATAACCCAACGCAATAACAAAATATCCCGGCATAAGGAGGTGAGACTTAATGTCTATCATGAAAAGTAAGAAAGGATTCACGCTGATTGAAATCGTCATCGTTTTGGCGATCGCAGCTTTGATTCTGGCTGCCGTGCTAATTGCCGTCAGTGGAGCGCAGAAGAGCCGCCGTGATACCGCGCGCAAGAATGACATTGCTAAGATTTTGAGCTACGTTGAACAGTCGGCGTCAAACAACAGCGGAAACTATCCCGGGCAGACCGGCGGCGCCGCGTTGGCTTCATTCAATGCTAACTACCTGACAAACAGCTCAATGAAGGAGCCCCAAACTAGCGGCAACTACTCGCTGGTTACCGCCGCCCCTCCGGCCACGTTTTCAGGCAATGGCCAGGTCCAAATCTCGGCCACCAACTGCGCCGGGGCCGCACTGGGAGCCCGCGTGGTCTCGCTGCGATATCGGCTTGAAAGCGGCGACCTTGCCTGCGTAGACAACCACTGATATTTCATCAGCATACTAACAGCCGCCCTACGGGGCGGCTTTTGGTATACTAACCCTATGCTTTTTCCGGTAATGCTTGCTACGGCGTTTGGCCTCATCGTTGGCAGTTTTTTGAACGTAGTCGTCCTGCGCATGCGCGCCGGCCGCAATTTTGTCACCGGCCGGTCGTCCTGCCCGCACTGCGGCCACACTCTCAGGTGGTACGACATGGTGCCCGTGGTCAGTTGGGTGGTGCTGCGTGGGCGCTGCCGCGATTGCCGCAAGCCCGTATCATGGCAGTATCCGGCTGTGGAACTCCTAACCGGACTAGTGTTTGGCCTGTCATTCGCGCTGGCAGAGTTCCGTACTATCGCTGACGTAATTACTTTTGCGCTCTGGCTGTACATTGCCGGCAGTCTTATCGTACTGGCGATCTATGACCTGCGCTGGTATCTCTTGCCGGACAAGGTGTTGCTCCCGCTGATCGTGCCAGCCACCGCCATCCTGATTGGTAGCGCCGCCAATAGCGGCTCGCTGGCAGTCTTGTGGAAGCCTGTGCTAGCCGGCCTAGCGTTTGGCGGGGTGTTTTACCTAGCCGCGGCCGTATCCGACGGCAAATGGATGGGTGGGGGAGACATCAAGTTGGCATTTGTCATGGGCTTGCTGCTTGGCATTCAGAAAACGGCGCTGGCGATGTTGATAGCCTTCAACGCCGCCGCCATCATTGGATTGTTCCTAATAGCCATTGGGCGCAAAAAGCGTTCTGAACATATTCCGTTTGGGCCGTTCCTCATTGCCGGGACCTTTGTGGCTTATTGGTTTGGCGTCACGATAATCGATTGGTATCTGCATATTACCGGAGCAGATTTGTTGTAGCTGGCTACCGCTTCCGGTGGAACTGCTCGTGGACCTTGCGCAGCTGCGGGTCGGTCAAGTGGGTGTAGATCTGGGTGGTAGAGACATTGGCGTGGCCCAGCAGGCTTTGGACGCTGCGCAGGTCGGCGCCGTTATGCAGGAGATCAGTGGCAAATGAATGCCGGAAAGTATGCGGCGTCACGCGCTTGGTAATGCCTGCCAGCTTGGCGTAGCGCTGGACCAGCCGCTGGACGCTGCGGACGGTCAGACGGGTGTAGGCGCCGTCGTCCAGGCCGTCTTGGGTGCCGGAGTAGTGGATGAATAGCGGCTTGAAGTTGTCATTGCGGCTTTTCAGGTACCGGTCCAGCCAGGCGGCGGCCTGGGGGGAGATAAAGATCAGGCGATCCTTTTGGCCCTTGCCCCGAATACTGAACTCGCGCCGGTCTAGGTTGATGTGGTCGCGGTCCAGGCCAACCAGCTCGCTGACGCGCAGGCCGCCGGAAAACAGCAGCTCAATGATGGCGCGATCGCGCAGCCCCACGACGGTCTCGGTGTTGATAGCGCCCAGCAGGCGTTCAACTTCTTCATATTCCTTGGCTTCTTCCAGTTCCGGATAGGCGGCGCCCATCTCGATGGCCAGATCG
>CBDTXE010000147.1:0-2241 GCA_965364395.1 uncultured bacterium | reverse complement strand
CTTCCATCAGCCCCGGACCGCCGCCGGTCACGATGTCGACTCCCATCCGGGCGACCGCTTCTTTCAGCTGGCCGATGATGTGTTGGAGTACGCCCGCCTCGCGGACGGCTTCTTCCACTATGTGCTCCAAGTCGTGCGGGTTTTGGCTGGCCACCGGTTGACGCCGCTTGATGTCCGCCGCGATGGCCTGGCCCCAATGGGTTATGTATTCGCCCTTGTAAGACTCCTGCAGCGCCTGGGGCTTGCCAGTCAGTGCCTCCATGGCCGCCGCCTTGACGCTGGCTTTAAGGACGTCAATCTGGTGGCCGGCGTCATTCAGGAGATATTCCCTCTCGGTATGGTACCCGCTATGGGCCAAGACATTGGCGAGCACGTCGCCCAAGTAACCGCCGCGGCCGTTTGCCAGCGTCAACGGCCCAGTGGGATTGGCGGAGATAAATTCAACTAAGGCTTTTTTGCCTTTACCAAGCTCTGACTGGCCGTAGGATGGCGTGACGCCATGGAGCTGCCCTATCCAGTACTGCTCGGTCATTCGCAGATTAATGAAACCGTTGACAGCCGAAGACTCGGCGACCAGCGGGCTGTCAATTGAGGTGCAGATCTTCTCAGCGATAACTGCCGGAGCCGCCCGCAGTTCCTTGGCGAGGCCAAACGCTACGTTGGTGGCGTAGTCGCCAAACTTGGGGTCGGGATAGCTGATTTCCGGCTTTAGGCCGCCGACGTTGTAGGCTTTTTTGGCGGCGTCAGCCAGGATTTGGCTTAGCTGTGGCAAATTCATGGTCTTTATTATAGCGGGCTGGGCGCCGGTATCCAAAAAGCCGGCGCGGGCTTGCATATGGGCCGTGATAAGCACTTATCCCTTGATAGCGGTATAATGACGACATGAAGCTACTCGCCAAAAACCGACGGGCCACCTTTGATTACGCCATTACCGACAAGGTCGTGGCGGGATTGGTGTTGTCCGGACCGGAGGTGAAAAGCGCCAAATCTGGCAATGTCAGCCTGAAAGGCAGCTTTGTGACCATCAGGGGCGGCGAAGCCTGGCTGAACAACGCCTATTTCACCCCTTACGGGCCGGCGGTAGCCCAAAAGCCCGACCCCACACGGGTGCGGAAGCTACTGCTACACCGCAAACAGCTGGATGGCCTGATTGGCAGCAAGCAAAGCGGCAAACAGGCCGTTCCCCTGGCTTTGCTGGAAGAACGCGGTCTGGTAAAGCTAGAAGTGGGTATTGGAGCCAGCAAAAAGCGCTATGACAAGCGGGAAACCATTAAGCGGCGCGAGCAAGAGCGCGAAACTGGCCGCCAGGTTAAATTGCGCTAACGCGACGCTCAGGCTTCGATGGTCTGGCCGCTCTGAATAATCTTAATCCTCAGGCTGGGGTGGTACTTGCCGCCCAGTTTCTCAAAAACCGCCGGATTAAGCTGGGCGATGTCGTAGTGTACCGGTATCGCCACCTTGGCCTGGGTAGCCTCCAGGAGCCGGTAGGCGTCGTGCAGGCTGATATCCGGCCCAAAGACGGGCACGGCCACGATATCGGCCCTGACGGCGCCGCTATCAGTGCTGTCGCCAGGTAAGAGCAGCCTGTCATCCACCAGGAAGGCGGTATTGGGCACCCCTGGGCTGCCGTCTACCATCAGGCAGTGGTCCATTTTGAAGGCTTTGAACTTGAAGTCGGCGATAACCAGCTCTTCCCCGTCGTCAATAACCTCCACGTCGTGGCTGCCAATGGCCTCGGCGACGTCGGCGTTGCCATAGACCGGCACGCCCGCGGCTAAAAAATCGCGCGCTGCCTGGACGTCGAGATGGTCCGAATGGCGATGCGTAAACACTACGGCCTCAACTTTTCCAAAGGCCTCCACGCCGCCGTCCGCGGTGGCCATCGTGCCAACGTCGACGAGTATCGGCAGTCCGTCCTTGGCAATTTTGAGGCACGATTGCGGGTACCTTGTGATGCGCATGTCAGCTCCTTTTTGTTAACGCGCCGGCTCGCCCGCCGGCCTCGCCAACACAGTCTGCCAGCCCTCCGTCCAATTTCCAAGCCCACATTTACAGAAAAAAGTCGAAGAAAGTGGAAAAAGTCTTAATAAATGTATTGACAGGTATTTTACGCTTACGCTAATCTGTAAATAGGTACTTGAACAAAAACAGTACTCAATACAAAAACCAAACGAAACACAACCAATAGCGGCCCTCCGGGGCCGTTATTTTTTGTCCGGCGCCGAGCGTGCGAATGTCCGG
>CBDTXE010000146.1:0-2274 GCA_965364395.1 uncultured bacterium | reverse complement strand
GTTTTGTCTACGACGTCACCGAGCCGGTGCTGGCGCCCATCCGCAAAGTACTGCCGGGCGGCGGCATGGGTTTGGACCTGTCTCCCATCGTTGCATTTTTGCTGCTCCGTCTGCTGGCGGACCTGGCAAACCGGTCGCTGTCGGGGTGATTGCCAAACGGCGCCCGCACCCGTATCCTTAAAATCACAAACATAAATGCACGAGGCCGCCCGAGCGGCTTCTAAGCGGCTATCACCCGCGAATGCAGCCGGAAGAACGGCCCCTGGCAGCCAGGCGCCTATTAGAACCGGACGTACGCAAGGCGTAACACGTGCCAAACCAAGCGCCCAACCAAGGAAGCAGGATGGTACCGTCCGCCAGGACTCCTGCACTTACGGGGGCTTTTTTGTATCGCTAAGGAGACCAATTATGAAGAAAGCCGATCCAGCCGACTTTCCCAAATTTGAAGAAGAAATAATCGCGGTATGGCAGAAGGAAGACACCTTCCGGCAAAGCCTCAAGAACCGGGAGGGCGCCAAGCGTTTCCGCTTTTACGACGGACCGCCCTTTGCCAACGGCTTGCCGCACTACGGCCACGCCCTGGCTAGCGTCGAAAAAGACGCCGTAACCCGTTACCGCACTATGCGCGGGTACTATGTGCCGCGCCGCGCCGGCTGGGACACCCACGGCCTGCCGGTGGAGACTTTGGTTGAAAAGCAGCTGGGCATCAAAAACAAGCGCGCCATCGTGGAGTACGGTATCGAAAAGTTTGCCCAAGCCTGTAAGGACAGCGTTTTTCATTACCAGGGCGAATGGATTAAGTTTTTTGAACGGTTTGGCCGCTGGCTGGACGTGGAAAACGACTACGCCACGCTGGATGACAATTACATAGAGAGCGTCTGGTGGGTATTTAGCCAGCTCCATGCCAAAGGCTTGGTTTACAAGGGCTTTCGGTCATCGCCATACTGTCCGCGGTGCGCCACGCCCCTTTCCAACTTTGAGCTCAACCAGGGCTACCAAGACGGCGTGGAGGATCCCAGCGTCTATGTGAAGTTGCAAAGTAAAGATGATCCCAATACCGCATTCCTGGCATGGACCACCACGCCTTGGACGCTGCCGGCCAACGCCGCGCTGGCCGTGGATTCGGAGGCGGAATATGTCACTGTAGAGCTTCAGACGGATGGCGATTCTTGGCGCAAGGGTGAGCGCCTGGTTCTTGCCAAAGCCCGCGTATCAGAGCTGGAGCTACGGAAAGCCGAGTACAAGGTGGTCGGGACCCGCAAAGGCAGCCAGCTGGTGGGCAATAGCTACCAGCCCCTGTACGACGTGCCGGGTTTGGAATCAGATGAGAAAGCCAACGCCTGGAAGATTTACGCCGACGATTCGGTCAGCTTGGAAGACGGCACCGGTATCCTGCACGTGGCGCCGCGCTACGGTGAGACCGACCTGCTCCTAGGGCAGCGCGAGCACCTGCCGCTGATTGAAAGCGTGGACGCTGACGGGCGGGTGGCCGCCGGCATGGGGAAAGTGGAGGGGCTGGAAGCCATCGTGGGTACTTTCTTCAAAGACGCCGACCCACTGGTCGTCGCCGACCTGGCAAAGAAAGGGAAGTTGTTCGCCGCTGAAACCTTTACCCATACCTATCCGTTCTGCTGGCGCTGCGATACGCCGCTGCTCTATTTTGCGACACCTAGCTGGTATGTCCGGGTGACCGACCTCCGCGACCGGCTGGTGGAAAACAACCAACAAATCACCTGGGTGCCGTCGCACGTTAAGGATGGACGCTTTGGCAACTGGCTGGCCGACGCTCGCGACTGGTCTGTCAGCCGCAACCGGTTCTGGGGCGCGCCCATCCCAATCTGGGTGAACGAGGATGACGATACCGATTACCTGGTTGTCGGCAGCCTGGACGAGCTGCGCCTACTCAGCGGGCATGACGGCGAGTTTGACCTCCACCGCCCGGGTATCGACCAAATCACTGTCAAGAAAGATGCCAAATCATACCGGCGGGTAGAGGAAGTCTTTGACTGCTGGTTTGAATCCGGGTCCATGCCGGCCGCGCAGCAGCACTATCCGTTTGAGCGCAAAGACGTGTTTGAGGCGTCCTTTCCGGCTGACTACATCGGTGAAGGCCTCGACCAGACCCGCTTGTGGTTTTATGTGCAGCATGTGCTGTCGACCATTGTTTTCGGCCGCCCGGCGTACAGGCACGTGCTGGTCAACGGCATGATCATGGCCGCTGACGGGCAAAAGCTGAGCAAGCGCTTGCGCAACTATCCGCCGGTGGAAGACGTG
>CBDTXE010000145.1:0-2293 GCA_965364395.1 uncultured bacterium | reverse complement strand
TAGCTCCATGCCGCCATTGGTAACGTAGTTGCTGTTGGCGCCGGTGTTAACATTAAACAGCTTCTCACCGGCCGAGTTTTGAACCTGGAAGGCGGCTCCAGAGTTGGTTGAGTTTTTGAATGTGGCAGCGCCAGTGGCTGCCTCCATGCCAAAAGTGTATGCTCCGGCCGTGTAGTTGTAGATTCCAAAGCCACTAGTACCGCCCAGCCCTGAGTCGTCGGCCAATATGCTCCACTTTGCGTTAGCCCCTTGCATCAATATCAGCTCAGAGTTGCTGAACCCGGTGCCACCAACCTCCACCATGGCGTAGCTGGAGCTGGTCGTGTCTACGCGTAAGGCCGACCCGCCGCTGGCTCCAAGTACTTCAAACATGGTTCTAGATTCGCTCTGGCCTTGGACGGCAAGCGGGCTGCCCACCACGCCGTTGAACTGCAGCTTGCTCATGCCCTGCGACAGTGCATTGCCCGCCCCGGGCACCAGGATGACGTTGTCTATGTAGAGGGTGCGCTGGGTACTGGTAGTGGTAAAGAAGTTGATCGCCGTCACGTTGGTGCCGCTACTGGTAAAGGTGCAGGTATATCGGCGGTATTGCGCTGCAACAGTATCCCCAGAGAAACAGGCCGGGGCGCCGCCGCCGGTAATTGACACGTTGAAGGTATTGAAACTGGCAGATGCCTTGGCCATAAAGCTCAGGGTGTAGGTGCCTGGAGTAATGGCACTGGTGAAGGTGTTAACAGATGCGCCGGTGTTTGCGGCGGAAGACGCCGTAGTTATTTGCAGACTTCCAGCGCCGAGATAGTTGTTTGTGGATGTTGTATTGCGGGCGATTGCCAGTCCGGTGCCGGCACCAAAAGCAGCCCAGCCCGCGGTGTTAGTTTCCATGCCGTGGTTGGTAATGCGGTTGGCAGTGGTGGTGTCCACGTTAAGTACTTGCTCACCAGATGCGTTTTGTATCTGGAAGGCATTAGTGGAGTTACTCGAATTCTTAAACAAAGCCTGTCCGGTACCGCTTACCGTCATTACGTCCGCGGGTGTTGCGCCTACCGACAAGTTGATTCCTAGTTTGCCCTGAAGCTGTAGCTGGTCGCTATCGGTTGCTCCGCTTTCGGTTATCCAAACATTGCCCCTGTCTCCAAACATCAACTTTGTGCCAGCATTATTGGCTGCCGTTAGGTTGCCGATTTGGATTTCGTTATTTGCCGTATCAACATTTAGCATATTTATGCTTGACGCGTTTTGAAGCTGGAAAGCATTCCCTGAATCAGCCGAGTTTTTGTATACCATTGGTGCCTGGTCACTTGTCCTCTTGAAGTACAAGTCGTCGAAGTACCACGTTCCAGTAGTTGATGATGTATCTACCCAGGGATAGACCTCAACGTATTTCGCATTGGCTGGCACCGTCGCGGTCACGGAACTAAGTACGTAAGAGTTTACACCGGGTGTCACACCCGAGTCCTCAAATGTGAGCAATCCACGATCCTTGTCGTAAAACTGCATTTCCAGTCCGCCGCCGCCATTGGTTCCAACCGCGCTCTTGGCGTACCCTTCAAGATAAAGCGTGTCGCCGGGAGTTACTTCATACAGCTTGGAATACGCGGCCGATGACCCTCCGGTGGGCGTTATGCGCACAGCCTTGTTACCGCTGCGTGCGTTAGCCGAATCGTTGATGATGGCGATGGGATTGCCTCCAGCAAGCAACCTCCAGCCAGAATCGGCATCTGTTACGCCTGCCTCAAAACTTGGATTGTCCAGCAAATTTCCAGGTGCGGTAATGCCGGTATTTATGACATATCCGTTGGTGCTATCTATGTTAAATAGCGTATTACCGGCAGAATTTTGCACCTGGAAGGCAGTTGTGGAATTGCTGCTGCTCTGGAAGGCCACTGGACTATTGACGACTCCGTTGACGCTAATCTTGCCCATGGTGTAAGGTCCGGCAACCGAGCCGGATACCACCTGGACGGCATCAATGTAGATGGTGCGCTGGGTGGCCGTGGTCGTAAAGAAGTTGATTGCCGTAATGTTAGTGCCGCTACCAGTAAATGTACAGGTGAACTGCTGGAAACTAGTGGTCAATGTTTGGCCGGAGAGACAGGCCGGGGTGCCGCCGCCCGTGGTTGAGACACTGAAAGTCGAGAACGCCGTAGTCGCCCGAGCCCTGAAGCTTAAGGTATAAGTGCCCGGCGTGAGCGCGCTGGTGAACGTATTGACCGTGGCACCGGTGTTGGCCGCCGAGCTGGCGGTCACCAGCTGCAAGGCACCGTCGCCGTGGTAGACGTTGGCTGCCGTGGTG
>CBDTXE010000144.1:0-2321 GCA_965364395.1 uncultured bacterium | reverse complement strand
CCACCGCCCAACGTAATCCGAGTGTAGTAATCCTGCCCAGCGTTGTTGATGAAAATGACATCGTTATTGGCAAACCCGCCGGCCGCCGTCAGCGTCACGGTAGTAACATTGGTGCGCGAGACGGCCTCGGTAGTGCCGGTGGTAGCGGTGGCGGCTCCTTGGGCCAAAATATTGCCATTGGCGATGGTTGTACCGGTAAGAGAGATATTTGCGTTTGTGACGGCCACCGACGACGCTCCCCCCGTCAGAGTCACGCTGCTGCCAACGTTAGAAGAACCCGCGGCCACGGTCTGGGCTGCCCCAGTTGAAGTGGCCAGGTTAAGTGCCGTGGTATTGGCGGTTGATCCAACAGCTCCCACGTTGACCGTCTTATTGTTGGCGCCGGTGCCTACGGCCAGTGTGCCGGTACCTCCGGCGTCAAGGGACAAAGCCGCCGTGGCAGTCAAAGCCGTAGTAGAACCAAAGCTGAGGGTTCCTGAACCTGACTGCAGCGTCAACTGCCCGCTGGATGTACTCCACGTACTAGCCGCGTTGCCAGTTATTGTGAGCGCCGCCGACGCGGCCGATGACACCGAAACGGCGCCCGCGCCAGTGTACGCCCCGCCGGCCTCAACAGACACCGACGCTACCCCGGCGCCCGAGTTAGTCACCGATAGGGAGCTGGCCGCCGCGTTGTTAAGGTCTATCGTCAGCCCGGTCGCATTCCGTTGCAGCGTCCCGTCAACCAGCACGATAGTACCCGAACCGGAATCCAGCGTCAGCGCCGCCGCGCCGCCTGAGCTGACCGTCAGCGCCCCGGTAGCGGTCAATGTTGTGGTTGAACCCAGCGTTACGGTGCCGCTGCCGCCCTGCAGCGTCAGGTTGCCGGCAGACGTGGATATGGTGCTGGCAGCGTTGCCCGTCAAGTTCAGCGCTTGCGAAGCGGCCGACTGGATGGTAGCCGCGCCGGCGGCCGAGAAGGACAAGGCGCTGGAAGTAAACGTGTTGCCGTTATACGTGCCGGAAGCCGTCAGATTACCGGCCTCACTGACCGTAAACAACGGCGTACCCGCGGCGTCAGCACCGTTCTTGGCCACCACCAATGACCGAGTGTCGGCATCGTTATTGCCACTGTCGATGTTCAAATAAATATTCCCGTTTGAATTAGTGGCAACGTAGGCGCCTTCCGCCGTCTGCGCGTACCGGATGCCGTAATCGGCGCTGCTGCCAATAAAATTGCCCGAAGCCACCTGCAGGTCACCCGCTAAAACCAGGCTGTCATCGGTACGCAGGGTGTTGGCGGCCGACCGGTAAAGATTAGTATCGGTGGCAAAAGTAATGCCACCCGCCGCCGTGCCGCCGCTGTCGCTAAGTTGCAAAGTGTAGGTATCGGCCTTGGCAATGCGCACTCCAATATCTGAGACGCTGCCGGCGGTTTGCGTCTGGACATCGATGCCGTAGTTGTTCTGCAGGGTCACATTAGCCCTGGTGTTAGAGGTAACTTGCAAGCCGGTCGCGCTGGCAATGGTCCCGGTGATTGCCGACGATGCAAACTCGCCAACGTTTGTCTGCAGACCAATTGCGCTGGAAATGGTTCCAAAACTCTGCGCCGCGCCCGGGATCCACACGTTTGCCATCGCGCCAACCAGCGTGCCAGCGCTGCCCGCCCCTTGCCACCTGGTCTCTATCTGGGCACCTTTGATGATATTGGTGAAGTCGGCAGCCGAGGCCGTTGGTACCAATGCCGTCATGTTTAAGGCCCGGAACTCCGATGCCGAGTTAGCTGCCGGGCTTAACGTGGACTGGATGTTGGTGCCATACACGGCAGTGGCGGCGGTATCGGACAGCGTATTGTTTATATAGACACCGCTGGAGCCGACGCTGTTAACCGTTAGTCCACCGTTGGCATGCAGCATGTCGTCGGTCTTTAAAGTGTTAGCCACTGACCGGTAGAGACCGGTATCGCTGCCAAACGCGATGCCATTGGCGGCGGTTGTACCCTCGGACAGCTGCAGTTGTCCCGACACGGCGGCGCCGCCGGCTACGGAAATCCCATTGGCGGTAACTGCCAAATATGTCGCAGCGCCGTTGTTGCTTTGAACCTCAAACAGGTTGGCCGCGATGGGCGTGGCGGCGTCCCGAACGGTCAGCGCGCCGCGGGTAGCGTCAATGGTTATTTCAGGGTTGGTTGAATTGTTATACGCCTGCTGCAGCGACGTAGTTGGCGTGCTGCCACAGCCAAGATCAGTGGTATTGCAAAGGACCTTGTAGGCGCCGTTCTCATATAGCTTGAACTTATTTAGCGTTGAATCGTATACGATGCCGCCATTGACTCCGGTAGG
>CBDTXE010000143.1:0-2352 GCA_965364395.1 uncultured bacterium | reverse complement strand
TCGTCGATACCGGGACCGTTTTGATATTTCGTCATGGTGCCGGCGGTGTTGTCCTTGGTCTTAGCCTCCAGGTCGTCTAAGCTTTTGGCCAGCTTGGGGTCAAGCCCCTCACGCGACCCGGGGGCGCGCAGGCGGATATTCTTTTCCATGTAACGCTTGCCCTCGTGGGTCGCCACCCAGCCCACCAAGCCCATCAGGAAGTCCACTTCCGGTTTGGTGCGCTGCCAGTTTTCAGTTGAAAAGACGTACGCCGTAACGTACTTGATGCCACGGGCAAAAGCGGCGTCGGCAATGGCCGTCAGATTTTGGTACCCCGCCTTATGGCCATCCGATGAAGACAGGGCGCGCGCCTTAGCCCAGCGGCGGTTGCCGTCGGGAATTACCGCCAGGTGTTGTGGCATTACAGATATTGCCGCCGGTTCCATAGTTGCTAATTTAAACGGTCATGATCTCGGCCTCTTTGGCCTTGGCAATATCATCGATCTTTTTCTTGTACGTGTCGATGATCTTGTTTAGTTCCTGCTCGGCGTAGCGCTCGTCGTCCTGCGTCGCCTCGCCGGCCTTGGCCAGCTTTTTGACGTCGCCCAGGACATCGTGCCTTATCTGCCGCATGGCGATGTTGCAGGCCTCCACCTTCTGGCCGACTTCTTTGACAATGGTACGGCGGCGCTCCTCGGTCATGGGCGGCACGTTAAGACGCACAATGTTGCCATCGCTCATCGGGTTAAGTCCCAGCGCATGGTTTTCACGCAGCATTTTCTCAATTGGCGCCACCAGATTCTTGTCCCAAGGGCTGATCGCAATGGTCTGGCCGTCGGGAGTAGTAATGGTAGCCACCGCCTTCAGTGGCTGCTGTGATCCCCATTGCTCAATAGTCAGGTTCTCCACCATTGCGGTACTGGCACGCCCGGTACGCAGGCTACGGAGGTCGTCTTCCAGGTGGGCTACCGCCTTATCCATGCGCGGTGCGGCACTTTTGACCAGGCCGGCCACCATTACAGCTGGCCTCCCAGCTCAATGCGGCTATATTGCCGGACCACGATGTTCTCGCCCAGTTTGGCGGCGGCGTCAGTTATCAGCTGTTCAATGTTCTTGTCGGGGTCTTTCACAAAGGCCTGTTTGGTCAGGCAAACGCCTTCATAATACTTGGCCAGTTTGCCGGTAATGATCTTGTCCTGGATTTCCGCCGGCTTGTCCTTAACCTCGTCGGCGTAGAAAGCGCGTTCTTTGGCCACGACGTCTTCCGGCACCGATTCCGGATTAAGGTATTCCGGAGCGCTGGCGGCGATGTGCATGGCCAAGTCGTGGGCCAACGCCTTAAAGTCCTCCGTGCGAGCAACAAAGTCCGTCTCACAGTTGAGCTCAACTAGCACGCCGATTTTTCCGCCGTGCACGTAGCTGGCAATCATGCCTTCCTTAGCCTCCCGGTCGGCCCGCTTGGCGGCGCTGGCGGCGCCTTTTTTGCGCAGCGCGTCCATTGCCTTGTCCATGTCGCCGCCGGCCTCAACAAGGGCCTTTTTGGCGTCCATCATGCCTGCGCCGGTCATATCGCGCAGTTTCTTGATATCTTCTACTGTTACGCTCACTCTGGTCTCCTTTGTATCTAGTCTATCACTCGGCGGAGCCGTCGGCCTGCTTGTCGGCCGCCTGCTTGGCATGGGTGGCGGCGCCGTCTTTGGCGCCTTCGGCGATCTGGCCGGCCAGCAGGCGCAGCCCCTTGATAGCGTCATCGTTGGCCGGAATCGGGTAGTCGGCCAAAGCGGGGTTGGCATTGGTGTCAACCACGGCGATTACCGGGATGCCCAGGTTGCGGGCCTCACTGATCGCGATGTCGTCGCGCACCATATCGATGACAAAAACGGCCTTGGGCAGTTCCGACATATCTTTGATGCCGCCAAACACCCGCTGGAGGGCGTCTTTTTCATTGGTGAGGTCCAGGACTTCCTTCTTGTTGTACTTGCTGGCAAAGTCGCCGCTTTCCAGGCCTTTTTCCAGGTCTTTCAGGCGTTTAACCCGTGTCTGGATTGTCCGGAAATTGGTTAGCATGCCGCCTAGCCAACGCTCGGTGACAAAGGGCTGTCCGGCAGACTGGGCGGCTTCCTGCACGATGGCTTTGGCCTGGCGCTTGGTGCCCACAAACAGCACTTTGCCGCCTTCGGCCGCTACGCTGCGGGCAAACGACTTGGCCTGGGTTAGCTGGTCCATTGTCTTGGTTAGGTCGATGATATGGACGCCGCCGCGGGCCCCAAAAATGAAGGGGCGCATGCGCGGGTTCCAGCGGCGGGTCTGGTGCCCAAAATGCACGCCGGCTTCCAATAGTTCTTTGACGTTTGTATCTGCCATGTTGTCTCC
>CBDTXE010000142.1:0-2367 GCA_965364395.1 uncultured bacterium | reverse complement strand
CCAACCGCCGGTGACCACGTGATTTGCCTGCGCAACAACCCGTCAGCCAAGCTATATAACGGCATGAGCGGCGTGATCCAGTGGATACATCCAGCCGACGAAGACGACGACGCCCTGTGGTGGCGGGCCGGTGTCCGGATAGATGACGATTTTGAATACGAGGGCTATCTGCTGCGCGAGCAGTTTGGCGCCAAAGAAACCGTCAAGAACATGCCACTGGCGCCGGGTTTTGACAAGAAAGCCCGCGGAGACCTATTTGACTTTGGCTACGCCCTAACCGTACATAAGGCTCAGGGGTCATCAGCCGACACGGTACTGCTTTTTGAAGAACGCAACCAGCACATGAGCGACGACGATTGGCGGCGGTGGCTATATACGGCCGTGACACGCGCCGAACGCCGCCTGTATATTATTGGCGGTACCTGACCAAATAGGTATACTGGTTACGGTAAGGAGGCGAACACCTATGGATGAGAAAACACCGGCGCCCGAAGATGAAAGTACTCTTGGAGCCATTCACCGGCTGATGCAGGAAGTGGATGAGACGCGCGGCAAAATTAAAGACATGAAGGACAACATCAAGGATGTCCTGTTGCAGAACGAGGAATACCAAACACTCCAGGAGGAAGTCAAAGAACTGACTACCAAGCGGCAGCAGGCTAAGAAGCTGCTGGACGCTGACCGGGATTTTCAGACCCTCAATTCTGAACTGGAAGAGTTGAAATTCAAGCTCAAAGACTTGCAGGAGATCATGAGCCACCATTTAGTGACCCATTTCAACGACACCCACGAGACTACCATCAAGGACCCTGACGGCGAGATCCGCCAGATTCTGCTTAATGCCAAGGTCGGCAAGCCAGAAGCCATCGCCCCGCGCGAGTAGCTACTCCGGCAAGGTCTCGCGCTTATCGCGGTTCTCTTTGGTTTGGCAGCCACCCCAAAGGCCGCGGCTTTGGGCGCGGGCGACTTTTTCCCAAACTCTGAAATCGTCCAGTTTTGAATTGGGAAATATGGTGTACGCAAAGGCATAGCCATTCTCGACTAGGTACTGGTTAATGAATAGCCCGTCGTCGCGGTAGACAAACCGCAGCAAGCGCTGGTACTTGTCCCGGTCACCGCTAACCGGATCCGCCTCCAGCTTCACTGACTTGCCTTCAAGTAGCGATTTGGTTTGTTGTGATGCGGCCTTGCCAAAGCATTGGACCGGTTTGCGCGGATCTTTTGTCTCGGGTGTGTCTATGCCAATCAGGCGCACGGTCTCCGTCTTGCCGGCCATCATGACATCAATAGTGTCGCCGTCGTGTACGGTTTTGACGGCAAAATAGCCAGGCTTCACCGCGCGTGCCGGATCCGGAAATGTCAGCTCGCCCGACTGCGATACACTGACGCCAAACGCTGACAGTGCCAGCACGACAAAAGCGTATATTAGGGTCCTTATTGCGCGGCGCTTGCTCATAAGCGCTATTATACGTGGTTACGGTTAAATCTATGAGGTGTTACGTGTGGATTGCCGGGTATGAAAAAGCGCCATGGCCTATCCATGGCTTTTGTGATGCCAATGCGCGGGCTGATGGCTACGTCTGCAGGCAGGCTGCCTGGCGTAATGAACAGCGGCGGAGACAACAGGCTGATGCCATTGTGCGCTGCTATGATGCCCATGGCCTGGGTCAATTTGGCCGGACCGCTACACAGGTTAGTGAGCCGGCCGGTACCGCGGCGGGCCGCCATTAGTCCAATCCCTTCAGTTGGCTGGAGCGCCCGGATTAGCACCGCCTGCGCCATAGTACCGTTGCCGCAGACCACGTTGCAGCAGTGGTGCATGCCATAAGTGAAGTAGACATACGCCCGTCCCGCCGGCCCAAACATGACGGCGTTGCGGGCGGACTTACCCCTGAAGGAATGGCTGGCCGCATCGTCCTGGCGGTAGGCTTCGGTTTCCACGATAATTCCGGCAGTCTCGCCGCTGGGCGATTGGTGGACCAGTACCGCGCCCAGCAGTGCAGGCGCCAGGGTAACGGCGTCTTCCAGAAACCATTTGCGATCGATAAAAGGCATAAGAACGGTTCAGGGACCGCACCCGATGGATGCGGTCCCTACGAAAGCCCAGATAGGCCACCGTGTGAAGAGGCGGGTCATGTGGCCAGGTCTCACGCCTTGCCCCCGGGATTTCACCGGGCCTCGCGAACGAGGTGACTCACGCTGGTCTGGCGGCAGTTGCCTACCGGCAAACCAGGACCCGTGTTGGATTGCTTACACTCTTCCGGAGTGGGGTTTAGCAGCCTGCCGGAAGCAGGCTTATCCAACCGAAACCCTCCGGCACCGATCCGTTACCTGGGCGCGACGCCCAGTACATCGGCGGTGTGCTTG
>CBDTXE010000141.1:0-2408 GCA_965364395.1 uncultured bacterium | reverse complement strand
AAGCATGGCCGCCCAGATAACCAGCGCCAGCGGCACCAGTACCCATGGCACCAAAAAAACCACCAGCGCCTGGCCGACGTTCCACGGGACCAGACGGATACGCTGGCTGTGGCTAAGTGGACCGGTTTGGGCGCTGGTCACGCCTACCCGAGCCTCTTGATATCAAAAAATGTGATTACGACCATCAAGGCTATTAATGCAAAGAATCCGGCGGCGTGCACGATGCCCTCGGCGCGATCTGACAGCTGGCGCCGCGTAAACCGCTGGACGGCCGCCAATAGCCAGCGGCCCCCGTCCAGGGCAGGCAGCGGCAAGGCATTTACCACGGCCAAAGAAATGGAGATTGAAGCCACAAACATCAGCACATAGGGAATCCCAAAATCCATGACGTTTTTCAGGATTACCACGATGCCTACCGGTCCGGCAACATTTTGGCTCACCTGCCCCTGCGTAAACAGGCCGGCAATCATACCGCCAAATGCCGCCAGGGTAGCCCACATCAGCTGGAGCGTCAGGCCGGCGGCGGTCACTAGGCCGTCAAAGAAGCCGTACTTAATCTGTGAGGTTTCAAATGGCGTCACGCCCAAGTGGCCTTCTTTGCTATCCGTGCCGCGCAGTTGCACGTTTACGGCCTGGGGAGCGTCTTCGCCCCGCCGCAAAACATTCAAATTGACCTGGTCGCCGGCGTTGTCCTTAGTGAACCCTACCAAGTCTTGGGCGGTCTCAAAGGTTGCCAGGGTGGCTCCGTCATCGGTGGCACCAAGGATCTTGTCGCCTTTTTTTATCCCGGCCTGCTCGGCCGGCGAGTTTTTGACCACGTCCAGGACCATGACCCGCTTGGGTTGCGCCTGTGACTGCGTCCCGTAGCTGAACTGCCCCGGGATGACCGGCGGTAATCCGGTGACGCACAGCCAAACCAAGACTACATAGGCCGTCAGCGCGTTCATGGCAACGCCGGCAAACAGGATCTTGGTCTTACCCCAAAATGAAGCGGCGCCAAAGCTGCCGCTGGATTTGTCGGTCAGGTTTTCACCCTTGAGCTTCACAAAACCGCCCAGGGGCAATGCGTTGATGGAATAGACCGTGCGGCCGAGTTTTTTGCCATATAGGCGCGGCGGAAAACCAAAACCAAACTCGTGCACGTCCACGCCGCTGCGGCGCGCCGCTACAAAATGCCCCAGTTCGTGCACAAATACCAGGAACCCAAAGATGAGAATAACGGCGAGAATTACGAGAATAAGCATACCGTTTTATTGTAGCCTGAAACCCCTGGCTTGCGCTAGCCGATGCCGCAGAGGATTTGTGTAATGTCACGTAATATGGTATTAGTATGCCTGTCCGTACCTCCAAACATGAAAAGAGACGGAATGCCCGGCGAATTTGAAGTGCCTTTCAGTTTCCGCGTCAGTGGCTGCCTACGGGGCGACGCCCCCGGCATCCAGCGGCAGCTTGGCATCGTCCGGGCGCTGATGGAAGAACGCGGCCTCACGATTAGCGACGTAGCCGTTGGCGATCCGGTTCCGGTGGAGCCAGATACTCAGGGGCACCTGCCGCGGCTGTCACTGCACCGCAGCCTGGCCCGCGTGCCCGTCAGCGACCTGGATCTGCCCGAGCGACTCAAGACGGCGCTGCGCAAGGAAGGCATCCATAATGTGGCACAATTGGTTTCGCTGTCGCGTTCGCAGCTGATGCGAGTTCCCGGTATCGCGGCGCACTACTGCGACGTGACCGAGTACACACTGGGAAGAAGCCAGCTGAAGCTGCGCCACGAAGGCTCGCTTCCTGACACCTGGTCTGACCTGAGTGCCGTCACGCTTGACTTCCTCCACATGTGCGGCCACCGCGACCTACCCAAGCTGCTGGCGGAAGCCGGCATCAAGTCCGTAGCGGACCTGGTGCTGTGCACCGCGGAAAGTCTGGAGCAGACGCTGGAGTTGGCCCTCAAGGGTACCGAGCAGTATTTGTACGCGATACCCTCTTATTACACGGGCGTACTGCAGCGCAGCCTGGAGCCGTACGGGCTCAGCCTGTTTGGCGGGTAACCGCCAAACAATTGGGGGCGGCACCGCGCCGCCCCTTTCCCGCTATCAATTACTTACCAAAGTTTCGCTTGCGATTGGCGTAATCGGCCAAGGCCGCGTCCAGCTCGGCTTCATTGAAATCTGGCCAAAGCTTGTTTGAAAAATATAGCTCGCTATAGGCTCCCTCCCATATGAGGAAGTTGCTTAAGCGTAGCTCTCCTGACGTGCGGATTATAAGGTCTGGGTCCGGCAACCCTGCCGTGGTGAGCCAGCCGCCAAATGACTGTTCGTCAACCGACTTCAAGCTAGGGTCGGCCAGCATGCGGTTGACCGCCTGCACGATGTCGCGGCGGCCGCCGTAGTTGAAACACAGGCTGATGGGGCCGG
>CBDTXE010000140.1:0-2418 GCA_965364395.1 uncultured bacterium | reverse complement strand
GGCTGGTATCGGTGGTAAGGCATTTGTTTGCGCCGCAGGGCAGTGCTCACTACGCCTAACATATAGTTGATATTGAATGACCGCGACGTCGGCCACCCGTAGGCGCCGGCGGACGCGGCTTTTAAAAAAACGGCTGCCAGCGGATATGCCGTAGATTAGCGGCTGCCAGCGAGTATAATTGCGGGCATGGACATATTTGAAGCTTTTCAAAACGCCTTTAACGGCGTTATTGCATTCTTAAATGCAATACTGGACCTGGTGGAGCAGATTGTCCGTCCCGTGACGGACTTGCTGCAGCGCCTGGCTGGCCTGGGAATCAGTTAGTCGAGGTCGTCGGAATAGCCAGGTGCTCGGGAGATGACGCTGACATCGTGTGGCCGCGATTCCCGGACGCCGGCATTGGTTATGCGGTGGAAGCCCGTGGTCTTATGGTGTGCCGCAATGTCCGCCGCCCCGCAATACTGCAGGCTTTTGCGCAGTGAGCCTACGTAGTGGTACATGACGTCGGCAACCGGTCCTTTATAGGGGACATATGACTCGACGCCCTCAGGCAACGGTGCTTGGCCGGCCACTTGTCCGTAGCGCCGCCGCGAGGCCTGGCTTTCCCGCATCGCCGCCGCCGAACCCATGCCGCGGTACATTTTCACCAGATTGCCTTTATCCATGACAACTTCACCAGGGGTCTCCTTGGTGCCGGCTAGGAGCCGGCCCAGCATTACGCTGTCACCACCGGCGGCGATGGCAATGGAGATGTCGCCCGGGTCGCTGATGCCGCCATCGGCGCAGACCGGAACGTCCATGCCCCGGACGGCCTTGGCACATTCATAAACAGCAGTGACTTGCGGACAGCCGATACCTGTCTCTACGCGCGTGGTGCAAATTGAGCCGCCGCCCTGGCCAACCTTGATGCCGTCGGCGCCGGCTTTGGCAAGCAGGCGGGCGGATTCGCCTTCCGAGATATTTCCCACAACCACGTCAAGCTTGGAGTATTTCTTCTTGATTGCCTTGAGGGTATCCAGCGCCGGACGGCCGTCGCCGCGGGCCGTATCGATAACGATGACATCCACCTTGTCGTGCATCAGTTCTATCCGCTCAAGGGCTTCTTCATCGGTGGGGACGGCGGCCGCGACGCGGAGGCGGCCGTTGCCGTCGACGTTATGCGTGGAGGAGCTTCCCTGGATGATACGGGCAACGTCGGTGAAGACGTACAAGCCGGTGACGACACCGCTTTTATCAACCAGGGGCAGGGTCTTTTTCTTGCGCGCCACCATGATATCGTAAGCTTCCTTGATTGAGGTGGTATCGGGCGCGGTAACCAGCTCCGATGCCGGGGTCATAACTGAAGATACCGGGCGTCCCAGGTCGCGTGAGAAGGCAAAATCATTGCGGGTCATCAGCCCCACCAATTTGCCTTTGGCGTCTACCACCGGCAAGGAATGGAACTTGTAGCCTTTGGATGAGCGCATTTCCTGGACCTGCGCCAAAGTCTCATGAGGAGTGATGGTGATAGGGTTGTCAATCAGGCCGTTCAGGTGGTACTTCACCCGCTTGACCTCGCGGGCTTGGTCGCGAGGGGACAGGCCGGCATGGATTACGCCAATTCCGCCCAATTTGGCCATTTCTATGGCCATCTCGGCGGTAGTGACAGTATCCATAGCGGCGCTGGCAATGGGTGTCTTTAAAGGAACGTTGCGCGAAAACCGGCTATCCAGGCTGATGTCTGGCGCTGCCACCGTACTGGGGGCGGTCCTCAGGCGGACGTCCAAAAACGTCAGTGCCAGCCCTTGGCTAGCCATGCTTTCAAAAAACCGGTCCTTATCCATTGGGGCGCTCCTTTCGTACCACCGTACCAGATGGTTACCACGAGCGCAATGAACGATAATAGCGGGTCCCCTCCGGCGGCGCTGTGGTGGGCGCCGCCGGAGGGTGGTTGCGGTTAGGTTGCCGAGTTGAGGTGGCACCACCGCGCTGCGTTGACAAAGGGCTGGAGCCAGGGGGAGGCGCCAAGCCCGCTCCACTCGGGCGGGTACCATGGCCAATGGATACGTGGCTCACGGAATAGCCGTTCGCCGTGGGGCATCATCGCCAGGTGGCGTCCGTCGGGGCTGCACAGGGCGGTAATGCCGTATGGACTGCCGTTGGGGTTGAACGGGTACTGCTCCGTCGCTAGCCCGCTGCGGGGGTCGATGAAACGGATAGGGGCCAGCTCTCCCACGAGGATGTCTTCCAGGACGTCTTCGTCGGGGACGTGCAGTTGGCCCTCTCCGTGCGCTACCCAGATTCCCATGCGTGAGCCTTCCATGCCATGGAGCATGACAGACGGGCTGCCGAGGATCTCCACCGTCACAAAGCGGGACTCAAAGCGTCCCGACAGGTTGGTGATGAAACGCGGCCGCTGGTCCGGGGGAAGGTCGGGGA
>CBDTXE010000139.1:0-2419 GCA_965364395.1 uncultured bacterium | reverse complement strand
TCGGGGTGTGGCGCAGTTGGTAGCGCGTACGGCTGGGGGCCGTGAGGTCGCAGGTTCGAGTCCTGTCACCCCGACCATTAAAACGAAAATAGTTAGCTATAATGAGCCCTGCAAAGGGTTCATTTAGTTATAGGGCGCCATCGTGACTGCTATACTAACCATAAGAATTAACTCGAGCGCCAAACCATGGCCAAGCGCCCAAGCCTTAACCAGCCCAAACTAACCCGCTTATCCGCGCGAAATCTCATCGTTTTTTCGTTCGTTGTCGGCGTCGTCAGCGTGAATGTGATCCTTTTCTCGCTGGCGGCCATCCCTAACGCCCTTAAAGGCGACATCAACGGCGACAACACGGTCAACGTCACCGACCTGTCCGCATTGCTTGCTAATTACGGCAAAGCGGCATCTGCCGCCAACCCGCCCGCGGCCGACGTCAACTCTGACGGTCAGGTCAATATCACCGACCTATCGTTGCTCCTTAGTAATTACGGCAAGACAGGCAGCGTCGTCGAAACAATCTCCATCAACGAGGGGACCACCGGCACCGGTACGCACCAGTTTGAGTTTGTGGGCGCCTGGAGCCAGTGGGGAGCCGACCAGCTGGCATACCAAAACGACCACCACTGGTCATCTGCCGTGGACGCCTACTACCAAGTCAAGTTCAACGGCAACCAGGTCAAACTATATGGTATCGGCGATCCCGGCCACGGCATCGCGGCCGTATCGATCGACGGCGGGAGCGAAACCGATGTTGATTTCTATACCTCAAGCCGCCAAGCCAGCCATGTGGTCTGGACCAGCCCTGTTCTGGCCACCGGGCAGCATACGCTCAAAGTAAGGGTGACCGGCCGGCGGAATGCGGCCGCCACCGGCGCCACCATCTCAGCCGACCGCGTAGACGTTATCGGAACTCCGGTCGGGCCCACGCCTTCTCCAGTGCCTACTCCAACACCTACACCGCCGGCTAGCGGCGCTTTCCCTAAGCCTATATGGCAGTTTGCGTCAAACAATATCTGGTACACGCCGCTACCGAATTCCGTTCCGCTGCTGGACTCCAGTAGCCAGCAGGCCCGCAATAACGAGCTGCGCCTGTGGATGAATCCTCCGGCGGCGTGGGGAGCAGGGCAGAGGGTCGAGCAATCCCAATATAGCGCTTCCGTATATGTGGTAGACAATGCGCGCAACGTCTATCGGCCCGATGGCACGTTGGTACAGTCCAACGTGGGGCTGATGCGCATGGGTGCACAAAGCCCTGGCACCGGGGCGTACTTCCTCAACCAGATATGGCGCGGAACCGACCCCAATAATGGCGGCACGCCGGTAGCCAGCTGG
This sequence comes from uncultured bacterium, assembly GCA_965364395.1. Taxonomy (GTDB): domain Bacteria; phylum Patescibacteriota; class Saccharimonadia; order UBA4664; family SCTI01; genus CBDTXE01. The sequence goes on along the minus strand of CBDTXE010000139.1, from coordinate 1,090 downwards.
ATGAAGGGCTCCCCAGGTGAACGGCATGTTGCTATTTACAACAAAGATAACCGCCGATATTGGGAGCAGATGGATTACGAGCCTACCGCTGGCACGGGTGGCTGGGGCGGCTTCTACTTTGACTTGGGGACGTACGCCCATTCAGCCATGAATCGGCGAACTTATGACATTAATGACCTACGTTACCAGCAGTCAAATTGGAGCGCCACAGCGTTGCGCGGTCCGATTATCGGTACGCTGATCCTGGACCATGAAATTAACCGGGCATATGAGAACTGGAAGAAAGGGGACTACGCCAACGCCTACATACCGCACGTCCTGGCCTACGAAGGCATGCGGCATACGCAGAACACCTGGGAGTATCCCGCGGCTGGTACGGATTGGGCGGAGTATTATGGCCAAGCCGGCAACGGCAACATCGGCGGCCGGGGCAGCGGTCCCATACCAATGGGCGGGTTGTTCCGCGTGCGGCCGGACTTTGATGTCACTACGCTGCGAGCCCCGGAAGATGCCGGTTTGTCGCTGGAGCAGGTGCGGCAAAAAGTCGCCAACAATACCGGGGGGCGAGGGACGGCCCATGCCCAGATCATTGCCCGCTCATGGCAAAAGCACGGTTCAACGATGACCGACTGGTCCACGTCCTTCTGTCTGCTTTCCGAAACCGTCTGGAACACCAATGGCACGCCGGGACCGATGCACAATTGGGGCGGCGGCGCGCCGTGGCACTATGGCGCCGAATGGTTGAAGCCCCTCGTACTTAACTTGCTCGACCAAAATCTTATCCAATGGGTGAATACCGGCCGGAATATGGAGTCCGACACCGGCGGCATTGCCCAGCCGGGGACGTACCGTCCAGGACAGTAGCATTAACGCTTAAAGGGCCCGGCAAACAATCGCCGGGCCCTTTGTCGTGGCCGTCTAGAACCGGTCGCTGCTGTACTCGCAGCGCAGCTCACGGACACGGCCGCAGCAGATCACCAGAAACCGCTTCTCCCACGTGTCGCCGTCGGGATCGTCCACCTTCTGCTGGTAGCTGCGGATGACCGGCTGGGAGGCGTCGCATTCCGGGCACGGCTCGCGGAGGGCTTCC
>CBDTXE010000138.1:0-2423 GCA_965364395.1 uncultured bacterium | reverse complement strand
GGGATGAGTTTTTGCTCAAGGTACTTGCCCACATAGCCATCCGGCAGATTCCCGGTCACCGTCATAGCCGAACCGGGCGGCAGCTCTGTCACTGAATAGGAAGGCGGCATCCGCTCGGCCACCAGGCAGTTTTCTTCTGTCGAACCCACCGGTCCGGCAAAGCACTTAGCAGACTCCAGCACTACGCCATCGTCAAAAGTAAACGTCGCCGAAACTTCTTCCATGGAAACGTTCCACCCGCTACCGGCTACGTCCAACGCCAGCCAACCCCGGCCGTCCTTCTTAACCACCAGGGGAGACAAAGAGTAATTGAGGGTGTAGGTATGTACTCCGCCCACTACCTTGTTTGGGTCGCCGATTTTCAAGGTGGCCTTGCCGCTGTCCGAGCTTTTCTCTACCGGCACCGATTGCCCGTCAAACTTCACTTCCGAGTATTCAAAGCCTAGGTAGTAAGACTTGCCGCCAGAACCGGAATACTTGGTTGGGACGGTCCTAAAAATGCCGTGCCTTTGGTGAGGGCCAAAGTCGTATTTAATGGTCTCGGTAATTTGCGCCACGTTGTCTTTGCCAACGTGGATGCGGGCATCAAGAGACTGGATATGTTCGATTGGCTCACCGTGGGCGTGGGCCGATACTGGCAGCAATGCCAAGACAATAAAAACCGCTGACCGCCATGCGTTCATAGCTTAAGAATAACAGATGCCCGTGCGATTGTTATGCTACCGTGTATTATTAAAGGTGACGCGGGCCCGTAGCTCAGTGGTCAGAGCAGTCGGCTCATAACCGATTGGTCGCTGGTTCAAGTCCAGCCGGGCCCACCAATTGACTTATGCTTAATTCTATGGTAACATAGCCTTTATATCAGCCCTTGTTGAAATCGTCCTTCTCATGAAAGGTGCGCTTAGCAATGTCGCTTAACAACAAAGTATCTCGGGTGTACGCCCTGGCCTGTGTCATTACGATTATCATCGGGGCACCTGCGACGGCCCTTACACTTGACTTAAGCCTTGCCGCTTCGGCGGGGCTGGCGTGTGCCTGCGCCCTCCTCTCATGCCTCGGCATGGAGTTCACGTTCAGAGCGTACAAGCATTTTCGACATTGAGAGGCTTATCGACGAGCCCGCCGCTCGCTGACATAGCACCTCGAGAGGACGATACAAGGCCCGCCACCCGGCGGGCCTTCCTCACGTTTAGGTTCATGTCTTATCCGGTAGTCCGAAGATCGACGGCACCCCAGAACTTCCTTGATAAAGTTCCATTGAGGCCTAATCAGCCCCACCAAAGAACTAATGCTTTAATCAGTTCCTTCGTTTAGTAGACTTAGGATATGAATATCACCTCAATCGAAGCTTTACCGGAAGTCAAGGAAGCCGCTACGGTTTTGAGCGAGTTCGAAAAGCGTGGACTTAAAGAACCAGCTATTGCCGCGGATGGACACGGTCGTTGATTACGAACTCAACCACCAACGATATTGATGTCTCATATGTAGGTCAAATCCACTATAAGGAAGTCCAGAAAATCCTCGCTTCTGTGCTGGCCGATCTAGGCATCAATAATGCGCAGTGGGATGTTGAGGGTTCCACCAATTGACTTCTTATCGTTCTTATGTTATAATCACTAAGCTGTAGCTTCCTTGACATGCAACCAATCTGGGGGCACCTTGATCACCATCAAGTTCGATCGCAGTGACATGCCCGACGCCACGATCATCAACGAGCGTCCGGCGTTCCGAGCGCTGAAAGCCTTGGCCAACCGTGTCTTTGGCTGGGGTGGCCGCATTGAAGCCATCACAGAAGCAGACGGCGTGGTCACGATGGTCACGCGGACACGGATCTTCGGCCACTCGGACATCGACACCTTCTCGGGTACGGCCGCGGAGATGCAGCTGTTGCTGCGTGCCGCGGCGGTCTATCTGGAGCTCAAGCGACAGTACGGAGAGGAGCTCCGAGAGGGTACCGTTGCCAAGCTTCAGGCCATGGGCTGCAGCACCGTTCTGGAGTTCACCGGGCTGGCACCAGTGGTTCTCGGCGCACCCTTGAAGGCCGGGGTCTACCTGGCACTTCTCGGCCAAGAGGCCGAGATCCACGCCGAAGTGCTGCTCCAGCTGACCCCAGACGAGCTGGAGGCGGTGGCCGAAATGGTCCTGGACGGTGAAAGCCTGGACGAAGTCATGGCCGTCCTCGAGGGCGAGAACCCGGCACGCTCGTAAAAAGCCGGCGGGAGGAGGACTTTGCGTCTTCCTCCCGGCTGTTAATGAATGCGTATTCATTCTGATGAGTCCAAAAGGACGAAACAGCCACAACGCGAGGTATCATGAAACCATGCGCAGACTCAGGCTCATCGCATTAATTGCCATACTTATCGTCGCTGCTGCCGCCGGCCTGGCGGCCTACGCCTCCGACAAAGCCCGTCGGCAGGAATCGG
>CBDTXE010000137.1:0-2424 GCA_965364395.1 uncultured bacterium | reverse complement strand
GGCGTGTATCACATGGGGCCGGTAACCCCGCCATTCCAGCCGTTTTACCAGCGTAATGATGTTTCCGCGGTCACCATATATGTTCAATTCTTCCGGATACAGATGCAGAATTGTGACGGTAATATTTTTAGTGTTCATTCCCACACCCCCGCCAGTTTCACCTGGGAAGCCAGCTCGTGGCGGGCGGCCAACATCGCCGTATAGGTGGGAACTACATAGCCGGTGCCGCCGACGGGCAGTTGTTCAATAAATTGGTTCAGCGCGGCGGCGATATTTGGATTTGTCGCCGAGGCCGGAGCGCCGGCGTATTTTAGCCTCAGTGACATGTCGGTAGCGCGGATTCCGCCGGTAGCAAGGCGGTGGCCGCGGCCGGCCAATTCTTCAAAGGCGACGTCCCACAGCCACGAGACATCGCGTCCGTCCGCAAAGTTGTCGTTGATTAAGAATAGGACGTCTTGTTGTTTTTTTGTCAGCAAGAAAGTTTGGATGATTTGGTTAAAGCCGGTGGGATTCTTCACAAGCAGCAAGTAGATATGCCGTCCCTTGATATCCAGTCGTTCCACCCGGCCAAAGGCCGCCTTGACGTTAGCAATGGATTTTACGGCTTTACTAAGGGATACACTGAGGACCTGGGCAACGGCTGCCGCTGCAATGGCATTGTATACGTTGTAAATTCCGGGCAGTCCAATAGTAGTGCTGGTAGTGGTTTTACCGGCGTTTAACCCAAATGACATGCCCTCCCCCGATGATCGAACGCCTGACGCGCTAACTTCCGGCTCTGGCCGGGCGATATGCCCCTTGGGGCAGCGGTAGTGGCCGATATGGCCGTAAAAGACCTGTGAATACTGCAGCCGTGAGCCACAGACGGGGCAGCTGTCGGAATCGGCGGTGGCATCGTGGACTAATTTGTCGGCGGCGGCGTCGTGTACACCAAAGTAGCTCACCATAGCCTGGTTGCTGGCGTACTGCGCGAGGCCGGCAACCAAGGGGTCATCGGCGTTAAGGACTAATTTGGCGTTAGTTGCGGCGATTCCGGTGCCGATCAGCTTAGCGGTAGTGTCCAGCTCGCCGTAGCGGTCCAGCTGGTCGCGGAACAGGTTTAGGACCAAGATGGTCTTTGGCTGGACCATGCGGGCAACGGCGGGCATGGCGGCCTCGTCAACTTCAAACAGCCCCATGGATTCCTTGGCGCGTCCGGTGAGGGTGGCGTGTTCAATAAGCGCTGAAACAACGCCGCGGCTAAGGTTTGAGCCAGCGCGGTTACGGACCAGGGAAATTCCCTGGTCTTCCAGGACGCTGGCGAGCATCTTGGATGTGGTTGTCTTGCCGTTGGTGCCGGTGACAATAATGGAACCCTGAGGAATGCGCGCCGCCAGCTTGCGGCCGATCTGCGGATCGAGCCGTTCGGCTATCAGGCCGGGTAGCGCAGACCCGCCCCCTTTACCCAGGGCGCGGCTAGCCTTGATGATGGCCTTGGCGATTATTATTGTCAGCGTTACCGGCATGATAATCCGATTATAGCCTAATCCGCATTACGGAATTCTTCTTTCAGGAACCGCTCAATGGCCGCCATGGCGGCGCGCTGGCCGGTGAACCACTGGATATCAGGGTTGCGCTTAAACCAAGTCATTTGGCGCTTGGCCAGTTGCAGGTCGCCGCGGACAAACTCGGCTTTTGCGACATCGGGATCTTTGGTGCCCTGCGCGACTCCGGCATAGGCTCGGTAGCCGATTCCGTTCATCACTTCCGCCGTAAATCCATAGTGGCGCCCGATTTGTGCCACCTCCTCAACAAAACCGCTGGCCAGCATGTCCTCAATGCGCTCGCAAATCCGCTTTTCCAGCTCGGCGCGCGGGACTTCCAAGCCGATGACCAAAGTATCGGCGCGCAGCTTGCCTTTGGCGCGCGGCTGGCCGGCAGTCTCAATGGCGCGGATGAGCCGGCGCGGATTCTGGCGGTCACTGTCGTTTAACTCAACGCCTAAGCTATCTACTTGCTGCTGAAGCTCTTCCAGCGACAGTGCCGCCAGCGCTTCCCGGCCCGGGGTATCGGCCGTGCCGGCTGGCAGCTGGTAATCATAGAGGACGCAGTCCACGTACAAGCCGGTGCCGCCCACCAATAATGGCAGCCTGCCGCGACTGGAGATGTCTTGGATGGCGGCTTTGGCTAGCACCTGGAAGTTGGCCAGCGAGAACGGCTCGCCCGGCTCCACCACGTCAATGATGTGGTGCGGCACGATCATCTGCTCGCCCGCAGTGGGCTTGGCGGTGCCGATGTTCATCCGCCGGTAGACGGTGCGCGAGTCGGCCGCGATGATCTCGCCGGCGCAGGCTTGCCCCACGTCCAAGGCCAGGGCGGTCTTGCCGCTGGCCGTGGGCCCGACGATAGCAACCAGTGGTTGGCGCGCGGGCTCAGTCATGGCGG
>CBDTXE010000136.1:0-2456 GCA_965364395.1 uncultured bacterium | reverse complement strand
GGGGATCACTTTTGGGCGGCGTCCACCCACCTCGTAAAGGTCGGCCAGCTTCTCAAGCCGGGCGTCGGGCACCGGCACAATACCCACATTTGGCTCGATGGTCGCAAACGGGTAGTTGGCCGCCAGGACGTTGTTGCGCGTCAATGCATTAAAAAGAGTGGACTTACCCACGTTTGGCAGCCCGACGATTCCGATTTTCATACGCCTAATGATACCAGAACAGGAACAGATGCGCGTATATGGACACAAATGCGAAGCCGTCGCTAGTGCATATTGGCGTAAGGGGTTAGTATGTGCGCGTTATGACTGCTTCTGCGGCTGCCAAGAAGATATTGATTATCGAGGATGACGCCTTGTTGTCCCGCATGTACCAAGCAATATTCAAGCCGGACAAATATGAAGCTATTTTTTCGCCAGACGGTCAGGACGGGTTAGCAAAGGCCCGCTCCCATATGCCGGCGGTAATCCTTTTGGATATTATGTTGCCAAAACTTAACGGCATGCAGGTACTGGAAAAGCTTAAAGCCGACCCGGAAACTATGCATATCCCCGTGGTCGTACTGACTAACCTTTCGGGGGAGCGTGACGCCCAGCAGGCGCTGGTTCTAGGCGCGGTTCGCTATATCATAAAAAGCGAACATAAGCCCGACGATCTGGAGCGAATCATTAGCCAAATTGTTTTCAGTTAGAAGAGCGGCGACAGTTCGTCTGCTGGCGGCTAACCTCTGGGTTTAGCCGCCGTCGAAATCGTGATTCGTATTATGGATTCGGCGGCTCAGCTAGGTTCGAATAAGTAATTTATTATGAGGCAACCCCTCCAAGGGAAGCGGCTCCGGCCACCTAAGCAAAATCGCTTTTCAAGCATAAGCAGTGTGTTAACATAGAGCCAATGGGTCTGTTTAAGAACAAAGACGACTATATCGGCGTCGATATTGGATCTGGCGGCATCAGGCTGGTACAGCTGAAGCCGGGTTCTGGCGGCCCGACGCTGGTGACCTACGGCCACGTGGCCACCGAGCCCGGCCTGACAATGAGCGATTCACCGGCGGCCATCTCCAAAGTTGCGGGCATCTTAAAGCAGCTAGTAAGAGACGCCCGGGTGAGCGCCCAGTATGCCGTTGTTGGCGTGCCGTCTTCTAAGGTTTTTGCAACCGTGATAACTACGCCCAAGCTGGGGGAGCAGGAACTGGGGCGCGCCATTATGTTGCAAGCTGAGCAGTACATACCTATTTCCACCAAGGACGCCAAAGTCGACTGGGTGGTAATTGGGCCCGGACGCACCGAGCAAGAGCAAGAGGTTCTGCTGGTTGCCGCCCCTAACACCGTCACTGAAAAATACCTGAGCATCTTTGAACAATCGGGCATGGAGCTAATGGCCGTGGAGCCAAATGCCGTGGCGCTGGCCCGGGCGGTGGTTGGTCCCAGTGACCTGGCGGTCATGACTTTGGATATCGGCAGCACTACCAGCGACATTACAATCGTTCACGCCAACATGCCCAAACTGCTGCGCTCGGTGCACGTAGGAGGCACGATATTCGTTAAATCAGTCGCGCAGAATCTTGGCTTGGACGATGAGCAGGCCGATCAGTTTACCCGCAAGTTCGGACTGACCCAGAGTAAGCTGGAGGGCCAGGTGCTGAAAGCCATCAAGCCCAGTTTGGACCAGCTCGTCGCCGAAATTATGAAGTCCATCCAGTTTTTTGCCGGACAGAACCCTGATGTAAAGCTGGAGAAGATAGTCCTGACCGGCGGCACTACCGCCCTGCCCGAGCTGCCCACATACCTATCGACGGCTACCGGCTTGCCGCTCGAGATATCCAACGCCTGGTCCAAAGTCAATTATCCGGCCAACCTCCAAGACACGCTGATGTCACTTTCAACGGAGTATGGGGTGGCCGTTGGTTTAGCTGAAAGGGATTTGCTCTCATGAACACAAAACTGAACCTCGCCCCAGAGGTTTACCAGTCCAGCCAGCGGGCAAGGCAAAAAAAGCACGTGGCAACAACCGTCGGCTTGGTCATAGCCACGGCCAGTGGCGTCTTTTTGGTCCTTAGCTTACTGGTGTTAGGTGGCCAGTCGGTATTCACCGGCAACCTCAATGGTCAGATCAAGGATCGCCAGCAACAGGTGCAAACTTATGCCGAGTTGCCAAAAGCCGTGACCGTGGCCCATCATTTGGAATCGCTGAACGGCCTGATGGACGGCAAAATCAAAGTGTCGCGGTTCTTTGATGCCTTGCAGGCGATTGCCCCCAAGGATATCGCCGTGACCTCGGTCAGCATCGCCGCCGACAATACCCTGCAGGTATCCGCCGACGCCCTTTCCTACAGTGTCGCCGACAAGTTTGCCAAGGCCTTGGAGGCGGCCGGCAAAGAGATCGGGCCCAATGCCTCTCCCGGAAATACTCCTTACTTCACCAACGTTGGGCTGTCGGCGGTATCCGCCAGTGGCTCGGG
>CBDTXE010000135.1:0-2603 GCA_965364395.1 uncultured bacterium | reverse complement strand
CCGTACCGCGCATATCGCCGATCGCCCTGACCAAGAAAGCCCCGCCCACGCCCGCCGCCGCAATGCCGTTGGCGGCCCTGGAAGTGGTGGTTAATTGGGCCGCGATACCCGCAAAGGCCGCAAACGCCATCCCAACGGACGCCATGGCGGTGCCGGCCAGCAACGAGCCCTCAACCGATAACCCCAGCAGCGCGTACGCCGCCGCCACGAACAACCCGATAATTAAGTTGACCACCGCGGCCAGCACCAATGCTGCCGTCAATTGGCCATGCCTCCCCACGGTACCCGCCCCTAGCAACTCGGTCCTTCCGGCTTCCTCATCCTTGCGCGTGTGACGGATAACCAAAAACGTTGAAATCAGCGCAACGAATATCGCGATAAAGGTAAACGTCTCCGTGAAAGCTACCGATCCCAGTGACGGCCCCATCACGGGCCCATTGAAGGCGCTCGCCGTTGAGCTGATGGCCGAAGTCTTGGCGTAAACGATCCGTTCTTTTTCCGTACCATAAAATCCCTCAACGCTGAGAGTTAGCATGACGTATAGGGCTGCGATACTTATGACCGTGATCGGCAACTTCATGCGGTCCCGGCGTAATGCCAGTGCAAGGAGCAATTTTATGCCAGTAAACGCTCCCATCAGCGGACTCCGGCGTCACCGTAGTGCCGCAGGAAGAGTTCTTCCAGTGTGGGCGGCGATGATACAAACGACACGATTCCAAACGGCAGCAGATGCCGCATCAGCATCTCCATGCTAGCGGGCTCAACCGACAGTACCGCCTGTGGTCCCTGATGGCTGACCACATGCACACCCTTAACCAGCCCCAGGCGCGTCATCGGTTTTTTGGTCTCGACCGTTACGGCCATGTGAGCCAGCTTGCGCAGGTTGCTTAGGCTGTTGCTTTCAACCGTCCGCCCTTCCTTGATCAACGTCACGCGGTCGCACAACTCATCAACCTCGCCCAAAACGTGGCTGGACAACAACACGGTCTTGCCCGCCTCTTTCAAGCGTAGGACCTCTTGGTTAAAAACATCTTGCATCAGCGGGTCGAGGCCGGATGTGGGCTCGTCCATGATGTAGAGCTCCACATCTGACGCTAGTGCCGCCACGATGACAACTTTCTGGCGGTTTCCCTTGGAGTACGCGCTGCACTTTTTGGTCGGGTCCAGCTTGAACCGCTCCAGCAGCTCCTCCCGCCGATGTCCAACCAAGCCGCCGCGCAAAGCGCCTAGCAGGTCAATTACCTCGCCTCCGGACAGGTTTGGCCACAAGTTAACATCGCCCGGAACGTACGCCAAGCGCCGATGCAGTTGGACGCTGTCATTCCACGGATCTTGTCCAAACAAGGTGGCGCTTCCATCGGTTGCCTTTAATAGCCCTAGCAATATGCGGATGGTAGTTGATTTACCCGCTCCGTTTGGCCCCAGGAAACCGTGCACCTCTCCGGGCAGGACAGTCAGATCTAGCTTATTGAGCGCTTTGAATGAACCAAATTCCTTGACCAGGCCTTTGGTATTAATGATGGGAGATGTTTGTGTAGCCATGCGGTGTGCAACCTATTTCAAATATATGCACGCCTATTTTACGCTTATGCTCATGCCTCAGCTATGAGCTTACCCACAGCGTGGTACGCCTACTCCGGCTTGCCGGCAACGTTTACCATCCAAGTAATCCCAAACTTGTCTTTCACCATGCCAAATTTGTCTCCCCAGGGCGCTTTTTCCAAGGGCAAGATTGGCTGTCCGCCTTCTGACAGCTTGTCATAATATCCGGTCAGCTCTTCATCATCTTCGCCGCTCAAGGACATGCTAATACGTGCACCCTCTTTAAATTTCATATTGCCTGGAGTATCAGAAGCCATAAATAGCATGCCACTATCGGTCTCGAGCATCGAATGCATTATCTTGTCAGCTTCCGCCGGATCTTCCGAAGCTTGGAATTCCTTAAAAGTGTTCATGGTCAGCTTGCCGCCAAATACCGATTTATAAAACTCCATTGCTTCGCGGGCGTTATCTTTAAAACCGATGTATGGGTTTAATTTCGTTTGCATGGCGGCCTCCTGTTTCCATTTATTAGTTGGGGGATATGGTGATTCATTATACATCTGCAATGACCAATATCATCGTACAGGGAGCCATAAATTTTCTTATTGCATAAGTGCGTTCCGTAATACGACGAAGCGCCGGACCGGCATCCTTGCCAGTCCGGCGCTAGTTGTTATGGTCCAGCGATCATTCTCTGGACGGTCATGCCTAGGTCAGCAATCGCGCCCGGACGCGTAATCATGATCATGACTGCACCTACGGCCATGACAGCAAATACGCGAGCGTAGTCGCCGTCTCGCATGGCAGGCATGATGAAAACCATACTTACGACCGCCACCGCTACCAGAATCAGTAGGTCTACCTCACGCGTCACCTTTTCCAGTGGCGAGGCACTTGGAGACCTGTGCGCGCCTGGCTCCACATCGCGAGACTGTGGCGCGGGCTTGGCCGGCGCCTTCTCGATCGGCTTCTCAGCCGGCTGGGCCGGCTTGTCGACCTGCACCACCTTGGCATCGTCGCCTCCGCCAAGTTTTTCGCCCACCGCATTCCAGTTAACGGCG
>CBDTXE010000134.1:0-2652 GCA_965364395.1 uncultured bacterium | reverse complement strand
CAGCCGCGGGCCGTCCACTACCGCCGTGTAGTTCCAAGTGGCCTGCCAGACCAACCGGGTGTACTTGAAGCGTTTTTTTAGCGAGTCCTGCAGTTCTTCCAGGGTGTATTCGTGAACATGGAAATGGTTACCTTCCGCAAATTCCTCTTTATTGGGCGTCGAGATAACCAGTAGTCCGTCGGACTTCAGTACCCGCCGGACTTCCGATAAAAACTTTTCCGGCTCATCAACGTGCTCAATGGTTTCAAAACTAACCACCACGTCCATAGAGGCGTCTTTCAGGGGTATTTCCGTGGCGCTGCCTACCAGGTATTCAACGTTTTTTCGAGGGTACTTCTCCTTTGAATACTCGATGGCTTCCTGGGATATGTCTACCCCCACCACCCGCTTGGCGCGCCCGCCAAGGACAGCCGTTCCATATCCCGACCCGGAGGCAATATCCAGCACCTCTTTGCCTTCAACCAACTCTGCCGCGGCCTCGTACCGGGCAATATGCTCGGCGTATATCATGTTACCCTCATGAAACTCGGGCACCATCCGCTCGGATATGTCTAAGCCTTCTTCATTTGTCTCGCTGCCCGCTGGATTGTGCTGTTTCATGGTACTCCCAATACTATCATCTGAAATATACTCCGGAAACGCCGGCATGCTGCTGCCACCCGGCTTTCTGGTTACAAATACGCACCCGGGGTCCCTTGCGTCTCGCTCATTTGCAAACATCACCCTAACCTCAAAGCCTGCCGCCTCTATCAGGGACACCGCCTGCCGCCCAAACTCCGTAAAGACCAGGTAGTCATCCTGGCCAGCCCCATGGTAAGACGCCTCTTTGGCCAGCTCCACCGTCCCGCCTTTCAGACGGGCGCGCGTCACCGTGTCAGTGGTCCAGCGTACCGGTATGGTGAAAATATGCCATCCCCCGGGCTTGAGGACCCTATATATTTCACTAAGCGACCGTGCCGGGTCGGGAATGTGCTCAAGCGTCTCGGAAGTTAGCACCAAATCCATAGAATTATCCTCGTACGTCAGCGCCATTAGATCTTCATCGCGCACCCCTGGCTCATTTGAGCCGTACTCTGAGTAGTGTAAGTTAGGCAAGTGCTTGATAAACCCATGGATTCCTCCACAGGAGTTGATCTCAGCCACCTGTAGCGCCTGGAATGCCGGTTGGGCCACCGCATGGCGCAAAGATTCCTGGCCGCCATACACAGCCGCTATCGCCCGGGCTAACTGGCGCAAGCGGAATGTGCAGCCACACTCTGGGCAGGCCATTGATTCGCGTGCGCTAAACGCCCGGCGCTCCACCGCATCAAGGCCCCATTGCCGCGCCAATTCGTCGTTTATTACCGGTGCATATTTGTAGTCGCCTAATGCCCCGCAGGCGGCACATATTCCCCGCTTCTCCAGAGGTGACGCCGCAGTGCTCCGAACCTTCAGCACGCAGCGGTCAAGCAGGTCTTGCGGCAGCGGGTCGGCCATCAGCCTCTAGTCACCACTAGCTCGTGGTCCACATTGATATATCCGTGGCTCTTTTGCCGCTTGCTAACCTTTAGTGCGCCGGTCAGCTCGCGCCAGTCATAAATCCTTACCCCCATGGTATCTGCCACGGCCGGCGATATGGTGAAGGTACCGGTATTAAACACGTTCGGCACCGTCCAGCGCACGACCACTTTCTTACCCGCCTCCATTGGCTCCGTCTTGACCTCGCGCCACATCGTATTTGACTGGAATACCGTCTGTCCCGTCATATCGCTAATTGTCAGGCCGTATACTGGGCGCTCAACGTTACTTAGCGCCGTGTATGTCACCTCGACGTTAATGCTGGCGTCTTTGTCAGTGAACAGCTTTACGGCGCGGGTGGCATCAGGCCGCATTACCCGGACGCTGGAAACTTCAACTTCGCCCGACCCCCACCTCTCGGCGTTAGTGCCATCGGTGCGGTCTTGGCGCTCCTCTGTCTCATTTAGCAGATTAGTGTAATCCTTGACCACGTCATCAATCCGGCCACTGCTGATTATTCTGCCCTTTTCCACCAGTATCCCGCGATCACAGTACTCTTGCAGGGCCGAGGTATCGTGGCTGATAAAGACCACCGTGCGCCCGTCCTTTTTGAGTTGGCGAAAGTAGTCGTAGCATTTTTTCTGGAATATGGCGTCACCCACTGCCAGTACTTCATCCAATAACAAGATATCGCTACGCGCCCGTATGGCAATTGAAAACGCCAGGCGCACCTGCATGCCCGAGGAATAGTTTTTGAGTTTTTGATCCATGAACTGCTCCAGCTCGGCAAATTCCACGATATCGTCATACATGCCCGCCACCTCTTTTTGCGAGAATCCCAGCAGGGCACCATTGAGATAGATGTTTTCCCGTCCGGTCAGCTCTGGATTAAAGCCCACCCCAAGCTCTATAAACGGGGTCAAGCTTCCGTCGATATGAATTCCGCCCTTATCGGGCACGTAAATGTTTGCCAGCAGTTTGAGCAGGGTGCTTTTGCCGCTGCCGTTGCGGCCCACGATACCAAAGAACTCTCCCCTCTTGACCTCAAACGACACGCCCTTCAAGACATGCTGCATGTCGTATCCCTTTCGCGGCTGGAATATGTTCACAAACATTTGCTTGATTCCAGTGTGGCGGTCGTGCGGCAGCCGAAAA
>CBDTXE010000133.1:0-2703 GCA_965364395.1 uncultured bacterium | reverse complement strand
TTGGTAAGGGTCGGAGCCAGCTACCTGGAAGTGATAGGCCGTGCCCGGCTTTAGCCCAGTTAATTGGACGGCGTGGTCAAGTGTCCGATTGGTGTTGTGGGCGCTGCTTTTGCCGTAGTCGGCCGTCTCGCCGTAGTAAACAATTGATGACGCCTCCGAATCGCTCTGCCAGCTAATCTTCGCCGAGGATGCCGTAATTTGGCTGACGCCAACGTTTCCCACGCCGTTATTGGCATCGGTTGGCAAATGCCCTTCAATAGCCGTCGAGGTATCACCAGCGCAGGGTGCGGGGTCATCGCCGCTGGGATCGTTTGACACCAGTACGCTCCAGTTTTCCGGACCGGTTGTCGCCACGTCTGTCATGGCCGACAGCTGAACGTCAACTTGGCCGTCCGGGTAGACATCACCGGCGGTCAATGTGACCCCGTCCTCACCGTTGGTATCGGTCCATCCAAATACCGAGTCGCCATTGACCGTGTAATTTGCCGATGGACGCTGGATCCGCACCCATTGGATGGTGTCGGCACCAACGTTGGTAATGGTGACATTAAATGATATCTGTGAACCGGGGGTAAACGAATGCGCGGACAGCACGACGGAGCAAGGCACGCCCACCGCCCCAACTTTCAGGGGGATGAAGGGCAGAAGCAGGGCCGCCGCCGCTATGGTTGATATGAATTTATGTGCGCCGCCTGGTATTTTCATTTGTTAAACTTTTCCGGTAATTTATCAATGCTTACAGGGCCGATATTCACAACCCGGTCTACATCCGGGCGGTAAATAACCGCCATGTTAGCTTCTGCATAGATCAATACTTTGTCGCCCGTCTTGCTCTTCCCAAAGAATGGCTGGTGCTTCAGTTTACTGGGGTCGGTGACTGTCACCAACGCTGGCTTCTCGGCCTCTGGAAGCAATATGTGACGACCCACTCTTTTGGTCACCTCATCAACTCCCATCTCCTTTGAGCCGGTGCGGATAAGCCAGGCCGTAGTGGCGGCAGTTAGCGCCACTAAGACTATTACGCCAGCCACAATCGCCCATATCCGCCTCCTGCGCCCTGCTGGCTCCTTGGCTTTCATAATGGCATCCATTACTGGTCGGACTCCACGTAAGCCTTCATAAACCGGTAGTTGCGGGCGGTGGTGGTTAAGGTCTGTAATGTCGACCCAGCCCGCATAGCGGTGGTGGTGCCGGGCAGGTTGGCTGTCCTTGACCCTTCTTGCGTCGTCCCGTCGGTAAGATTGTCAATTCTCCAATAAATGGTTGTCCCAAGTGGCGGCGTGTAGATGAAGAAGTCATACACCTTGCCAACTGTGAAGTTCATGCCGGTAGAAATTATGCTTTGGGTGGCGTTGTCTTTAGTCATTATCTGCCACTGCGTGTCGCCGCGGTTGGTTGAGTATTGAAACCCTGCCCAGTGGCCGGCTGGGTTGTCTGAACCGGCCATAACCGCCGAGGTCTGGTTGGACATTCCAACCCATATTCGGGCGCCGGTGGCCCCGGCTCCGTAGTTGGCATCCGGGAATCCCAGCCGCTGGACCATAAAGAATCCGTTGGTGTAGTTTGCCGTTGCGCCCCGGTAGTGCTGGACCAATGCCTCCGATACACCTGTGGTGTCGTTGAGGGTGGCAGCCGTCGCCAAGTTCATTGATAAGCCATATTGTTCAGTGGCAGCCGGTGTAGTGCCCGTAGTATCCACGGTCCACTGCGACCCCAACATAGTCAGCGTCGCCCCGGTATTTGGCGCCGCCATTGTCACCGCCTGCTGGAACAGCGCCGGCTGGAATGGATAGTCTACGCCGGACGGACCCTTGGCCTTAAGCATGGCCCGGCCGGCAACGTTCTTGGCGTAAACCCTCAAGTTGTCGGCTGCCGGAGTCGTTGCCGGGTCGGTCTGGGTACCAAGCTGCAACCCGCCGCTGGCGATGCCGATGCCGATATCCCAGCCGTTAGTAATGTTCACTGCCATCTCACTGGCCGACGTGTCGCCGCCCGTCCGGCCTTCCAGCTTGATACCATAGACGTTGCCGTTGGCGGCTCCGGCCGCCGGCGCCACAATCCGCAGTCCGCTCCATGTGCTACCGGCGGTACCGCCGGGCGTAAAGTCCACCCTGATGCCCGAGCCTTCTACGGCGCCGGCGCCGCCAACATAGTCAACTTCCAGTCCGTTGGCGTCCCCCGTAGTAGTTGCTTGTCCGGTATTGGAGATAGCCAGCATGTCGGTGGTAGGCGCGGCTGCCGCCGTAATTGCTATCCCCTTGCCCGCCGTTTGGCTGATGGTTGCGGGGCTGGTTGACGCGGTGTAGGCATCTTGGAGCGTGCCGCCACCCGTGCCGGTGCCCGCGCAGTCCGCCCAGGCGTTATTCACCCCGCACTTAAACTTATCGTTGGTGTCGTCGTAAACCATGGCGCCGTTGATGGCGGTTGGGACGTTTGTGCCGGTGTAGCTGTCAACCACAAACAGCGTGGTGTTGGCAGCGGCTACGGCGGTGGCATTGCCCACCACCAGCTGGTTATTGGTAGTGTCCACCCGGAAAAGCACGTCCGGTGTGCCCGCAGCGTTCTGCACCTGGAAGGCAGCCGTTGAATCAGATGAGTTCTTAATCGTCGTCGCCCCCGTGTTCCCTACCACAAACACGTCGGCGCTACTCTTTTGCAGCTGCATAATGTTGTTGGCGCCGCCGGTCTGGTTGATACGCAGGC
>CBDTXE010000132.1:0-2706 GCA_965364395.1 uncultured bacterium | reverse complement strand
GAGCGGACGGTTACCACGCCAATTGAAACGGCATTAAAGGGCAATAAGAGCGTTAAAGAAACCAGCTCGCAGTCAGCCGACAATATGTCCATGGTGACAGCTACCATCGAGCCCAGCGCCGATTTGGACGCCGCAATCCAAGATATCAACTCCAAATTGTCCAGCGTGCAGCTGCCTAAGGAGGCGGAAAAGCCAGAGGTATTCCAACCATCTACCGGGAACGCCCCCTTTATATATGGAATTACCGGCATTGATAACCGCGAGCAGCAGCTGCGGCAGGGCAGGCGTTTTGCCGAGGAGATGGGCCAGGTTTCCGGCGTGAAAGAAGTGTCGCCGATGGTGGAAAGCCAGGAAAAAGTGCAGATCACTTTTGACACGGCCAAACTGGCTGCCGCCGGGGTGGACTCTACGAGGTTGGCTGAAACAATCAGCAGTGGCAACGCCAACCTGCCTGCTGGAGAAGTGACTGTCGGCAGCACCAATGCCAGTGTGATATTTGCTGGGCGCTACGAATCCATCCAGCAGTTGGCCGACGTCCGGCTGCCCCGGGCATCAGGCGCCCAGACCGTTCGATTGGGCGACGTGGCGACGATTAACCGGACGATAGACAGTGACGACAAGTTGTCGCGCTTTGGTTATAACGACAGCGGGAAGCCGGTCAGCGCCAGCGGTCCGGTGTATAGCATTTCAATCCGTGAAGATGCGGACATTTTGCGGACGGACGAGAAAATAAAAGAGGCTATCCGGCGGCTGGAAGACCAAGACACCCTGGGGAAGGAAGCCAAAATGGTCCGGCTGTACGATGAAGCCAAGTCAACCCGCAACCAGGTGGATGAGATCAAGGCCGGTGCCTTTGGCGAGTCCTGGAAGGGACTAGGTCCGTTTGCATGGGCAGGATTCCTATTTGGCGGCATCTGGCTGCTGGCCATTGCGATGGCGGTGTTTGTAAACGTCCGGGCGGCCGTGGTGGCTGCGCTATCGGTACCCTTGAGCTTCCTGGTTACTGTGGCATCGTTGTACATCGGCGGCGTTACTCTAAACACGCTGACGCTGTTTTCAATGATTCTGGTGCTCGGCCTGGTAGTCGACCCCGTGATCGTGGTTCTGGAGGCTCTGCAGCGGTTTAAGGACCGAGGCTACAAAGGCCTGGAAGGAGCCATGCGGGCGGTGGATAGCGTTGGCCTGGGTGTCCTCATGGCGGTGCTGATTTCGGCCATCGTCTTCACGCCGTTTGGGATAGTCTCGGGCGTGTTTGGCCAAATCATAAAATTCATACCAATTACCGTGATTCCGGCGTTGGTTGCGTCGTTCTTCATCCCGGTGCTGTTCCTGACGGCCATAGGCAACCGGCTGCTTAAGGCGCACCCCAGCAGCGCCGGTGACCGCAGCGAGGAGGCCAGCTTATGGCGGGCCAGCCTGTGGTTCCAACGGGTAAACCGGCAGATTCTGCGTAAGTGGTGGCTGCAGGTGCCGATTATCTTGGTTGCCACTGTCCTGCCGCTTGCGGTGGCGGGCTATTTCTTTGGCACCGGCAAAATCAAAAGCGTCCAATTTTCCAAACCTAACGATGCCGACGCCGTCATGGTTACGCTCAGCTATCCAACCGGGCGCTCGTCCGCTGCGGTTGAGGACTTGGCGCGCCGCGCCGAGTCAGCGGTAAACAAGCAGGACGAAGTGCTGTCTTACTACTACTTCATGCAAGGCGGCGGCTCCCTCAATCTGTTTGTTAACCTAACGGACACGCACGACCGGGACATTACCGCCGATAAGATCGCCGAGGAAATCAATCGCGACCTACCGCGTGATTCCCAGGTCTACGCCAAGGCCGAGACGTTATCGGTTGGCCCGCCCCAAGCCGAGTTTCCGGTCCAGCTACAAGTGTATGAGAACGACCAGTCTAAGCTACGGCGGTTCGCCGTTGACGCCGGGCGTTGGCTGGAAGGCGTAGAGGGCGTGGATAGGGTGTCCGATGGATACAACGACGGCTCGCCGGCGCAGATTCTGGTTACGCCCAACGGCCAGGCACTGACAGCGGCGGGCCTGTCGCCGGCGGCGTTGGGAGGTCAGCTGGCGGGGCTGCTGAGTGCCCAAGAAGTAACGCGGCTGCAGCTGCCGGACGGAGAGCTGCCAGTTGAAACCCAGTTCACGGCCGGAACGCGGCCGGCAACCATAGAGGACATCAAGGCTTTGCAAGTAGGGACGCCCGCCGGTCCCAGACCCGTCGGCGTGCTGGCTAGCGTGGTACAGGAGGCCGGTACGGGCCCGATCCAACATTTTAATGGCAACCGCTACGCCACCGTGAGGGCGCGTCTGACGGCAGACGCCGACCAGTTTGAGATCCAAAAGAAACTGAATGACTGGGCTAAAGATAACCGTGATAAATACGGCCTTCGGGAAGATGCCTTTACCAGCAAGGGCGAAGGCGATGAGATTGCCAAGTCCTTCCAGGAGCTTTTCCTGGCGCTGGGTGTCGCCATTTTCTTAACGTATGCCGTCTTGGTAGTGTTTTTCCGCTCCTTCTTGCAGCCGCTAATCATTACATTTGCGGTGCCCTTGACGTTCATTGGTGTGTTTCCGGCGTTGTACTTCTTTGGAGGCGGCCAGTTTGGCTTCCTGGAGATTCTGGGGCTAATTACGCTGGTGGGCATCGTGGAGAACGTCGGCATCTTTGTAATTGACTACGCCAACCGGCGGGTACGCGAAGGC
>CBDTXE010000131.1:0-2820 GCA_965364395.1 uncultured bacterium | reverse complement strand
GGTACTCTTCTTTGTTGGGTACCCCGTCAGTAAATACCACCATGCTGGCGACGTTGTCGGTGCCTTGCAGATGTGCAATATCGTATGCTTCAATCCTCCGCGGCAACCCCTTCAGTTCCAAGCGGTCGGCCAAACCTACCAAGGCCTGGTCTCGCGACAAGTCAAAGGTTTCTTTGTCGCTGAAAATCATCTGCTTGGCCATAGACTTCAGATTCATTAACTGGTCACGATAGTGGGCGGCGCCTTCGTAGTCCTTGCGCTTGGCTGCACGCTGCATGTCTTTTTCCAGCTGAGTTACTAGTTTTGTCTTTTCGCCATGGAGATACAGCTGGAGTCTGCGCAGGTTGCGTTTGTACGTAGCGGACGTGGTGCCCTTGCACTCCGGACCCGGACACAGCCCCAAATGGTAGTGTAGGCAGGCACGTTTGGGCATGGGATGAACGGGGTGCGTTACATAGGGAAACGCCTTGCGTAGCTGGCGCATTGCCCGGCGGACGGCGTCTCCCGACGTGTAGGGGCCAAAATAGTCAGCCCTGTCGTCAAGCGGCCGCCGCACAAATGACACCACCGGCCACTCGTCACGCATGGGGATCCGGATGTAGTTGAAGTGCTTGTCGTCGCGCAAGTCAATGTTGTATTTGGGCTTATACCGCTTGATGAATTCCGACTCAAGGAATAGTGCCTCGGCTTCCGATTCCACGGTAATCCAGTCGGTCATGATTATCTCGCCGACCAGCAGCTGGGTCTTAAAATCACGGTGCCGACTTTGCTGGAAGTAGGAACTCACCCGGTTCTTTAAATTCGCGGCTTTGCCAATATAAATGATCTTATTTTCGGCATCTTTATGGAAGTAGACTCCCGGCTCCTTGGGGAGTTCTTTCAGCTTAGCCTGTAATTGTTCCGACGTTTTCATAGGGACTATTCTATCATTTTCATGATCTGATAATCCTGTGTTTGAGTGTAGGTTACCTTGGCGGCCGGTATGCCCCGGCCGGCGGCGCGCCGCCCGTATCAACTTCCAAGTTGCGTCCGGTATAGACAAACTGCATCCATTTGCTGTCAATGATCTGGTTCAGCATTGGCTTCAGCCAGTCGGTACCGTAGTGCCATACGGCATCACCGTTGTCACCGTCCTTGTCATACTGGAACGCCCCGGCGTCGTCATACTGGCCATTTGGCAGTCGCAGGTGCTCCGCCGATAAGTTAAATCCAGCACCGCTCTGGTCAGTCATCGTCATGCCATAGCGCTGGATGGTGCGGGCAATAATCCGCGCCATCATATCCCCAAAGGCCGTGCCATCGCCGCGGACCTGCGTCTGGACATTAACCGAAGGATCAAGGCGGATAATGCCGCCCATCCGGATCGAGCCCAAGCCGTGTCCCAGGCGGTTGGCGCAGCCGCCCACGCCCCAGTCCGACACCTTTTGCGCGCCGGCGCACCACTGCTGGTCGTAGGTAATCGGCCCCGTCCCGGTGTCGTCGATGCGTGATGCCGGATAGTACCACTGGCTGGGATGGTGGCGCCAAGCTTCGTAGCCTAATATGTGGGGGATATAGGCGTTGGCATAATCACCGGCCTGATAGCGGGCCACCGCAGTTCGGATTTCCCGGTCCGTAATATAGGTCATGGCGTAGTTGCTGCCCAGCGCGGTCGCACCGTTCCACTTGCCGATATTGGGCGCCGGGGGCATGCCCATGCCGGCTGCGGCGTTGGCCAGCGCGCCGCCCCACCCATAGCCCATTGAGCCGTTGCCGACACTGGCTGAAATGGTCTCGCAATAGACATTTGCCTCTGGGCTGTAAAGGGTCAGGTGCCCCTCGCCGGGCGACGGCTGCATCCACGATGCCAGCGGCCATCCCCTCCCGTCAATGCCGTTATTGCAAACAGAAAACGCACCGCCAGGCTTGCCCCAGGTGCTGACGCTACCCAGTTTCTTTCCTGAGGCGTTGTAGACGTCGCCGTTACGGTAGGCCACGTACATTGAAGACGTATACTGCGACTGCTCAACGCGGGTGCCGCTAACATTGACCATGTAGCGCATCTCGGACCGAAAAGCGTCCTGCTCGGCCGCTGAGTGCAATGGCACACTGGCGGGCAGTGGCGTCGTGAACGGGTTTCCCGGAGCCAAGTTCATATAGGGCGGCGGCAATGTCCCCGGGACGGGGCTTGGTGAAGGCCCGGGACTTGGACTTGGACTGGGGTTGGCGCCGTCTTTGGCGTAGCTGAAGTGGATCTGCGCGTCGTGGGTCTGTTCATAGTACTCCACCTTAACGGCATGGTTGCCGGCGGTCATGGCTTTTGAGGCCGTGAAAGACGTCACGGCCTGCTGGCGCCATTCGTCAATGATCATGACGTTGTCAATATATACCCGTACGCCGTCATCTGCAGATACTGTAAACGTGTAAGTACCGGCTTCAAAACTCTTATTAGCGGTCCATCGCGCCACAAAATAGTCACTGCCAACCGACCCTCCGGGGCCGCCCATGCCCCAGCTGAAATCAATGGCTGCGTCGGTTCGCGCTAAGGTTGGCGTGCCACCAGGGAACGCCGGCGTGGCCGGTAGATTGAATTGCGGCACCGCATAGTATTCCGCAGAGTAGCTGGCCGAGCCAAACGACTTGCCGTAATTAGCCAGCAATACTGAAAGGTCGGTTACGTCAACCGTGCCATTGCCATTGATGTCCGCGGTGCCGGCTTTGCCGTACTGAGCCAGCAGGATACTCAGATCAGTAACGTTAACAGTGCCATCTTCATTGATGTCGCCAAGGCTCCTAGAGGCAAGGTTACGCCCTAGATACAAACCCGTTAGCAAGGCAAGC
>CBDTXE010000130.1:0-2830 GCA_965364395.1 uncultured bacterium | reverse complement strand
GCCGTCGCCGTTCAAGTCGGCCGATCCGGCCGCGTTGGTTTCCGCCGCGGTTAGGCTAAGTGCTAGCAGTCCGGCAAGCAGAATGGTGACCAAGAGGGGTTTAGGCTTCATTTCCTTAGCGGCTTATTGGGCGCTATCGTAGCGCTGGAGGACGGTACTGACATCCATGATGTCGGTTTGGCCATCCCTGTTGATATCCGATATCGTTCCCGCCGAATGCTTGCCGTACTCCGAGAGCACGGTGCTGAGATCGGTAATATTGGTGGGTTTGGGCACCGCGACGGAATCGCTGGCGGCGTTGATTTGGTTGAGGATCATAGCGCCCATGACAGTGTTGACCCCCACCAAACCAATGGCCAGCCCCATCTGCAGGTGACGCTTTGGGCCAGTTGGTGGTAACATACTGCGATTGTATCATGCTCGTGCTTAATCTACATTGCGGCAGCACGTGGGTAATTGCTTTCTAATCTCACAACCTTCCTCCTGATGTTTCGCTGAGTTTTCGGTTCATCGGCTGATTAAATGCTGGGTAAGGAGGACTATTATGCTCGTGCAAGTAAACCATAAGGAGGGGGGATACATGCGCATAGCATTAAGGCTACTGGGCTCCGCAGCAGCGAGCCTGGCGTTTGTGGGGGTGGCCAGTGCCACCGGCAGCGCCGGGTACGCAGGCGCGGACTACGGTGACCGCCATACAAGTAAATACGAGGCTTCGCACCAGAAGGGCGGGGTACGGCTCGTGGCAGCGGGAAGACTCCCAGAAGTCTTACGGCCGCGGCGAGCACGAAAAGTCTTCTTACCAGAAGGACGACTCGGACAAGCGTGACTGGTCGGAGTACAAGGCGCAGGCCAAACACAACAACAATTACAATGAGTACAAAAAGGCTTACCAGCCGGAGTATAAGACTTACACCCAGCCGGTCAAGCACTACCAGCCCGAGCATAAAACTTACACACAGCCGGCAAAGCACTACCAGCCGGAGCATAAGACGTACTCCCACGAGTACAAGAAGCATGATTACCAGCCGGTACACTATGCCAAGCCGGTCCACCAGGTGAAGACGGTGCATTACAGCAAGCCGGTCCATACCTACAGCCACGCCAACCGGTACCACGGGTTTTCGTGCTACGACGATGGCAACGGCAGCAGCTGGAATCACGCCTACTGGAATAACCACTGGTACCGCGAGTACTACGACGCCTATTGTAAACAGACCTACAACCACAACTATGGGTACAAGCAGGCGAATCATAGCTACAGCGGCCACAATAAGCATTACGCGGCCTCTAACCACGGGTACAAGCACGCGGCCTATAAGCACCATGACTACAAGCCCGTGCACCATGTGCAGCCGGTGGTCCACGTCTACAAGCCGGTGAAGGTAGTTCACTACCAGCCCGTGCATGTCTATAAGCCGGTCTATGTGAACCACTATGTGCCCGTTCATCGCTACGTCGCAAAAGCTGAAACTTATGGCCACGGCCATAAATACAGTCAAAAGTATGGCAGCTACCATAAGGACAACCACAAGTACGCCTACCAGGATAAGTCCTGCCTGCCGTCCAAGCGCTACTGGTCATAGGTAGCCGCCGCTAGATTCTAATTAAATACCAAGCAGCCGGACGCATCGGAGGGCGTCCGGTTTTGCTTTGTGTACCCACTAGCCCGTGGGTACACCCGGAACTAAAGAATAATTGACTTGTTTGGGCGCCAGCACTGCGGCTACTATGGAAGAGCAAAAGGGGGACAGATGGGGAGAGTATTCCGGTTTTCTGAGGTTGTTAGCGGCAAAACGCCGTCGCCATCTGATTTTAGGGTGGGTAAGGACGATATTGTGCAAACCCTGACAGCGGCCACCGATGTTATCGGGGCAATCCTCTGCGGATCCGTAGTGCATGGCGGCGCCAACCTCCGCAGCGACATTGACGTGGTTGTATATCACCACGATACGGCCGCGTTCCAGGCCGCCATCGGCGGCCTGCGCCGCCGTTGCGCCCTGAGCAATCTGGAGCTCAGTTTGGTGAAGATCGATCCCGCGCTGGCGGCCTCGCGCTTCCACACCATCAGCTATGGGTACTACCAACACCTGGTTCTGGCGGCCAGGCAAGGCGGCCTGATCAAGCAAAACTTCCTGCCGCTGCTCAACCGCCGCCATATGCATCCCCACGACGACATTGCAGAGTATGTCAGCTTCAAGCTGCGTTACCTGGGGAAGGCCGTAGACGAGCTGGCGGATATCGACATCGACAGCGAGAAGCACACCGATATCCTGCAGAAAGCCCTGGAAGTGCCGGTCCATATCGCCCGCAAGGTCTGCTGGCTAAGCGGCGCCAGTACCGGCGACGATTCAAAGGCATCGGTGGTGGCGGCCTACGCCCAAGTAGCGCCGCCCGCCTTGGGCAGGCAGCTGCAGCACCTGGTGGCCGTTGACCGGCTATACACCCAGGAGCTGCAGCGGCAGATCGCCGAGCCGGACGCCGGCGGCTACCGCCTGACGCTCCATGCAATCTCCCGGGAGCTGCCGGTATCCATGCGCTTTGTCCGTGAAAACGCACTGGCCATGGACCTGGAAACGGCATCATTGACGCCCGCTACCCGCCAGCCTATGCTCGGGGTATGAATGAACCAAGCAGCCACACCCGCCGTCATCTGCAAGCCAAATTAGCCACCCTGTACGGTGAAGACCGGGCCGGCGAGCTGACCGACCGCCTTGCCGCACTTATCAGCAGCCGCCAGATTGCCCCGCGGCGCAACGAGCTCACCCAGGAGGACGTCGTCATCATTGCCTACGGCGACCTGCACCTGCTGTCGTTCCAGGCATTCCAGTGG
>CBDTXE010000129.1:0-2830 GCA_965364395.1 uncultured bacterium | reverse complement strand
CGAGCTGACGTTGTGCTGGACCTTGACCACGATGCCCTCCAGCCGCGCCTGGTCATGGTGGCGCTGGACAACGACCTGCCCGGCCAGGCAACCGGAGCCACCCGCCAGCATCTGGCGCGCGCGTGGCAGGCCGCCCACCCCGATGCCCCGCGCCTGCCCGTTGCCAACGGTCCGCGCATTGCCCGCGACCTCCAGGCGGCGGGGCTGGCCGTCAAGCTCTTTCGCTACCCTGCCGACGCACCCGCAAAGGCGTCCGTTACCGATCTGATTTTCCAGGAGGCCGCTGCATGACGACTGTACAAGAGTATCTTCAGAAGCGGCGGCTCTACCGTGCCCGCCGCTTCCTCGCCTCGCCCGTATTGGATGATGCCACGGCGCGCAAGTGGGGACTGCACGAGATTTCCAGATTGCTCGAAATGGACCAGCACAAAAGTGGCACCTTGCTACGTCTTATTAGTAACGACACCCCACCGGAGACTGAGCCATGCAAATCACCAAAGTGACTGTGGGCTTTGGAAGCACGATCAATTTGGGCAATTACAACAGTGCCCGCTTTGACGTGCAACTGGAAGCCGAGCTAGACGAGGGCGAGGATGTGGAGCAGGCCGTGCAGCAGCTCCACCAGCAGGCGCGTGACAACGTGCGCCGCCAGGCACTGCCCATCATCCGGCGCAACTCCGAGCGCCTGGAAGACATCTTCCGGCACCTGCCGGAGTACCTCCAGCAGGACATTCTCCAGAAAGTAGGCACATCATGATCCGAGGCATGACCACCAACCGCCAGCCGCGCCCGGAGCGCATCGCCACCCTTCGCAAGGGGGGCGAGAAGGGCAGCAACCGGCCCGGCCAGGACCTTGACCACTTCCGCCTGGTGCCCGTAGACCCCAAGGACACGGCGCTGGTCGAAGCCTTCCACGCCGAGTACGGCAAGCAGCCCAACCATATCGAGGTCTACCTGCCGCACGCCAGCGCCAGCGAGAACTTCCAGGCGTGGATGGAAGAGTACAGCGCCTCGCAGCTTGTCCACCGCTGCGATGGCGAGCAGGTCTACGCCTACAACGCCCTGGGCGAACTCGCTCCGACAGGCGAACGTTGCCCCTACGCGGCGGGCCGGGAACGCACCTCGCGTAACCCTGGCTGCAAGCAGGTGGGGCGCTTGGAAGTCATCATCCCGGCACTGGTGACCCAGGCCGGGCGCTTTGGCATCGTCACGGTCGCCACCACCAGCATCCACGACATCATCGGCCTCTCGCAGACGCTAGAGTTCTTCGAGCGGATGGCGGGCGGCGACCTGCGCGGCACCACGTTCGTGCTGTCCCGTGTGCCGCGTGAGATTTCGACGCCCAAGCCCGACGGCACCCGCGCCCGCCGTCCCAAGTGGCTCCTGTCGCTGCAACCGGCCTCGCAGTGGGTCATGCGGCAATTACAGGCACCCACGCAGCAGACCCTGGCCGCGCCACAGGAGCAGCGCCTGCTCACCAGCGTGGACACCGACACGGGCGAGGTCATTGATGCGCCCAGTCGCCCCGCACGGGACGCAGAGCGCGCCGCTGCCAAGCTCCAGGCCGCCCGTGAGCGATACGAGAAGCTGGCTGAGTATGGCCGCGACCTGGACATGGAGCCGCAGTCACTCCCTGCTGAGGCAGGTTACAATGAGGTCATAGAGCGTGGGCAGGCGCTAGTCAACATGATCCGCGAGCGCGCCATTCAGATCGCTTTCGATGTTGGTCAGGAGTTGGTGCTGCCAGAAAACGCGTCGGTTGAGGATTACGTCGAAGCGGCAATTGCCATCACCACCTTCAACAGCCCGGAAGCACAGACCGTTGTCGAGATGGTTGAAGAGCCAGCCTTTTAGACAGACCATCTAGGGGGCGGGGTGCGTGCAGCCGGGGGGATGCAACGCCCCGCCCCATCACCCCACAGGAGCTAATCTAATGAGCGAGAACATGATCCGTGAACTGGCCCAGGACATCGCCGAGGCCACTGCCCGCCTCACCCAGGCGCGTGTCGAACAGATGGAACTCAAATACCAGTGCGAACTGGCTGAGCGGGATACCTTGCACGGCATCGACTATAAGGGCCTTGGGTCGAACGAGGCCGAGCGCAAGCTCCGCATGGAGGAGCTGCTGGCTAACAGCAGCAATCTCCAGCAGCTACGCGAGATGCTGCACCAGAACGCCAAGGAGGTGCTGCTGCTGGAAGGCAAGCTGGAAGAGGTGGTGGCACTCAGAAGGGGCGAAGAGTGGGCGGGTCGCCTGCTCCAGGCGGAGGCCCTGCTCCAACGGGGCCGCACCCAGGGCACCGACCGGGACGTCGCCGAGGGGGTAGAGGAGGCGCTGGAAGAGGCCACGTATGCGGCCACGATTGATACGCTCTGGGGGCCGAATGATGATGAGGCCACGCCCATAGTCGATTACGATGTCGAGGTTCCGTTCTGAGCCATGCAGTATCGCAATATGTCCTTCCCGGAGCTGTATCGCCAGCTGGAGAAGGCGCGCTACGAGTGGGGTGAGGCCGTAGACGCGCTCAAGGACCCGACCCAGGCCAGAGAGTGGAAGCGGTGGGGAGCTAAGCGCCGCAACGCTCTAGCCCGCTTCCGGGCTATCGAAGCAGAACTCAAACGCAGGTAGGAGGAAAGCGTGGACCTCATCATGACGCTAGCAGTCTTGCTGGAGGCGGTGCGCCTGCTGGCCCAGGAGCGCGCATGAGCACCCGCCGCTACCCCCCTGATGCCCGCTGCTGCAACTGTGGCAAGGCGGGCGTGCAGCTGGCGCGTGGGCGCTGCAATGCCTGCTACTGCTACTGGCATCGCCACGGCAGCGACCGTCCGG
>CBDTXE010000128.1:0-2842 GCA_965364395.1 uncultured bacterium | reverse complement strand
ATGAGCCGCCGCAGCTCGTGCTCGGGCGGCAGTCCGGCCGCTGAAACCAGCGTTGGCGGCACCTCCCAACCGCGGCTGCGGCCTCCCGACCACGCCCGGTGGGTGCAGCCGATCACGTAAACGCTGTCAAATTCCAAGCCCTTTGACGCATGGGCGGTCAAGAGCTGGACGCCTCCCGCATCCCCCAAAGGCTCGCTGACTTCAATGACCGGAGGCTTGGGGAAATTCTGCAGATAGCCCGGTAACGACGTATCGACGGCGACAGTCTCGTAGTCCTGCATTTGGTCAAGCAGCCGCCCCAGGTCTTCAAATACCCGCATGATCCGCGGGTGGTCGGGAGCGTCGGCGCGCAGTGAGTCCGAAACGCCGGTCTCGAATACCAACCGGTAGGCCAGCTGGCTGACCGGCACTTCCCTGGCCCAGGACCGCCATTGGTCCAGCTTGGCGACTACGGCGGAAGCGGACTCGTCGCCGCCGGACGCCGCCTCCCTTAGCAAGTCCTCCGGACGGGCCATCTCATCCTGAGAGCGTTGCAACAGATGGCGATAGGCCTCGTTGCCCCAACCGACAAAGCGGCCTAGCATGACATGGGCGATGGCGTCATCGTCGGCGCGGTTGTTGATCCACTCCAGGAGATACCATAGCTGGATCAGTTCCGGCTGCTCAAAGATGTTCACTTGGGTGGACAAGGCAAACGGGATGCCGTGGGCGCGCAGCTGCTTGGCTAGCTGCCTGAGGGGCGCGTGCGTGGCCGAGAGCACCGCGATGCCCATTGGCGCCTCGCCGGCCGCTAGGCGGGCCTGTATGGCTTCATAGGTGCCGGTCAGTTCGGCGGCCGCATTGGCATACGGAACGTATTCCACCACGCTCCCCGTCCGCTGGGCGCGCAGGCGCTTATCTATACCCAGCTTGGCCTCCAGGCGCTCGGGATTGTTGTTTTGAATCAACCGGTAAGCGGCGTCCAATATTTCTTGTCCGGACCGGTAGTTTTCAATCAAGGCGATGGGCCGCTCAACTTGAAAATGGTCCACGAAGCCCAAAATGTTACCGATTTGCGCGCCGCGGAACCCGTAAATGGCTTGGTCGTCGTCGCCCACGGCAAACAAATTGCCGTCCGGCGCAATGAACGCCCGTAATAGCTCATCCTGCAGGCCATTGGTGTCTTGGTACTCGTCCACCAGTACGTAGCGGTACTGCTGCCCTAAGCGGTGGGCAATGTTAGGTTTTTGTTGCATTATTTGCAACGGTATTTCCAATTGGTCATGGTAGTCATAGGTTCCAGTCTCGTGTTTTATGGCTTCATACAGCCCATATAACGTGGCTAGATCCTGCTGCTCCATGACGTCATGTGGGTGCATCCCGTCAGGTTTTTCTTGCAACGATTTTGCATAGTTTTGGTACTCGGCCGCGCTGATACCGGCGTTTTTGAGGCGGCCGATGTAGTCAACTACGCCCTCAAGGAACTCGTGTAGCCGGGCGTGCGGACCGTAATATGCCAGTTTGACACGGCCTAGGTGCTGCTGCAGCAGCAGGGCTTTTTGGGTGTCGTTGACCAGGCCGCCGCGCACCGACCTGCCAATATGGGCGGCGTAGCGCCCCAACAGCTCTGCGCCAAAGGCATTGAAAGTCAGAACCGGCACCTGGTATGATTGCCAGCCAATCAGGTCATAGAGGCGCTCGGCCATCTCGCGGGCGGCCTTCTCGGTGAAGGTCAGCGCCAGTATCTGATGAGGCTGGGCGGCGCCGGAAGCAACCAAGTGCGCTATCCGGGTAGTAATTACCCGCGTCTTCCCCGTTCCGGCTCCCGCCACAACCAGGGCTGGCCCCTTGTCGTGGCTGACGGCGCGGCGCTGGGCGTCGTTTAAGTCCCCCAAATCCATAGGATAAGTATAACAGCTACAGCCTGGGGCGCAGGGTTGCTGGGGAGCCTAGGCTGGCGGCTCGGGACTGACCATCTTTTCCTGGGGAGAGATGCCCAGGAGTCCAAAGTAGAGGCGCATGAAGACGGTATAGCGCTGGATGACGTACAGGCGCTTGCAGGCAGCCGCCTTATCCAGGCCAATGATGTGCTCGCTCTCATACAGCTCATGGAACGCCCGCGCCAGCTCAATGCCGTAGAAGCTGAGGCGGTGGGCGCCGTAGTCGCGGGCAATATCCCCCACCAAAGCCGGAAAACGCGACATCTGGCGGATCAGGGCGACTTCCTGGCGCGACAACATCGTGAGCGTATCAAGCGGAGTCAGGCCGCGGGCGGTGGCTTGCTCCATGATGGAATTAGCGCGGGCGTAGGAGTACATGACGTAGTAATAGGGGTTCTTTTGGGACTGTTCGGCGGCCAGGTCAAGGTCCAGGTCCATTGGAGTGCCGGGAGAGCGCATCAGGAAGAAGAAGCGCAGGACGTCAGATGGGATTTCGTCCAGCAGTTCGTCGATAGTGACGTAGGTACCGGCGCGCTTGCTGACCTTATACTCGGCGCCATCTTTGATCAGGCGAACCAATTGGAACAGCAGGACGTCCAATTTGCCGGGTACACGCAGGAGCTTTAGACCGTGCTTAAGGGACGGAACCTGGCCGGCGTGGTCGGCTCCCCACAGGTTAATCGCCAGGTCAAACTGGCGTTCGGCCAGTTTATTGCGGTGGTAAGCCAAATCTGCCGCCAAATAAGTGAAGGTGCCGTCGGACTTGCGCAGGACCCGGTCGCCGCGGTCGCTTTCCTCGGCCTGCATCCAAATGGCACCCTCGCGCTCCTGGGCCAGACCTTTGTCGATGAGTTCCTGGACCACCTCGCCAACCTTGCCATTGGCGTGCAGCGAGGCGAGCTCAGAAAACCAGGTATCAAACT
>CBDTXE010000127.1:0-2846 GCA_965364395.1 uncultured bacterium | reverse complement strand
GCAGCGCGGCCTTTGCGCCGCCGCGGACAATGCTGGACCTGGCGGCCAAGCAGCTCGGCACCGTCGGCTCGGGCAACCACTACGTGGACCTCTTCAAGGACGAGGACGGCTACGTGTGGGTGGGAGTGCACTTTGGCTCCCGCGGCTTCGGCCACAAGACGGCCAGCGGCTTTCTGGCGCTCAGCCAAGGCAAGGACTTCTTTGCCAAGGCCAAGGAAGGGGAAATGATGTCCCCGCCGGTGCTACTGCCCGTGGACTCGGAGATCGGCCAGGCCTACATCGACGCGATGCAGCTGGCAGGCGACTACGCCTACGCCGGCCGCGACGTAGTGGTGGACAAGGTCCTCGAGATCCTCGGCGCCCAGGCCACCTACGAGGTACACAACCACCACAACTACGCATGGCTGGAGGAGCACTTTGGCCAGACGTACTGGGTGATCCGCAAGGGCTGCACCCCGGCGTTCCCCGGCCAAGAGGGCTTTGTGGGCGCCACCATGGGCGACGTCAGCGTCATCCTAGAGGGCACCGACTCAGCGCTCTCCAAGGAGGCTCTGCACTCCACGGTTCACGGCGCCGGCCGCGTCATGAGCCGCACCGCTGCCCGCGGCAAGGTCAAGTGGATTCGCTCGGAAGAGCGCGGCCGCAAGGTCCCCACCATCGTCAAGCCCGGGCTCATTGACTGGCCCACTGTGCAGGAGTCGCTCCGCCAGAAGGGCATCGAGCTCCGTGGCGGCGGCGCCGACGAGGCTCCCGGCGCCTACAAGCGCCTGGACGAAGTCCTGGCCGAACACGGCGACACCATCAACGTCAAGCACCGCCTGACGCCGGTTGGCGTCGCGATGGCCGGCCTGGAGGTCTTCGACCCCTACAAGGATTAGACGCCACACAGCGCCTCCCGCATGAAGCTGAAACGCTTCCTCCCGCGGGAGGCGTTTTAGCATTCCAGTCTGTGCATAACCCCTTTACACGCCACTCGCGCAACGTGGTAATGTTCTTTTACTAACTTAAGGGGGTTGCATGACTCTAAAAGCAATTAAGACAGGAATCATCGGCGCGATGGCCGCCGGGCTGCTGGTGGCGGCACCGGCGATGGCCGCTACTACCAACGTCGCAGTATATCCGGGTAACACCGACGGCTGGACGTTTGCCAACGACCAAGTGCCTGGCGGACCGGCAACCGGCACATTTGTGAACGGACCGGAAACGCCGCCAATGGGCACCGGCAGCGCGCAGCTCACTACGGCAGGACCAACGGATGGGCAAATTCTATATAAGGAAATGCTAAAAGGCACGAAGCTAACTGACCTGACAGAGTTGAAGTACTCAACCTACCAGTCCGATCCCAATTCCAGCAATGCCACTGCCATTGCGCTCCAACTGGTTATCGACAAGGACGTAACTGACACGGATAACGCCTTCCAAGGCCGCTTGGTATATGAGCCCTACAACAACAATGGCGGCAGCGTACCGGCGGGGGAATGGACCGAGTGGAATGCCCTGGGCGGCGTATTTTGGCTCAGCCGCTCCGCGACTAACTTTGGCGGCTTCTGCCCCCAGGCAGACCCCTGCACGCTGGCCGAGCTAACTGAGGAATACTCCAACATCGGCATCCATCCCACCCTTGGCGGCCTAGTATTCAAGGCCGGCAGCGGCTGGACCAACCCCTTCAGCGGCAATGTTGACGCGCTGAAAATCGGCACCGCTGGCAACACCACGGTTTACAACTTTGAAGCCGTTGAGCCGCCCGTCGTCCTAACCAGCAAAGATGCCTGCAAGAACGGCGGCTGGAAGACCTCAACTGACCCGGTCTTCAAGAACCAAGGCGACTGCGTCAGCCACTTTGCCAGTAAAAAGAACACCAACCCGGTTGTCAGCTTTCTAAGCGGCTTGCTCAAGAACTAAGCCACTTCGCAACCAAATGCAAAAGCCCCTCGCAGGAGGGGCTTTTGGGTTAGACGGCATCCGCACCACGGATTGCTTTAACTAGCCGCCTATTGTATAGTATGCGCCAAGCAGCTGCCTTTGGCAGCGCTCGCAGTTTTTAGCCAAGCCACCCGTCTAAAGGAGCACCATGCCCCTTCATGTGGTTCAGCAGGACAAGGACGGCGCCATCACCAGGGCGCTGGAGATCAAGACCACGCTCGCGGAAGAGGCCACCGCCTTTGACGCCGTCGACCGCCTGGTCTGCACCGGGCCCGACACCATCACCGCCATGCCCGTCGATCCCGAGCGGCTCTGCCTGGTTGGTGTCACCCAGCCGGTCTCCGCGACCGACGGCGTGCGCCTGGACATGGTAGTGCTGATCCCGGAGGCGTACCGCGTCATCGGCAGCCGCGCCTCGTTGTTTGTGGGGCGCGACTTCATGAACGGCGGCAACATCCGCGACAACACTGGCGAGGAGGTGTCCTCCAACATCGGCGCGCACCTGCCTCCGGGCCCGTACTACCTCTTCTATCCGGCAGCGGACTGCTCCGACGACATCGTCGTGCAACCGTTCGCCGTCAAGTTGGCCGAGGACGGAAGCCTGTGGATCGATGAGACCGAGCAGGCGCACCGCTTCAACAGCATGATGCCGGCAGGCGTCGTCCTGGAGGAGGTCAATAGGCTGCGGCTTCCCGCGCGGCTGGCGCTGGATGTGCTGAACTTCACGCAGAGCAGCTACCCCTTGGCGCAGGCGTGAACTCCGCACGCACCCGGCCCACCTGGCAGCACGCCTTCGTGCTGGCCATGACCGCCCTGTGCGCGGCGGGGGCCATCGCCACGGTGGTGGTCGCCATAGTGACGCCCACAAACCTCACCGCCGTCAGGCTGGCTGTTGTCGGCTACTTCCTGCCGATGGGCACCGG
>CBDTXE010000126.1:0-2909 GCA_965364395.1 uncultured bacterium | reverse complement strand
AAAACCCGATATTCTTTGATCCTTCCGGCAAGCGCTGGAAGCGCGCTAAGATCGCCATCTTTTCGCTCGCCCTCGCCTGCGTAGGCCTGGCCGCCTGGACCGCCGACGCCCTTATCACCAGCCCCGCCAAATCCCGCGCCGCCGACCACCGGCCGGAAGCCGCCACTGACTACCCGCGCGACCTCGCCTACTCGCTGGTGGAAGACCAGGTGCCGATCTTTGGCGAGGGCTCGCTGCAGCGCGTAGTCCGCGTCCGCCAGACCCGCGACGGCCGCCATGAAGCCACCGACCCATACAGCGGCGCCTTTATCCGCAACTTCACGCCGGACGAGATCAAGCGCCTCGGCCGCCAGCAGTACGCCGTGGAGCGCTATGACAAAGTCGCCGCCTACCCCGTCCCCCGGCTGGCTCTGACCTTTGACGATGGCCCCGATCCCCGCCATACACCGGAAATCCTCGACCTCCTCTCTAAAGAGGGCGTCCCGGCCACCTTCTTTGTGGTCGGCAACAACGTCGCCAAGCACCCCGAGGTTGCCCAGCGCATTGTCCGCGAGGGTCACATGCTGGCCAACCATACCTATAGCCACATAGACTTTGACCATGAAAGCTCGGTGCGCGGCAAGGCCGAGCTGGTCAGCACGGACCGCATCATCCGTGCCGTCACCGGGCAGTCCACAAACTACGTCCGTATCCCCTACACCGGCGATGACGACGCCACCGTCCGCTCCGACCTGCGCGGCATGCTCCAATTGCAGCAGCTGGGCTACACCCACGCCGCATATGACATTGACACCAATGATTGGCAGTACACCGGCGGCACGCGCATCCCCACCGTCCAGCTGGACGGCAAGAACCACGTAGTCCTCCTTCACGACTCCGGGGGCGACCGCTCGGCCACCCTATCGTACCTGCGCCAGTTCATCGCCCAGGCCAAGGCGCAGGGCTACGGCTTTGGCACCATGGAACAGATTGCCGGCGACCAGCAGCTGTTTGCCCCGGCCACCGTCACCATGCAGGACCGCGCCACCTTGGTTATGGCGCAGGCACTGACCGTCTGGCCGGATATCCTCATCAACGTCCTGTTCTGGGTCGGCGGATTCTCCGTGGCCATTGTTGGCGGCTTCAATATCATCCTGGCCCTGGCCAGCAGCAAGTATCGCGCGCCCAAGCGTCGCAAGCGCGGCTACCATCCGCTGGTCAGCGTCATAATCGCCGCTTACAACGAGGAAGTGGTGATTGCCAAGACCATCAAGTCCATCATGCAGTCGCGCTACCGCAACATTGAGGTCATTGTTGTCAACGACGGCTCCACCGACAACACCGCCGACATCCTGGTGGGTCTCACGCGCTACAGCCGCCTGCGGGTTATCCACCAAAAGAACGCCGGCAAGCCCGCCGCCCTCAACAACGGCATCCAGCAGGCCATGGGCTCGATCATCGTCACCCTGGACGCCGACACCGTGTTCATGCCAGACACTATCCAAAAGCTCATCCGCCACTTCCATGACCCATCGGTAGGCGCCGTAGCCGGCTTTGTGAAGGTGGGCAACCGCAACAACCTGCTGACCAACTGGCAGTCGCTGGAGTACATTTCCGGCATCTGCGTTGACCGCATGGCCCAGGCCTTCCTTGGCGCCATCATGATTGTCCCGGGAGCCTGCGCCGCCTGGAATCGGAAGGCGGTCATTGAGGCCGGCATGTTCTCGCACGAGTCCCTGGCCGAAGACTGCGACCTCACCCTGCACCTGCAGAAGCTGGGCTACCGCGTGTTGCAAGACAATGACGCCGTCTCTTACACCGAGGCGCCGCAGACCGTCCATGCCCTCATGAAACAGCG
Organism: uncultured bacterium; assembly: GCA_965364395.1. Lineage (GTDB taxonomy): Bacteria > Patescibacteriota > Saccharimonadia > UBA4664 > SCTI01 > CBDTXE01. The sequence goes on along the minus strand of CBDTXE010000126.1, from coordinate 1,072 downwards.
CTTCCGCTGGGTGTTTGGCAACTTGCAGGCATACTGGAAACACCGCGACCTGGTCTTTAACCGCCGCCACGGCTTCCTGGGAATGGTCGCCATGCCGTACGCCATCTTCTCGATTATGATTCCTTTGCTCTTTATGCCCCTGACCTACTTCCTGATGGGCGCCAGCATCCTGGCCGGCGACGGCATGGTGGTCCTCAAGTTTGCCGCCGTCTTTGTGGCCATCCACTTCCTGACCAGCGTGTTTGCCATCTGGCTGGTCAAGGAGCGCTACAGTCACCTACTGATCGTCCCAATCTACCGCCTGATCAACGAGCCGCTCCGCGCCTACTTGCTCTACGCCACAGTCCTGACGGCCCTGCGCGGATCAATGGTCGGCTGGAACAAGCTCAAGCGCACCGGCGAGGTAGACTTTAAGCCCAGCAAGCCCGCGCCATCGATGGGCGGCAGTTAGGCCAGCCAGCAACCCGTAAACGCAAAGACCCCCGCCGGACCTTGGGAACGCGGGGGTTCCTTTTGGTCGGGCGGGGGCTGGCCGGCTGGTGCGGCAGGGACTACTTGGGGGTGGGCGGCGTGTACTCGCCCCAGACGGTGCCCGTGAGGCCGCCGCCGCAGGGGCGGTAGGTGGCCTCGTAGTCATCCGTGGGCCAGCCACGGTCGTACATGGTCTTCACCGTGAACGCGGCGTCCCGGACCTTGCGGCCCTTGCGGGCGCGGCAGGTGAAGGTGAACTTGGCGGTCTTGTAAGACCCGATGTACGACTTCACGCGGGACCGATAGTCGCTCGCGGGAATCTCCACGCCGCGCGCCTTCAGCGTGTTGAGGGCGTCAGCCATAATCAGCTGCGCGCCCTCCAGCCAGGCGACGTCTCCGTTTTCCAGCTTCGCTTCCATCCGCGTCATTCCTTCCGTCCGAACCAGTCCAGCCAGTCCCTCCAGCGTTACGTAGGAACTCGTGCCCGTGTGATAGAGTCGGCGATTGGCGTATTTCTTGATGACGGTCGGTTCTTTGTCGCTGGTCATCATCATCCTGCATCAGCGGCATTGCCGGCGGCAAGATTGCCCACACGGTGAGC
>CBDTXE010000125.1:0-2931 GCA_965364395.1 uncultured bacterium | reverse complement strand
CCGAGATGGGCGGCCAGTGGGTGGGGCCAACCCAGGACCGGGTCCTCGCGCTGATCGAGGAGCTCGGACTCGAGACGTTTCCCACCCGGACCCAGGGAGACAACCTGATTGAGGTCGGCGGCCGCCTGCCGTACTTCGCGGACATAGCCATGGTCGGCTGCCAACTCCTCTAAGGTGTCGGTTTTGGCGTCCATCAGTAGCGCAGCCGGCGCCAACCCTTTCTGCCAGGAGCGCTTGTCTAGGCGCTCAAACAGGCGCTGGGTAGGGCGATGCCAGGACCAGCGGGCGTTGGCCGCCAGTACCTTTAGTCCGGCAAGTTGTTGAGGAATATCTCCGGTAGCCATGTCCGTATTCATAACGCTTATACTTATTGTATCACCAGGAACCCGGGGGCTGATCTGCTATGATCGTTACATGAAAGCTACGCGCACGCGCGCTGTGGCGCCGGTCTGGAATTGGGGGCGGTGGCGCATTGGGTCACTGGTCCTGTTTGGATTAAAGCAGGCATGGTCGGCACTGTTTGGCGGCTTAATGCTGGCCGCGCTGGTCGTCACCCAGTATGTTGAACTGCCGTACTTAGCACGCTATGACTGGCTAGTGGTATTTGCCATCGCCATCCAGGCGTTCATGCTGCTGGCGCGCCTGGAAAAGCCCCGTGAGGTGGTGATTATCCTAGTCTTCCACTTAGTCGGCCTCGCCATGGAGGTCTTTAAGACGTCATCCCAGATTGGATCGTGGTCATATCCTGACGATTCAGTACTGCGGGTAGGTAATGTCCCTCTGTTTTCTGGCTTTATGTACGCCGCCGTCGGCAGCTACTTAGCCCGGGCCTGGCGCGTATTTGACCTGCAATTTACAAACTATCCCAACCGCGTAGCCACGGTGGTCCTGGCACTGGCCATATATGCCAACTTCTTTACCCACCATTTCCTGCCGGATATCCGGTTGCTGCTGTTTGCGGCCGTGGCTGCATTGTATTGGCGGTCGCATGTTTTCTATACCGTCAATCGCCGGGTGAGGTCAATGCCCCTGATAGTGGGCTTTGCCCTGATAGCCTTTTTCATTTGGATTGCGGAAAACATTGGCACGTATAGCGACGTCTGGCTCTATCCGGAGCAGGCGGCCATGTGGCAACCGGTGGCCATATCCAAGATGGGTTCCTGGTTCCTGCTCATGATTATCAGCTTCATCATGATCGACGTAATGCGCCATGGCCGGCGCCGGATAATGCATACCCGCCGCAAACCGTCCATGAGGTAGGGCACAGAGCCATTTGCCTAGTAGAGGTAACCTGTTGTAGTACCGATGAATACGTTAGTCAGTTCTGTTACCAAGCAGTCTTATAAACACATGGCAAAGCCAGTGCTGTTTCGGCGTAAGCCGGACGACGTCCACAGCCGCTTGCTGGTTACGGCGAGTTCCGTGCAGCGCCACCCGTCCGTCCTCAAGGCAGTGTCGCATAGCTGGGCGTATGCCAACCCGCAGTATCTTGCCCAAGAAGTGCAGGGCATCCGTTTCCGTAATCCCGTGGGCCTGTCGGCCGGGTTTGATAAGAACTTTGAGCTGCCGGTTTTGATGAAAGCAGTGGGCTTTGGCTTCATGGAAGGCGGGTCGGTAACTTTCAGGCCTTGCAGTGGAAATCCGCGGCCGTGGTTCCATCGGCTACCCAGGAGTCAGTCTTTGGTGGTTTATGCCGGACTGGCAAATGACGGCGTTGAGCCGATTTTGCGCCGAATCAAACAACTGCCTCCGGAGCTGCGCTACCGGTTTCCTTTGAACATTTCGGTCGCTAAGACCAATTCTCCTGAGGCATGCTCCGATGAAGACGCGATCGCCGATTATGTCGGCAGCCTAAGGGCGATTAAAGCCGCCGCAGTTGGGAAGATGGTCACAATCAACATATCGTGCCCCAACACCTACGGCGGCGAGCCGTTCACTACGCCGGACCGGCTGGAGCGTCTGCTGCTGGCGGTGGACGAGGTGGGCTTAAAACAGCCGGTGTTTGTGAAGATGCCTTGCCATTTGCCGTGGCCGGAGTTTGAAGCCTTGCTTGCCGTGGTTGCCGGCCACGACATCAAGGGAGTGACCATCAGTAATTTGGCCAAGGACCGCGGCCAGGCCAAGCTGATGGATCCATTGCCGGATACGGTCAAAGGCGGTCTCAGTGGGCGGCCAACCTGGGAGCTCAGCAACGCGCTCATCCATCGGACATACCGCCAGTACGGCAGACGCCTGACCATTATTGGGGTGGGCGGTATCTTCTCGGCTGAGGACGCCTATGCCAAGATTCGGCTCGGCGCAACGCTGGTGGAACTAATCACCGGTATGATCTATGAAGGACCGCAACTTATCGGCCAAATCAACCACGGCCTGGTGCGTTTATTGCGACGTGACGGATTGGAGAATATCTCGCAAGCTGTGGGTACTGACGCCCAAAAGTAGTCTTCTTAGCTTAAGCTTGCAGGGGTATAGTGGAAATATAAGAAGTTTGAGTGATTGAGCGAGAAAGGGGATTCAATGCCACGCGGTACACAGAGTACGCAGACCAAAACCACATCAGTAAGGATCAGTGTCAAGAAGCCCGGGACCCTCGGGTTTTATCGTGCTGACCTGCCGGAAGTGCCGGACGGCGGTTTTTTGGTGCGGACGTTGTACAGCGGCATTTCCGCCGGGACCGATCTGGGCCATTTTCTCGGCACCAACCCAAAGCACCGCGAGCGGTGGAATAGCGACTTGCGGCTGTTTGAGGCGGCCGCCCAAGGCGAAGTGGCGGAAAGCTATCCATTGACGGGTTTTGGCGACATGCAGGTTGCCAGAGTTGTTCACAGCCGGCATCCTAGGCTAAAAGAGGGCCAGATCGTCTGTATGGACTACGGCCATCGCACCGACTTTGTGGCGGGACCGGATCGCCGCTTCACCATTCTCCCGGAG
>CBDTXE010000124.1:0-2993 GCA_965364395.1 uncultured bacterium | reverse complement strand
CCGAGTCCGGCGGGCCTGCAGCGCCAATTCCTGCACGCGGCCTACCTGAAGATCGCTTCTCCGAGCGGTAAGATAGTGGCTTTGGAAAGCCAAATGCCCGATGATTTGGCGGAAGTGCTGCGGAAATTGCGGACAACGGTATAATACCTTTATGAACCTATTACTGCATGATATCGCCAGAACGCAAATCGACGGCTTGGTAGCCTCACCGGGCGGTTCGGTGCTGCTCCATGGGCCTGCTGGCACGGGAAAGCGCACGGCGGCGGTAGAGATTGCCCGGCGCATGAACTGCGAGGGGTGCAGCGGCAACAGTTGCCGTTCATGCCGCTTACTGGCCACCGGGGCGCACCCCGACGTCCGGATGACGCAGCCAGATGCCATGGGTAAGATAGGCATTGATGCCGTCCATGAGCTCGAGCATACGCTGGGTTTCCAGCAATACGGCAGCCGTAGCCGGCGGGTACTAATCATCACGCGCGGCCACACCATGACCGACGCCGCCCAGAACGCCCTGCTCAAGTTACTAGAAGAGCCCCCTGTTGGAAGTACGGTTATTATTACGGCCAATGGCACCCAGTCACTGCTGGAAACCATCGTTTCGCGCTGCCGGCCAATCTACATTGCGCCCATGGGTGAGGCGGTAATCCGCGACCACTTGGTTCGCGAGCACGGCGTGCCGCCGGCTTTGGCGGCCGACCTGGCTGCCGCCAGTGACGGAGCCGTGGGTACGGCCATTCGCCTGTCCGGCAACCCGGAGGTGCTGGATGAGCGCCGGTTGGCAGCGGAGCTGGTCCGGTCGCTGATGGCGTCGGAGCGCCTATATTCCCGGCTGGTCAGCGCAGCCGCAGTAGCCGCCGATAGCGACAAATTGCCGCTCTACGTAGAACTAGCCACGGGATACGCCCGCCGGGCAGCGCGCCAGGATGGTAACTTCCTGCAACTGGTTCCGGCCGTAGAAAAGCTACGCCGGCGTCTGGCGGCCAATGTTAACCCGCGGGCGGCCTTTGAGGCGCTGGCGATTGAGGTGGCATGTTAGGCGCGGCTTTCCTGGCGGCAGCCAGTTTTTACCTGTTCCGCCTGCTGGGCGGAGCTCCCCAGCTGAAGCTGCGGCGGGAACTGCGCGGCGAGGCTACCGAGGCCAAAATCCAGGACCTCACCGAGTATGCCAGCCGTCTGCGGGCGACCAATAAGTTTACAAGTGCCGAGAAGGTGTATCTGGAAATACTAAAGCTTGACCACCGGCACGTACCTACTTACAGCCGGCTAGGAACCCTGTATTCGGCGCAGCGCAATTTCACCGATGCAATTGAATGCTTCCAGATGGCCACGCAGCTCAAACCGTCCGGAGCCACCTTCTACAATCTGGGCTTGGGGTACTTTGAGAATAAGAACTACATCAAGGCCATTGCGGCCTTTGAAAAGGCCAACATGTTTGAGCCCACCATGCAGCGGTACGTAGGCTTGGCCAAGGCTTTTAAAAAGACCGGCGAGGACGAACAGATGGTGGCCGCGCTGGAACACGCCGTGGAGATTGAAGCGGTACCGCGCGTTTTGTGGCTGCTGGCGGACGGCTATGAATCGGTTGGCCGGCACGATGAGGCCGCGGGCGTACGTGACCGTATCCGGCAGGTTGATCCCAAGGATGAGCGCCTGAAAGAGCTGGACCGGCTGGCCAAGCAGGTTGGCGCGGGGCAACCCTAGTTGATTGCCGCCCGCCAAAATGCTATGCTAGGCGGGTTGAAATAGCCGGGCGCGGCAGAATGAACACGGGATGTGCCGACGTAGCTCAATGGTAGAGCAACGGTTTTGTAAACCGTAGGTTGCGGGTTCAATTCCTGTCGTCGGCTCCATTTAATCTTGCCGGGTTACCCAAGCGGCCAACGGGGGCAGACTGTAAATCTGCTGGTGTAACGCCTTCGGGAGTTCGAATCTCTCACCCGGCACCAAATGCGCCCAGGTAGCTCAGTGGTAGAGCACTTCCATGGTAAGGAAGGGGTCACGAGTTCAATCCTCGTCCTGGGCTCCATAGGAGAAATATAGCAATGGCAACCAACAACAACCCCAAGAAACTGACCCGCGGCAAGGATAAGAAACTTTCCGGCGTATGCAGCGGCATCGCCGAATATTTTGACTGGGACGTGACCCTGGTGAGACTACTAATGGCCGTATTTATCGTGGCTACCGGCCTGTTTCCGGGCGTTGTCTTTTACGTGATTGCCGCCATGATAATGCCTGAAGGAGCACCCAATGCCTAAGCGTAACCGACCGTTTTTTGCACTCGAGTGCACGGTCTGCCACAACCGCAATTACACCACCAACAAGAATCCGCGCAATACGACGGCGCGGCTTGAGTTGAACAAGTTTTGCCGGCATGACGGCAAAGTGACACCGCACCGCGAGAGCAAGTAGACTGTCTTTACAAAAAGCCATTTAGTGGTATTATGGCCGTGCCATCCGACTTAGGAGCACGTTGCTATGTTCATGTCTTTCCCGGTCCGCTTCGCACGGTTCTTCCACGATTCGTTTTTCTTGCTGTGGGGGCACTTTTCCAGCTGGAGTTGGTATCCCAACCGCGGGATGCGCCTGATGACCTTTGATGGCACGCCGGCTTACCCGTTGAGTAACAGCCATCAGCGGCTACACTTCATCACGTCAACCGGTTCCAGGCTGATCATTCCGTACACCCGGCACAGCGTAGGTAAGGCCAAGCGCAGGATGATGGGTCTAGCCTTCGTGATGACTTTGGCTGCGGCGGCCTTGTTGGCTGCCGGCAACCAGTTCACGGAGCCTGAAGGCCCGATCCGTGTTTTTGGCGTGCTGCTGGCGGCGGTGTTTGCCGTCGTCCTAAGCAAGCTGAAGACGCCGGCACCGTCAACGCCGGAGCAGCGAAAGCAGTTTCTGCGGCCTCAAGACATGCCATTTCTGCTAGGCGGCGTTGGCATCCTGGCGGGCATATGGCTGACCATCAATCCAAAGCCCTATACGGTCTTCCT
>CBDTXE010000123.1:0-3013 GCA_965364395.1 uncultured bacterium | reverse complement strand
GATCTGTAGCATCAAATCTGTTAGGATACCAAAGTTATGCATCCAGCAATTACCAGAATTGAACACGCCAATCGCAAACCCGCGACTCCCCAGGTGCAGTCGGGTGACACCGTGCGCGTTCACCAGCTGATCCGTGAAGGCAATAAGCAGCGGATCCAGGTTTTTGAAGGCGTAGTCATCCGTACGGATCGGATGAATGGCGCCAGCGCCTCCATTACGGTGCGCCGCATAGCCAGCGGTATTGGTGTTGAGCGCACGTATTTATTGCATTCTCCAAATGTCAGCAAGCTGGAAATTTTGCGCCGCGGCAAGGTACGCCGCAACTTCCTTAGTTACCTGCGCGACCGGCGCGGGAAATCGGCCCGCCTCAAGGAAATTGCCTTTGACAAGGCAGCCGCCAACGCCGGTACGCCCCTGGCAGCGCTACAGGACGAGGATATGGACGCCCAGGTTACCGAGGTTGACGAGTCGGCTGAAGGTGACGCATTGAACGACGTGGAAGTGTCAACCGACGAAGTGGCCAAGGAAGAGAACAAACAGGCGGCCGCCGATGAGCCCAAGCCGGAAGACGGCGGAACTGACCAAGGCGATGAGTCGGTCCAGGAACAGGCCGAGGCCGAATCTGGTGTTGACCGCGCGCAGCCAAAACAGTAATTTAGCACTTAGACCATACAGAAAGCCCCGCCTAGCGGGGCTTTCTGCTAAGCGGGGATTCAGTTGAGGGCTTCCATGACCCGCTCTTGGGCACGTCTGCTGAGCCCACGGCAGTGCTGGCGCATCCAAGCGGCAACCGCAGCCGTTCCAAAGGTGAATGACAGCCACAGCGCCGGCTCGGGCCAGCGGTGGCCCATCTTGGCGCCGAGGAGGTCGTCTACCGGCCAGTCGTACATGGGCGTGTATTCGCCTACGGGGAGGCTCCAGTCCCAGCGGTGGGGCTTCCTGAACGATCCCATCTGCTTTGGCTCCGGGATTGCCAGGTTGAATTCACCATCACCCTTGAGCAGGGATGACTGGAAATGCCTGTCGAACTCGGGTGACCAGGTCCGGTAATGCACCCAGCGGGTGGTTGGCAGGAAGCAGGAGAGGTCGGAAATGTGCAGCCCGTTCCCATCAGCCACGCCGATGACCAGCTCGGAAGCGGCAACGGCGGTTGACGTGTGCGAGCTGGCGTCGACCTGCGCCCACCAGCAGTGGCTCATGGCAATGAGCTGGCCGGGTGTGAGGGCGCGGAGTGAGGCGTCCAGCTCCCGGTAGCGCTCGATGGCATCCGGGTCGTAGGTTCCCAGCCGGCGGATGGTGAAATCCACGAAGGCGTCGCCGCTCGGTTCGCCGGCGGCAACTTGCTCTTCGGTTGCCTTCAGCTCCAGCCGGAGCCGCCATACGCGCTGGGCCAAGGTTTCCTTCATGGCGGCTACGCCTCATGGGTTCGCCGGGAAATTGAGTTCGGCACGGACCTGCCCAGCAGCGTGAAGGCCTGGGCAACTGAATCCTGGGCATCCATGAACGTCAGCGGGCTGCCGTTGCCCTGCGTCAGCCAGTACTCGCAGGCGGCGTCACCGATGGCGATCTCCCACCAACGCGATTCGTCTGGCATGTTGAGGCCGTGGCTGGAGCCCCGCCAGTTTGGGTGCTTCTTGAGGTCAAGCTCCCATCTCCAGTACTCAACGGGATCTACCCGGTGGCTGTCAGGGTCGGGCGGGTGCAAGTCCAGATTGCCCTCGTGGAGCTGGAAGTCCCAGCTGCTGCTTGGCGTCCGACGGAACACCCACTTGCTGGTGGGCAGGAAGGCGCTGGGATTCTTCAGGTCATTCCAGCGGGAGTGGGTGCGCTGGCCAATGACCAACTTGTCGCCGGCCAGCTCGCCCAGCCACAGATCGTGCATGGCCGAGTAGTCCAGCGACGTATCTCCAAACCCCGTGCAAACGGGATGCTGGCGGGCCTCCCAGCAGTGGGAGACCAGAACCAGCTGGCCCTCGTAGCCGCTGAGGTCGCGTTGCAGCTGCCGGTAGCGTTCGATCAGGGAGGAGCTGTACTGGCCGGACTGGCGGACCAAGAAGTCCACCAGGGGGTCGCCGGAGGGTGCTTCACCGGCCATGATGCGCTTGACGCCATCTTCTGCCGCGGCCAGCAATTCCGGACTAATGTCCTGACTCACGATTCCTCCTTGGGAGGTTGTGGGGTACTCACCTGCCAGTGAGTATAGCGTACAATAAGCGTAATGGGGAAAAAGCTGGCGGACAGGAGGGGAGAGCTGCGGCTCAGGCGATTGGGCTACGGCGTGGTCGCGGGAGTGGATGAGGTAGGCCGTGGCCCGGCGGCCGGACCCGTGACGGTTGCCGCGGTGGTTTTACCCGAGCGCTGCCGGCTAGGCGGGCTGACTGACTCCAAACTGCTGCCTGTTAAGGAGCGCGAGCGGCTGGCAAGGGAAATTCGCCGCCAGGCCGTGGCCGTGGGCATTGGCTGGACGGGCAGCGCCGATATTGACCGGTTGGGTCTGACGGTAGCATTGCGCAATGCTGCCCACCAGGCCGTCCGCCACATGGGGGTTATGCCCGACGCCATCATGCTGGATGGTACGCATAATTATTTAACGCTTGGCTGCCATACTGCGTGCATGGCAAAAGGCGACCAAACAAACTTGTGTGTAGCGGCGGCCTCAGTAGTGGCCAAAGTTGCCCGGGACCACTACATGGAGCTGTTGCACCGCGCGTACGGGCAATATGGCTTTGACCGTCACAAGGGCTATCTGACCAGTGACCATATTGCCGCGCTGGAAATGCACGGTCCAAGTCCCGTCCATCGCCTGCGCTGGAAGACGCTGCAGGCCTATGCCGCCAACTGAGACCGGACGCCTGGCCGAACAGCTGGCCGCCGAGTGGCTGCAGTGCCACGGATATATAATTCTGACTCGCAATTGGAGGACTCGGCGGCACGAGATCGACATTGTGGCGTTAAGGGGCGGCAAGCTGCACTTCGTGGAGGTACGTTACCGGAGAAGTGGCGGACATGGCGG
>CBDTXE010000122.1:0-3029 GCA_965364395.1 uncultured bacterium | reverse complement strand
GTGACAAGTACGACGGTGATTTGCTGGGTGATGACCCCAAGGGCAACTACCGCAAGTACGCCGAGCGCGCCAACGAGGCGGTGGCTGCCCTGGCGGACGGCGACATGGACCGCAAAGTCCATCTATCTTACGGGGACTGGCCGGTGCGCGACTACCTTCAACATATTTCCACTTTCCGGGGCCTGCGGGCGCATGATTTGGCCAAGCTGACCGGGGGCGACGCCAAACTGCCGGATGCACTTGTGAATGGGTTGTGGGATATGATCTCGCCCCACGCCGAAGAATGGCGCCAACTGGGCATTTTTGGGCCCAAGGTGGAAGTGCCCGATGGCGCGGACCTGCAGAGCCGGCTACTGGGGCTTACCGGCCGGCAACCTTAATTTGCACGAGGGTAGTGCAGCAATATAAGATATGGCTTGTTTGTTCGGTTTTATTTCGCTTTTTCACCTAGGAATGAATGCTGGCATGTGCTAATCTAGACCCCAAGGATAAGCGTCATACGAGGGGGATCATGAATACCATCAAGTGCAAGCAGTGCGGTACTGAGATAGAAATCAGCGCAGCGCTCCAGGGACAGGTGAAGGACCAGATCCTGGCCGCCGAGCATCGCAAGCATGAAGCTGAAATGGAGGGGCTGCGCCAGTCATTGGAGCAGCAGCTCAAGCGTGAAACCAGCGCGGCCACCCAACGGGCGCAGCAGCAGCTTGAGGCTGAGCGCCAGCTGGTGCGCCAACAGGCCAAGACCGAGCTGGATATCGAGCGCCAACGGATTGCTGCCGAAGCAAACGCCAAGCAAAAGAACGCAGCCATGCAGCAAGACATGACCTTGAAGGCGCTGCAAGCCGACGCCGCCGCGGAGAAAGAAGCCAATAGCCAATTGCGGCAACAGATATCGGAGCTCATGCAGCAACTGCGCGAGTCCAATCAGGCACGCCAAAATGCCGAGTTGGAAGCCCAGAAGAAATTCGCCGCGGAAGAAGAAAAGCTGCGCGAGCAGCTAGCACGCGACGCCGACGAACGCCAGCGCCTGAAGATTATGGAAAAAGAAAAACAGCTACAGGACGCCCTCAAAGTTAATGAAACTTTGCAGCGGAAGCTGCAACAAGGCTCACAGCAAAACCAAGGGGAAGTCCTGGAGCTGGACCTTGAGGCCAAGTTGCGTGATGAGTTTCCGTTTGATGCCATCGAGGAAGTCAAGAAAGGTGCCCGGGGTGCGGACATAAAGCAGATCGTCCGCAATGGGCGGGCAGCAGACTGCGGCACCATTCTCTGGGAAACCAAGAACGGCAAATGGCAGCCGGCCTGGGTAGGTAAGTTCAAGCAGGATATCCGCGACGCCGGAGCTAATGTGGGAGTCATCGTTTCCCAGGAAATGCCGACTGAGATGGGGGATATGAAACACCTGGAAGAAAATGTCTGGGTAGTCTGCCCGCGCCTAGCCCCGCGGCTGGCTGCCGCCCTCAGGATTACAATCCTGCAAGTGGCCGCGGCCAACCAAATGAGCGCCGGCAAAGACGCCAAAATGGAGGCTCTTTACCAGTTTCTGACGGGTCCGGAATTCCGGCACAGGGTAGAGGCGATAATCGAAAACTACACCATTCTGCAAGATGAAGTAGAGAAAGAGAAGCGGGCCTATGCCCTGAAATGGGCACGTCAGGAGAGGGCGATCCGGGCAGTCATTGACAATACCATTGGCATGTATGGTGACTTCCAGGGAATTACCAACCGGGCACTGCCAACGATTACCACACTGGAGCTGGAAGAAGAGGTAGAGCTGGACGCACTACCGGAGGTAAAGGTCCAAGCCAGCCTTCTCCCATAAAAAAAGGGGAGCCCCTTTGGGCTCCCAAACTAATGGAGATGCGTAGCCGCTACTTGGCGTGGACCGGCTGCATTGACCCCTGGCTGGCCAAGTGCCGGGCGGCCACCACCAACGCCGACAGGCCAACCAGAGTGTAAACAGTCCGGCTCAGGAACGATCCCTCACCCAAAATCGTCGCTACCAAGTCAAAGCTAAACAGGCCCACCAGCCCCCAGTTCAGCGCCCCGATGATTACCAGGGTTAAAGCCAACCAATACATACTTTTCATAATCTATCTCCTTGTTATGTAGATAATCCTACAGGGGAGGCCCGCAATATGGATCGTCACATTACTGCATCGGCGGCTGCTTTTAGCACCCGGTTTAGGCGCCTTGTCAGCCATCAAGGGTATTTTGGCATGGGTTTCCAACTTTTGCCCTGAAACTAGGCGCCATTTTGTGATATCGTCCAAATATGCCCAAATCATCAGACTCCATTTTGCTGCAAGCCATCCGCGCCAGTACGGAAAGCGTGGTTGTAACTGACGCCAGACAGCCAGATAACCCCATCGTGTTTGTAAATCCCGCATTTGAGCGGCTTACCGGTTACCGGAACGATGAAATCGTCGGGCAAAACTGCCGCTTCCTCCAGGGCACAGACCGGGACCAGGACGCCCGCCGGGCGCTAAAGGGTGCCGTAATTATGGGCGAGGAGTGCCGGGCCGTCATCCGCAACTACCGCAAAGATGGCACCATGTTTCTTAACGAACTGAGGGTCACTCCGGTCTATGACAAGGCCGGCACGCCGCGCTTCTTCCTGGGCATCCAGCACGAGATTTCGCAGCGAAATGCCTAGGCCGGGCTTGCAGCCATCAATGCCCTTATGCTACTATCAAACGCGTTGACAAACTAACCGTAATATCAAGAGTTCAGCGAGGGACCTGGCCCGTCGACCTGACAGCAACCCCGGCCTAGCCGGTAGGTGCTACATCCAGCCCGCAGGGGAGATATTCAGCGTTATACGCCTTTCTTTCCGATGTGGGAGAAAGGTTTTTTAGTGGGAAGATATACATTTACGTCGGAGTCAGTCTGCGCCGGACACCCGGACAAAGTCTGCGACCGCATCAGCGACGCCATTCTGGATGAGACCCTGCGCCACGATGCCGTAGCCCACGTGGCCGTGGAAACGGCGGTCACCGCCGGGCGCGTCATCCTGCTAGGCGAGATCG
>CBDTXE010000121.1:0-3037 GCA_965364395.1 uncultured bacterium | reverse complement strand
GGACTCGGCCCGCCATACAGCTGGTCACCGGCCACCGGATGGCCAAGATGCGCAAAATGGACCCTTATTTGATGCGTTCGGCCCGTTTCCAGCTTAATATCCAACAAGCTGTATCCGCCCACCTCCTCGGTGACATGGTAGTGCGTCACCGCCGGCCGGCCTCCGGCTACCACCGCCCGCCGCGTCGGCTGGTTGCGGTGTCTGGCAATCGGCAGGTCGATGGTGGCGTCTGCGTCATCCAGCCTACTGTAAACCAAGGCGATATACTTCTTGCCCACCGTCCGGTTCCTGAATTGCTGTTGCAAAAAAGCCTTTGCCTGCGGATGCTTGGCAATTACCAGCAACCCGGAGGTGTCCTTGTCCAGACGATGGACGATGCCGGGACGCTCGTCATCCTCATCCGCCACTCCTCGTTGCCGGGCAAAACCTGCCACTGTCGGCTGCTGCCGGCCCGTCTCACCCACGTGTACCGCCAGTCCGGCCGGCTTGTCCACCACCAACATGTCATCATCTTCGTAAAGAATTGGGATGTCCGGAACGGCCGCTGCAGGCGGCAGCGGCGGCTCACGAAGCTCCAGCACCATCGCGGCTTCTACCGGCAACGCGGGATCATCACACGCCTGCCCGTTCACGTTAACGTAACCGCTTTTAATACGCTTATGGATGAGACTACGCGACTCTCCGCTTAAGGCGGCCAGCGCGGAATCCAGCCGCCCAGAGCTTTCTTTGATTATGAACTGGCGATTCATCGCACCAGGTCAGAAGCTTTGGTGAGGTCGGTTTTGGATCCAAGCACGATGAGACGGTCGCCGGGGTAAATTACTTCCCTGCCCGTCGGCCGCACGCGGCTAGTACCGTCAGACCCGTTTATGGCAATCACGGTAGCCCCAATTGAGCCTTCCGCCAGTGACTTACCAAGCCGGTGGCCCGCCAGCTGCGAATGCTCGCCCACTATCATCTCTTCCACCTGCAGATCGGTGGTCGCTCCCGATGTGCCGATAATATCCATGTAGTCAACCACACTCGGGCGCAAGGCCATGGATGCCATGTGGTACCCGCCGATGTGGTACGGGAAGGCCACCCGGTCGGCGCCGGCCCGCTTTAGCTTTACTTCGTTTTCCGCCCGGTTGGCCCGCGAAACGATATATAGGTTGGGGTTGAGGGCCCGCGCCGCCAGCGTAATTAGCAAGTTGGAGGAGTCGTCGCTCAGGCAGGCAACCAGTCCGGCCGCATGGTCAATCCCGGCTTCCCGCAGCACTTCTTCCTGGGCGCTATCGCCTTTAAATGCCACATAGCCCGCCGCGACGGCCTCATCAACCTTGGTCTGGTCGCGATCCATGGCAACGAACTCGACGCCCTCCAGGGACATTTCCTTTGCCACCTGGCTGCCCACGCGCCCGAGGCCGCAGACGATGTAGTGTTTTTTCATTTTTCGGACTTTTGCTTCCAAACGGCGTTTCCGGACGTTATCAGTTATTCCCATCATATATTCGGCAAACCACTTAAGCAAATAGCCGATCAGGGCAAAACTAGCAAGAATCAACATAATATTGACCACCCGGGCGCTGGGATCGTGGAGTTCAATATGCCCAAAGTGGCGCAGCATGGTCAGCAAAGCCAGATAGACGGCATCGCCGATGGCCAAGCCTTCATAATACATAAAGCCGACTGCAGACACTGCCACGACGGCCAGTGCGGCCAATAGAATTTTCCAGGGCGTCTGCTTAGTGCTCACGCATTCATTATATAGCGGTTATGCTCGGAGCGCGACCTTATTCAATCACGTAGTAGTCGATTTCATATGTCGTATTTGCCTGCGGCGTGCTCTTCAGCCCAATGCCAACGTCATTGGTGGTTACGGGACCCCGGAATAGCTGCATACCGGCCGCGCTTTCATCCCCTGACAAGATAACCCGCGGCCTATGCCCGTACGGCTTTGCGAATTTGAGGGTCCCCATTAGTCCCGGTTGGGGATATGCTCCGGTGGTGACCTTAATAGTTCCGGCCGTGTCATTGCCGTCCACAGTGACGCTGCCGCCGGTACCGATGTTGCCGTTTGAAGCCACCACGGCCGCAGCCCCTCCTGTAACCACGTGGCCGTTTACGTACAAATCACCCTTGACTACGGCGTCACCATTAACCACCAAGCTACCCACCGAGGCCGCACCGGAAACATTCAGGCTTTGGAGGGACTGCGCTTGCATGCCGTCACCCGTCACGTTGTTAGAGGTCGCGCCAACCACGCCGGCAACGCGCTTGGCGGCCGGTTCCGAACTTGATTCGGCGGCAATCGCCACTTTCCGAATGTGGTCCGCCAACGTCGCCGTGGCCGGGCTGACCGCCATGGCAGTCCCGTCGCCATTTGGTACCAGCAGGTCGCCTTCTTGTACGCTTCCCGTTACCCTGACCGGAACCTGCCCGGCAAAGGTGACCAGGATTGAATTGGCACCGCCGATCTTATCGTTACCAATGAACGCGGCCGTGCTTTCCGATGACACCACGAAGCTGGAGCCCTTATAGCTGATAATACTGCCAGGCAGAGGTTTGGGGCCGCTCCACGGTATCCACTCAGCGTAGTCGGCGCCGTTACTTGAAACGGAACCGGAGGCATTGATTGAACGGGTTCCATTGGCTCCAATGTACATTCGGGACGGAGCAGTGTTCCAGCCAGTCGGCGCGGAGTCGTTATCGGTAACCGTGTAGTCATCTATATAGAACGTATAGGTACGTCCTGTCGCTCCCGTGCCAAACATCATGGTGTCTTGAGAACTGCCGGTGTTCATCACGTGGCTGACCATCAGTACATCGTCCATGTAGAGATCCACCGTGCCGGAAACGCCGGGGGTGACGCGAACAGTCACTTTGTGCCAGGTATTTAGTGACATAGTTCCGGCCGTGGCATGGCATTGGGGAGTACCCGCGCCAATACAGAGCTTACCGCTGCCATTATCTCTGACAATCAGTACACCGCTGCCAATATTGGCAATGTCATTCCATGCAGAGGCATAGAAAGAGCTGAAATTAACGTAGAACTCAT
>CBDTXE010000120.1:0-3120 GCA_965364395.1 uncultured bacterium | reverse complement strand
GGACTTATTGGCCTCAAAGTATTCCAGCGACAGCCGGCTAAGGCGCTCAAAAACCGCTTGCCGCAGGTCGGTTACAATGCCAAAGAACATTTTAGTGCCCGTCACTTGCGTGAAATAGCTTATGACGGCGGACGCTATCCTTACCAATAGCAGCCCGCCCAGTGGCCAGAGGATGACTTGCTCCGGGTTGGCGCGGACGTTGCCGGCATTGCTGATAAGGTTGTCGACCAGCACCTTAAATAGGTACGGCTGGGCTAGGCCGGCGGCCGCCGATACCAGGCCCAGGCCAACGATGACCATGATGCTGCGGCGGATCTTAGGCACATAACCCAGGGCGGTGAAGACATTTTGCATGTCCTTAAGTTTAGGCTCAGGAAAAGCAAAAACAAGTCTGCAAACGGTAAGCTCCGCGTGCTATAATGGACGTATCAAATATGCAGGCCGCGCAGGAAGTCCGCCGCGGCCATTTCTTTTTTTCCGGCTGGCTTGAGGCGCTCAATTAGCAAGGTGGAGCCGTCGCCGGCGGCAATCACGATAACGCCATCGCGCGTCCCGACGATTGATCCCGCCTCGTGGTCGGTATTGTCGCGTCCAACGGCAACCTGGGTCACGATGGCATCTTGCCCAAACAGCTCCGCCCGGCTGCCCGGCCAGCCGGCGTAGGCGCGCACTTGGCGCTCAATCTGGCCGGCTGGCAGCTTCCAGTCAATCCGCCCGTCGGCTTTGGTGATCAGTTTGGTGTAGGTGGCTAACTTGTCGTTTTGCGGCGACGGGTGCAGGCTGCCCTGGGTAATTGCCGGCAGAGAGTCTGCTAGCAGGCTGGCGCCCAACTGCTGCAAGTGCGCCGCCAACTCGGCCTTGGTGGTTCCGGCAGGCACGCGGTAATGCCGCTGGGCGTAGACGGGTCCGGCGTCCATCTCCGGCGCCAGGGCCATCAGGGACACACCGGTTTCCGGCGCGCCGTCCAAGATGGCCTGCTCAATGGGGGTTGGCCCCCGGTAGGCAGGCAGCAGTGAAGGGTGGATATTCACGATGCCGCAGCGGTAGGCGCCAATAACGCTCTCCGGCACTATCATGCCAAAGGCTGCCAGGATGCCGGCGTCGGCCGGATGGGCCGCTACCATCTCTTCTAGCTCGGCCTTGCTACCCGGGCTTAGGACGTTTAGGCCAGCCTGGCGGCAGAAAGACTCAATGCCGCCCATGTCTTTGCCTCCGCCGCGTACAAATACGGCCGCAAATTCATAGCCGTGGGCCAAGAGGGATTTTAAGATGGCCGGCTGTGAATCCACGCCGGTTGCCAGGCGCTCGTTTCCAAAAAAGGCTAGGCGGGCGCTCATTAGCGGGCTTCGTGCTGCGCCGGCCGGTATTTGGTGAAGTGACCGTCGGCCTCCAGGCGGTAGAGCTTGTCGGGGTCCTCTATCCGGTCAACAAACAGCAGGCCGTCGGTGTGGTCAATTTCGTGCTGGAAGACCCGCGCCAGGAAGCCGGTAGCCGTCAGGCGGACCGGTTCTCCACGCAAGTTGAGGGCTTTGACCTTGACCTTGGGATAGCGCTGAACTTTTCCGTAAATGTCCGGCACGCTCAGGCAGCCCTCCATACCTTCTTCCGGCTCACCCTCGCGTTTGACGATTTCCGGATTGATAAACACGCCAAAGCTTTTCTCGGCCTTGTCGTCAAAGTCATTGCGCACGACGACCACCCGCGACAACTCGCCCAGCTGCACGGCCGCCAGCGCCGCGCCAAACTCGTGCTCCCGCGACTCCTCCCAGTCCAAGGTGGCCGCGATCATCCTGCGCGCCAGCGCTTCGGTCTGGGGGCCGACGTGCCCGATGCGCGCGGATTTCTGGTGCAGCCGGGAATCGGGGAGGCTAATAATGTCGTTTTTTGAGCCGTCCATAAGGGAATTATAGCAAATTGACCGGGTCCAGGTCGGTTTTGACGCTGTCGGGCATCTGGCGGGCAATCTCCACCAGCGGCCCGCGGCTGGCGGCCTTCACAATCAGGTGCCAATGGTACTGGCCGCCGGCCCTTTCATGGAAAGCCGGCGCCGGCCCGAGGACCTTCAGATGCGGCTGCTGTCGCAGTTCCTGGGCGACGCTGGTCGCCTGGGCGAGCGCCCGGGCGCCGTCCTTGTGCGAAACCGTCAGCTTGAGCAGGAACCGGAATGGTGGGTAGCCCATCAGCCGGCGCTGCGCCAGCTCGGCCTCCGCAAAGGTCCAGAAATCGCTGCGCGCCGCCAGCTTGATGGCCGGGTGGTCGGGGGTGTGGCTCTGGATGAAGACGCGCCCGGGAGCGTCGCCGCGCCCGGCGCGGCCGGCCACCTGCGCCAGTAGCTGGAAGGTCCGCTCGGCGGCCGAGAAGTCCGGCATATGCAGCATGGTGTCGGCGTTGATGACGCCCACGGTATCCAGCTCCGGCAGGTCCAGGCCCTTGGCGATCATCTGCGTGCCAATCAAGATGTCGATTTCCTTCTTGTGGAGGCGCGCGTACAGCTGGGGCAGCAACTTGGGGTCGGCGCTGTCCTTATCCAGCCGCGCCAGACGGGCATTGGGCAGTAGCGCCGCAATTTCTGACTCAATGCGCTTGGTGCCGCCGCCCAAATAACGCATCTCGGCGTGTTGGCACTCGGGGCAGACCGCCGCCGGCGGCGTGCGGTAATTACAGATGTGGCAGATCAGCTTCACCAGGTCGGCGTGGAAGGTAAGCGGCAGTTCGCAGGTGGGGCAGACGGTTACGTGGCCGCAGTTGTTGCACAGTTGGCTGCTGGCCGTGCCACGACGGTTGATGAAAAGTAGTGACTGCCGCCCGGCGGCCAGGGTCTGGCGCAGTGCCGCCAGCAGCGGCGTGGAGATAAAGCTGTTTGGGCCGCGGCGGGCTTTGTCGCGCATGTCGATGATCGTCGGCTCGGGCATCGGCCGCCCGCCTACGCGCTGGTCCAGCCGAATTAGCTGGATGCGGCCCAGGCGCGCCAGCTCGGTCTCGGTGAGTCCCGGAGTGGCACTGCCCAGTACCAGCTTGGCGCCGGTCAGAGCGGCTAGCTTGGCGGCCACCGGTATGGCGTGGTAGCGGGGGTTTTGTTCCTGCTTGTAGCTTGACTCGTGGCACTCGTCAATGACAACC
>CBDTXE010000119.1:0-3322 GCA_965364395.1 uncultured bacterium | reverse complement strand
GGGTTTATTGTCATATCCGGCTTTAGCGCGGCGGTGTTCCGGGCGGCGATCGTCAGCTACACCGGCATGCTGACCGGATACTACGGCTACCAAGTGCATCCGTTTACGCTAATGGCCTTGCCGGCGGCCATTACTGTTGCCTGGAATCCCGACTACCTGACGCGTGACCTGGGGTGGCAACTTTCGTTTACGGCGTTTTTTGGGGTGCTGGTGCTCGCGCCCCTAATTGAGGAGCGGATTATATCGCGGCCGTCACTAATCGTTGGGCTGCTAGTTGAGTCAACGTGCGCGCATGCTGCTACCTTGCCGCTCATCATGTGGCGGTTTGACAGCGTGTCGATCATCGCCCCGGTTGCCAACTTGTTTGTGCTGCCATTTATCCCGCTGGCAATGGCGCTGAGCTTTATCGCAGGCGTCGCAGGGATGGTTCTGCCATGGCCTGCCGCAGGGTGGCTGAGCAGCCCCGCCACCGGACTACTGGGTCTGTGCGTGCTGGCCGCGCAGTGGTTTGCCAGCCTGCCGTTTACGTCGGCCAGCGTCCATATGACTGGTTGGATGGTCGTGGCGTTCTATGGGGTACTCTTGATTGCAACCTGGGTCCTGTGGCAACGCAGGGGGCTTCAGGAGGTGCGCGGCAGCCTACTGGCAGGCACGATGAAGCAATAGGCGCGTTTCTCCTGATATACTGGAAGGAGTAAAACAGATCCTTTGAGAGATGGAGGAAACCAAAATGTCCGGTCATTCCAAGTGGCATTCCATAAAACACCAAAAGGCGGCTGCCGACGCCAAACGCGGCGCGGCGTTTACCAAGCTGGCCAATGCGATCGCGTTGGCCGCCAAGAAGGGCGGCGGTGACCCTGAAACCAACTTTTCATTGCGGCTGGCTATCCAAAAGGCCAAGGCCTCAAACATGCCATCGTCTAACATTGATCGCTCTATCAAGCGCGGAACCGGCCAGTCGGGCGGGGAGCAGATTGAAGAAATTACGTATGAAGGCTACGGGCCTGGCGGCGTTGCCATCATCATTGAAACGGCCACCGACAACCGCAACCGGACGGGGCCGGAAGTCCGCACGGCGCTGAGCAAAAGCGGCGGCCGGATGGCGGACGCCGGTTCCGTGGCCTACCAGTTTGACCATAAGGGGGTAATCCGCCTTGAGCCCAAAGACTTTGAAGCGGCCACCTTGGATGCCATTGAAGCCGGCGCCGACGATGTTGACCAGGAAGAGAGCCAGCTGGTGGTCTACACGGTTGCCAAGGATTTAAACGCGGTTCAAAAAAAGCTAGGCGAGATGGGGTACACCGTAAAGGATGCCGAGCTTGCATACGTGCCGCGCAACACGCTGTTGGTAGAAGATGAAAAGACCGCCCGGCAGCTATTAAAATTGATGGACGCACTGGAAGATATGGATGACGTCACGGCTACCCACTCAAATTTTGACATCAGTGAAGAGCTGATGAAGGCCCTTGCGTGACGATACTGGGAATTGATCCCGGAACGGCTACCACGGGTTTTGGCGTCATTGAAAAGCGCGGCGGCAAGTTGTCTTTCCGTGACGCGGGTGTAATTACAACCCCTCCAGAAATGCCCATGCCCAGCCGCCTAAGCGAAATTTATGCGTGCCTTACCGAGCTGGTACGGGAATACAAGCCCGACGTCATGTCGGTTGAGCTGCTGTACTTTGCCACCAATGTAACTACGGCGATAACGGTGGGGCAGGCCAGGGGAGTGGTATTGTTGTCGGCGGCGGAAGCTGGGGTGCCGGTGGCGGAATACACGCCGCTACAGGTAAAACAAGCCGTGACCGGGTACGGCAAGGCGGACAAACGCCAGGTGCAAGAGATGGTGAAGATGATCCTGGGGCTAGATGGTATCCCCAAGCCGGATGACGCCGCCGACGGGCTGGCGATTGCCATCACCCACGCCAACCAGGGCGTGGGAGCCGCAAAGGGAGCGCTGGCATGATTGCGACAATCAGCGGCGTAGTGTCTGAAAAGATGGGCGACGGCGCAATTATTGAACTGGGCGGCGTCGGATACCAAGTCCTGCTAACGGCGGCGGACTGGGGCGGCGCGGCGGTTGGCAAGTCGGCAAAATACTACATTTATGAGCATATCCGGGAAGACGCTCATTTGCTTTATGGCTTTGCTTCGCCGGGAGCCAAGCAATTATTCATGCAGCTGCTGGGCGTTGGCGGCGTGGGGCCAAAGGTCGCAATGCAGGTCATGGGTGCGGCCAGCCTGGAGAGACTGCAGCAGGCGATTGCGGCCGGCGACGTTGACTTGTTCAAGGGCGTTTCCGGCGTTGGGAAAAAGACGGCCGAGCGAATCATGGTTGAGCTGAAGGGCAAGGTGGAGGCTACCGGCGTACTAGGAATCGGCGACCTTGCCGTAGCCAGTTCAGGAGACCCGGCTTACCAGGCGCTGGTGGGCCTTGGCTACACGCCGGCGCAGGCGGCCGCGGCCGTGGCGGGCATACCGGAGAGTGTCACTGACGAGCAGGAACGCGTTAAGGCGGCTTTGAAGTCAGCACGCTGACATTCGGCGTTTGTACGGTAGTTATCCTGATATAATGGTCGTATGATTGAACGCGTTACCGTTGCGGCCGAACAGGCAGACGATCCGGTTGAATTGCAACTGGAAGAAACGCTGCGTCCGAAGTCTTTTGAAACATATGTTGGCCAGCAACTTATCAAAGACACGCTGCAGCTGGCCATAGAGGCCGCGCAAGGCCGCGGCGAACCGGTAGACCACATCTTGCTGTACGGACCCCCGGGGCTGGGCAAGACCACCATGGCCGGTGTAATCGCCGCCGAGATGCGCAGCAACTTGCGCGTGACTAGCGGGCCAGCCATTGAGCGTGCGGGAGACCTGGCGTCAATCCTAACAAACCTACAGGACGGCGACATCCTGTTTGTGGACGAGATCCACCGCCTGCCCAAAACGGTGGAAGAAGTACTTTATCCGGCAATGGAAGATTTTGGCATCGACATCATGCTGGGCAAGGGTCCCAGCGCCAAAAGCATGCGCCTGGACTTGCCAAAATTCACTATAATTGGGGCGACAACCCGCGCCGGCGCTTTAAGTGCCCCTTTCCGCGACCGCTTTGGCATGGTCCATCGGCTGGAGTACTACACCACCGATGAAATGGTTAAGATTTTGCAGCGTTCGGCGCGTATCCTGGGCGTATCGCTGGAAAGCGCGGCCGCAGCAGAGGTTGCGCGCCGGTCCCGGCTGACACCGCGGATTGCCAACCGGCTCTTGAAAAGGGTGCGCGACTTTGCCCAAGTGCGGTATGGCGGTGTCATTTCCTCAGAAGTGGC
>CBDTXE010000118.1:0-3351 GCA_965364395.1 uncultured bacterium | reverse complement strand
TGCACCCTTCTGTATATTCGACGAAGTGGATGCCCCCTTGGACGATGCCAACATCGCCAAATTCAACAACATCATCCGTGAGTTCTCCGCGCACTCGCAGTTCATCCTCGTGACGCACAACAAACTGACCATGCAGATGGCACCGGAGGTAACCAATGGCCGATAATAACCAGTCGCAGCAGCCGGTAACCAAGCGCGAGCTGTCTGCCAATAACTACGTCGTGGCCGTCGCCGCCGGCAGTTTGGTGATTCTCCTGATTACCGGATTTGCGGGGAAGTACCTGCTGGAAAAAATCATTATCAATACCAAGGTAATCAACAAAAAGCTGACGGCCGTTCGCGAGCTCGACACCAAGTTGAGCAACGCGCCCAAGCTTATCGATGAGTACCGCCAACTGGGCGCCAAAGAAACTTTGATTATGAACGCGCTGCCCACCACGCCGGAGTTCCCACAGATTGTCGCCATCATGGACGCCATCGGTGCCGCATCCGGCGTTGCTATCGAGTCGGTGTCGCCGGGTCAGGACGGGGTTGCGGTAGTCGCGCCTACGTCCTCGGATAGCAGCGCAGTAGTCACGACTGACGGGACGGAGCCGCCCAAGGTAGGCGCCCCCAAGCCCCAAGAAATGGCTTTCAGTGTCGAGGCCTCCGGCCCGTATGAGCGCATCGTTAGCATGCTAAAGGCCATTGAGCAGTCGGCCCGCCCATTGCGCGTTACATCCGTCGAGTTTACCGGAAATTCAACCGACCTCTCGTCCACGATCCAGATCACAACCTACTACCAGGACCCATCCAGCATTGAGGACACCACGGAGGAAGTGAAATGAAACCAAAAGAAATCGTACAACTGGCCGTCGCCCTGGTAATCCTTGGCGTATCGGGCTTCCTTATCTTTACCCAGCTGGCTCCCCAGCGCGCCCAGACCAAGGCGGTCACCGTTGAAAAGATCACCCCCATACCGTCACGATTTGACACCGACGCCATGTCGCGCTTGTCAGATGTATCCGTAGTTCGCGACTTTTATGTCAAGCCCGACCTCAAGAACGGCATTGGCAACCCCCGGCCTTTTGGTCCGCTGCGCTAACCGCGCTAGTTACTTGAAGGAGTTTTTCGGCCTATGCTTTCAGCAGCCAACCAAAAAAACATAGAAAAGCTCCTGGTCGATGGGAAGATAGTCACGCCCAAGCAGTTGGAGGAGTTCAAGCTTAAAGCCATCCAGCAGAGTGAGCCTCTGCTGAGCGTCGTTCAGGCGGCCGGCGCGGTCACCGAGGAAGACATGACCCGCCTCAATGCCCAGGCCGAGGGGCTGCAATATGTCAACTTGGAGGGCGTCAACGTACCCCAGGACATCCTCTCCAAAGTCCCGCGCGACCTGGCCGAGACCTACCATGCCGTGGCTTTTGGCCGCATGGGCGGCAAGCTGGCCATCGCGATGGTCGACCCCAGTAACCTGCAAGCTATCGATTTCTTGACGCTCCGCATCGGCGAGCCGCTGCAGACCTTCATGGCGTCGCAGGCCAGCATTGAGAAGGTCATGTTGCAGTACACCGCCGAACTGTCTACGGATCTCAAGCAAGTTATCCAAAGCGCCACGGGCGGGGAAGACCAACAGCACACCAAAAAGGTCCAGAACTTGGTCCAGGACGCACCCATTACCCGGGCGCTGAACACCATTCTGGAGTACGCCGCCAACGCCCGTGCCTCGGACATCCACATTGAGCCGCGCGAGAAGGACGTGCGCATCCGCTTCCGGATTGACGGCGTGCTGCAGGAAACCATGCGGCTACCCAAGACCATCGAGCCCGCCCTGGTGTCGCGCATTAAAATCCTATCCAATCTCAAGATCGACGAACACCGTATCCCCCAGGACGGCCAGTTCATGGTGGCCGTGGCGGGGAGGGAGATAGATCTTCGTATCGCCATCGCGCCAATTACCTGGGGTGAGCAGATAGTCATCCGGCTCCTGGATAAGGACAACACCCTACTGACGCTGGAGACCCTGGGCTTCACCGGCCGCGCGCTTAAGGCCATCCGCGCGGGCGCCCACAAACCGCACGGCATGACACTGGCCACCGGCCCTACCGGCTCAGGCAAGTCCACCACGCTTTACGCGCTGCTGCAGGAAATCAAGAGCGTCAAGATCAACATCGTCACCCTGGAAGACCCGGTGGAGTACAAAATGGATGGCATCAATCAAATTCAGGTTAATGCCGACGTCGGCCTGACATTTGCCAGCGGTCTGCGCTCCATCTTGCGCCAAGACCCCAATGTCATCATGGTAGGGGAGATTCGCGACCAGGAGACCGCCGGTTTGGCCGTCCAGTCGGCGCTGACCGGCCACGTCGTCTTCTCCACGCTGCATACCAACTCGGCGGCGGGCGTGCTGCCGCGGCTACTGGATATGCAGGTGGAGCCGTTCCTGGTGGGCTCGACGGTCAATACCATTATTGGCCAGCGGTTGGTCCGGAAGATCTGCGATAAGTGCCGCGAGGAGCGCCCCGCTAACCAAGCAGAAGTTGCCACTATCAGCGCAGTGCTCAAGACCATCCTGCCAAAGTCCAAAGAGCACTTGGCAGCAGCCAAGGAGGACTTGGGCTACGATACCTTGCCATTGGCCTCTCAAACCGCTTATACTTTATTCCAAGGGAAGGGTTGTCATGACTGCAAGGACGGGTACCGCGGCCGGATGGGAATATATGAAGTTTTCCCAATGTCCGAGGCCATGGAACACCTCCTGGTATCAAAGGCAACCAGCAGCGAGGTGCAGCGCCAGGCGGAGAAAGACGGCATGATCACGATGAAGCAAGATGGCTACCTCAAAGCCCTAAACGGATTAACTACCCTGGAGGAGGTCGCGCGGGTCGCCTCCGACGCATAAGGAACGCATGGATAAAAGCGCAATGAAAATCGAGCTGTTATTGGAACAAGTTATCAAGCAGGATGCATCGGACTTGCACGTCCAGGTGGGACTGCCGCCCATGTTGCGCGTTGACGGCTCACTAAAGCCCATCGCGGATGCACCCGTACTTAAAGATGAAGACATCGAGAAGTTAATTACACCCGTCCTGGACGAGGATCAGAAAGCCATCCTGACCAAAGACAAAGAAGTCGACTTTTCCTTCAGTTTTGGCGAGTACGGCCGTTTCCGCGTCAACGCCTTCCACGAGCGGGGGAATATGGCCGCCGCCCTGCGCCTGATTCCGCAACAGATTCGGTCTTTGGAAGACCTGGGCATGCCTAAAGTGGTCTCCACCTTTGCCAACTTCCCGCGCGGGCTGGTCCTAGTTACCGGTCCTACCGGCTCGGGCAAGTCAACTACGCTGGCGGCTATAATCGACCAGATTAATACCG
>CBDTXE010000117.1:0-3354 GCA_965364395.1 uncultured bacterium | reverse complement strand
GCCGTAGTTAGCCAAAAGGATGCTGAGGTCGGTTACGTCTACTTTGTTGTCGGAGTTGATGTCACCGGGGAGGACGGCGGCCAGGCCGACCTTGCCGCCGGGGAGAGTGACGAGCACGCCCAGCCCAATAACCGCGCTGGCTGAAATTGCTGCCAACAACCAGCGCTTTTTGGCAGCGCGGTAGCGATCAAGCCACTCGCCTTGGACGGTGAGTGGATCACGGCGCTTTGGTTTTCTTGATGGTTTTTGTTTATTAGCCATTGTCTTGCACCTACACTACAACTCTTATGCTTATGTGTCTAGAGTTATCATAACTCGTGCGCCCCAATCGTCGGCGGCGTCCGCCTATTTTGCTTCCAATAATCGTCCGTCAGATCCGCCGTTTGCATGCCTTTTCCTTTCAAGGCCGACGTGGCTTGCAGACGCAGCCCCTCAGGCGTACCCAGTGAGCTGTTGACGTACTGGGGCGGAGCCGTGACGGCGTTACTGCCCACCGTATTGCCAAGTGGAAAAGCGTTATTAGCCACACTCCAGCCAGCCGGCAGCGTTAGCTGTCCGTCCATAATGTTGTTCACAAACTGGTTAGAAGCATGGTTTCCTCCAAAGGCCACGGCTTGATTGAACAGCGTATTTCCAACAAACTTGATGTTCCTGTAAGAGTCGTTAACGCTGCGCTGCGATATGTTGCAGATTGGTGCGCTGTTGGCAAAGAAGTTGTTACGTACCACAATGTTTTCGGTTGGACGCGGATTGGAAAAGTTGGAATAAGCCTCATTGCCAAAACACAGTGCCCTGGGCGTCCACGCCGCGGTCCACGCAGACGTTTTGTACGAGAAATTGCGCTCTACAATCCCATCCGCGGAGTTATCCAGATATATATTTACAGACCACGAGTCCCGGATGACGTTGTCATGGAAATGGTAGCGGTCAACAAACAGTGCCGACAGGCCTTCCCCCCAGTTGTTATGGATATTGTTGCGGCGGAACGTTATGTTGGTGGACCGCAAGTTGGCGCCCTTGGCTTGAGTGCCCATAGCAGTTGGCCAGCCGGAAGAGCCCGTCCGCCCGTTGAGGTTTGATATAACCGAGTTGTAGACTTCGGAATCTTCCACCACATGCCCGTCCCCGGTCACAAAGAACGCGTTGTGCCAGACGTCATGGACCTTCAAATTGCTCATCTTGACGTTTTGCGACATCCAGACCATCACGCCAATGCCAAGTGAGTTCCGAATTTCCAGGCCATCAAGAACGATGTTGGAGCCGGTTACCTTGAACTGCGATTCGCCGTATGTCCACCCGCTGCCACCAGACATATTGCCTTGTCCGTCATATATTGGCTGCTCGCCGGGATAGGCTTTGTAAGTTATCGGCTGAACAGCCGTGCCTGACGTAGACAAAAGTGGCCGTTCACCGGCGTACACTCCGCCGCGGACGCAAACCGTCTGGCCGGCAGCGGCAGCACCGTTGGCGCGGCTCAGCGTACGGAACGGCGCTCCCACGGAACCGTTTGCGGCATCTGATCCATTGGTTGCCACGTAGTAGTTGCAGGTAGCGGTGCCTTGTTTTCCGTAATTTGTCAGCAGCACCGACAAATCGATAATCTCCACCGTACCGTTGCCGTTGATGTCGGCGGCGGGGTTAGTGGACTGGGAGGCGGACTTGCCGTAGTTAGCCAAAAGGATGCTGAGGTCGGTTACGTCTACTTTGTTGTCGGAGTTGATGTCACCGGGGAGAACGGCGGCCCGCGTTGCAGCCACCCAGTAAACCAAGGCCGACACCACGCCTATGCAGGCGGCAAAGCAGCCTGCATAAAGCAGATTTTTGCGTTGACTAACTTGCCTTTTCATTCATGCCTTTCGTCCATTACCGCGCTGCCGCCGCTGCAAAAGTTTTTGCGACGCGGAAGCTGGAACCCCAATACGTTACGGGTACGTCTCCGGCAACTTGGTTGTTTGTGCGGTATTGGTGGAACAGTACTCGCAGCCCTGGCATTTCAGGATGTAATGTGGGTCCGCCCACGCCGCCGGTGACGTCAGTCCAGGCCGTTTGCGAAGCCGTTTTTTTCCACAGCTGTGCATATCCTGACCCATCGTATGCCGCCCGCACCTCAACCACGTAATCCACCCATAAATCCCTCTCCAGCGGGTACAACTTGGCGTAATTATGCCCAACTCCCTTCTGATATCGCGAAAATTTGACATTCATGGATGCGGGATCAATCCCCAAGTGTAGCGGCCCAACATCGCCCCAGGGTGGGCCATACCACTCGACCATTGAGAACCATCCCCCATTAAGTTTTGGAAAGTTACCAGGAAAGAAGACGGAGAAGCTATAAAACACCGTTGTCCCGGGAGATTGCGTGAATCCGTGAAGGTGCGCCCGTACCGTATTGTCACCCGGGCCGTTGATGTTCTTTGTTGAGAACTGAATGGCCGACTGGGCATTGCGCCGTGGGGATGCAACTGCCTGGATTGAGTTCCAGCTAGCGTCATTAAAGGTTTGTCTGCCCCATGCCGATAAGTTTGCTCCATCCCATATGATTTCGCCCGGTCCCGGCGTTGGGCTTGGCCCTGGGGTGGGGGTGGGGGTTGGCGTCGGGCTTGGCGGAGGCGGCGGATTGGTAGGGGCGCCCTGGATAACTACCAGGTTGTCAAAGCTGGCGGTATTGTCCCAGGCTCCAAAGCCGGCTTTGCCGGCGCCAAAGGTGCCGTCGGTAGCGGAGGCGCGGAGGGCGCCGTTAAGGTAGACATGGATGGACTGGCCATTGCGGGTGACCTTCACCGTTACGCTGGTGCCCGCCGGTACGGCTGCGCCAAAGTCTGCCAGTTCGGTCTTAATACCATCCTGGACTTTGAATAACCCGTGGGTATACTGGTCGTTGCCTTCGGCAAGCAAGGCCATATAGTAATTGGCGCCGTCTTGATAGCCAAAGATTACGGCGGCATCGTCCCAGGGGCTGTCCGACTGGGTGGCCTGGACGTCAGCCGTTAGGGTAAAGTCGCCAGAAACGGTTGCCGAGTGGACGGACTTGTTGGCCAGGCCGGCGTTGACGCTGGCGGGACCAGGAGCGGATTCACTGAGCACATACCTGCCCCCGCTCACCGCCCAGGTGCCGCCGGCCGGGGTGAAGGAGGAGACCGGCGAGCTGAAGTCTTCCGAGATGAGGGTGCCGGAGGTATTGGTCTTGCCGTAGTTGGACAAGAGGGCGGAAAGGTCGGTGACGTCCACGACTCCGTTGCCGTTGATGTCGGCGGCGGGGTTAGTGGACTGGGAGGCAGTCTGGCCGTAGTTAGCCAAAAGGATGCTGAGGTCGGTTACGTCTACTTTGTTGTCGGAGTTGATGTCACCGGGGAG
>CBDTXE010000116.1:0-3361 GCA_965364395.1 uncultured bacterium | reverse complement strand
TTTGTAAAGGCTATGTCTTTTGAAGATATGCGCAGCATTGCAGCGGGCATTGAGAATCCCTTCGGATTGAGCCGAAGCTCAGACGGAGGGAACGGACCTATGTCTCTGAAGACTGTCAAAGATCACGGGCGTTCCCGAGACTGGGATACTATATGATGTTTTTGCCCATACATCAAGGGTAGCAATAGCGGCCGTGCATCCCGCTCATGCTATGATTACCGCATGAATGCCACGATGACGGCCCTGCTGGTTGTCGCCAATATCGTCATGATTGCGCCGTTCCTGGTGCTGTCGGTGTGGCACCCGGGTCCATTCAACCAAAACTTGGTAAACTTGTTGTTTTTCCCACCCGTGACAATTGTGCTGGTTGTAGACGCCCTAGCGCTCTACTTTCACCGGAAACGCAAGAACGACTTAAAGAAAGACCACGAGTCGCCGGTTTCATGGAAGGCGCTCCTACTAGCGCTGATTGTTTTTGGGCTGGTCTGCTTTGCCTGGTTTAAGTTGGGCGGCTTGAAGCTGCCGGAGTTCAGCGCGCCCAGCGTCAATCTGCAGCCGGAGATTCAGATTCCGGTGAATGACCAGTATTAGCCAGAGATTGCTTGAGCTTCCGGCTGGCGGCAATGGCGGCTTGCCGCCGGGCCTCTTTGGCGGCCACCATACGCGCGACGTAATCATCGGCGCGGCGCTGAGCCTCCGCGCAGATGGACTCGCGGTTGTCGCGGAAATACTGCATGCCGCCGTCAAATTCCGTAAACTTACCTTCCTCCTGCGCCTCCTCTAGGATTGCGACCACCCGGCCCATAACTATGCCTTTTTCTATACCTTCCGCCTCAACGTGGCGCCCCTGGATCAGCGTCTGCATTGGGGCCTCAGCCACGTCCAGCTCCCGCGCCTTATCCAGGACGCGGCTTGATGGGGTGGCGTCCTCCCACTCCTGTCCGCGTCCGTTAGAGTCGCAGCGCGACACCAGGTCGTACTGCCGGATAGTTGCCGGATGCAGCCGCCTGGCAAACCGCCTGATGGCGGCGTCGCCCGGAATTGGACCCGACAAGTAAAACATATGTTCGCGCACCAGCGGCAAGACCGACGGCCGCAGATGGGCCTTATCAACGGATTCCAGGAAGCTTTCGGCCAGGGCAACCCCTGCCTGATCGTGGGCTCTGGCAGTGATCCGCATCTGTCCGCGGCGCTCCTCAAGCATGGTCGTAGCAGCCTTGCCCAGGTCATGGCAAAGCGCGGCGTAGGCCACGATTTTGGCTTCTTCGCCTACCAAGCACTCGTCGCGAATAACCCGCGCGGCGGCATCGGCCACCAGTTTGGTGTGTTCCCAGACGTTGCCTTCCGGGTGCCACTCCGGCTCTTGGTTGATTGATGACAAAACTTCCAGCTGCGGGTGCAGTTGCCTGAGTATGCCCAGGTCCTTGGCCACCTCCAGCCCAATGCTGGGCCGCTCTGACCTCAGCAGCAACTTATCCCACTCCTCGCCAACGCGCTCCTTTGGCAGCTCCGTCAAATCAACGCCGCGGCAGAGCTCGGCCGTGGCCGGGTCTACATCAAACTGGAAGCGGCCGGCAAACTGCATGGCCCGCATGACGCGCAGCGGGTCATCGGCAAAGTAGCGCGCGTCGGTAGCACGGATGATGCCGGCCTGCAGGTCGGCCCGTCCGCCAAAGTAATCGTGCAGCTCGCCGGTCAGCGGATTCTCGGCCATGGCATTAAACGTAAAATCCCGGCGCGACGCGGCTTCCTGGACGGACATCGTGGGGTCACCGGTAATCACAAAACCGGTATGTCCAGGCGCTACCTTGCTGTCGCGGCGGGGAATTGAAACGTCAATGTCATGGCCGGTCTCGTGGTTGCGCACCTTGAGGACGGCAAACTGCCTTCCATCAATATGGATCTTTCCCAGGCTCCGGCAGAGCTGCATAAGCTGGTCCGCGCCCATGCTATACACCTCAACGTCGATGTCTTTGGATTGGAGGTCCTTGCCTGTTAGCCGTTGGAGCTGCGTGTCACGAACGCGTCCGCCCACAACCAGCGCCGTGGCATCATTCTGGGCAGCCGCTTCCGCCAGCGCGGCAGTGAAGCGCAAGTCAGAAGCCAGCTCGGGGTCAGATTCTGCCAGGCGCTCAGCACGCTCCCTATATGGCATTTCAGCCGGCGGGCTTTGCTCCGGACTCTTGAATTCAGTTTTCGGCTGGTATTGGTCGTGTTCCATAACAAAAGTATACGCTCAGGGTATGCTTTATGAGTGACTATGCCACCGGTTCCACGCCAGCACTTCATCGATTACGTCACCGAATGCGCCCGCGATGGCCGCGCGGTTGATTTTGACTACCTGACAACCAGCAAGGGCGCAAAGCACCAACGGCTGGACTACTACGCGCTAGTGGCGGGCGGCATCATGAACAAGGCGAGCAATTATGTGTACGCGTTTGGCCGAATAGTTGACTACGGCGACCCGATGCACGTCTACGTTGGCCAGAGCAGCAAGAGCCCGGATGTTCGACTAGGCATCCATATGAGCCGGGGAATGCAGGCGGCGCGGGTATTTAAGCGGGGCGCAAAAGGGAAGTTGCGGCCGGATCTATATGAACACTTGGAGCGGTTTGACGATCAGGGCGATGCATTGGCGATGGAAGCGCAACTGGCGGAGGAGTTGAGGGGGAGGGGATTTAGGGTAGAGGGGGGACATTGATTATTCCGTTCCGGCGCCGGGGTGTTCGCTGCTGATCGCAACTACTTTACCCCGGCGCCTAGGCCGCTAGCGGTACTCCGTGGGGAGCGGCGCCTGCAGCGCCTTGTCCAGCTGACCGGCCGTCGGCTCGTTGGCAATGGCGCCGGTGACGCGGTCGCCGGACATGCTACCGCCGTCGGGCTGATTGGCCGTCAGGCAGGCCAATCCATCGGCCAATGCTGTCTTGACCTTGCCGGCGATCTCCTGATGGCGGTTCAGCGCCTGGTTGTACGGCGAGTTGACGAGTCCGTACACAAAGCCCTTAAGGAGGCTCCAGGCCACGTCCAGCCGCTTCATCAGCTCCTCGCGCTCGTCGCCGGCGGCAGACTTGCACTCCCGGACATAGTGAAGCGTCGCGTCCGACAGGATGTCAGCGACGGCAACTCGGTCGATGTCCAGCGAGATGAGGGGCGGGTGGCCGAGGCTGTTTCCGATGGAGAAGCAGGAACTGAGCGTCACCCGCAGGACGTCAAACTTCACCTCGTCATACAGGCCGGCGGGGATGTCCTTGGCGTCAACGCGACCCACCCGGTCCATGGCCGTGCTCAGCTGGCGCATCACGTCACTCATCCAGCGTGCCGCCTCGGCACGACCGCCTTCCCCCCCCGCCGAGCCCAACGG
>CBDTXE010000115.1:0-3480 GCA_965364395.1 uncultured bacterium | reverse complement strand
GCCGATTTGCTCATCTTCTTGGTCTGCCCCGCCATAAGTACAAATTCATACGGAATCGGCAGGGGCGCCTTGCCGCCAAAGACTTTCTCGCATAATTCCTTGCCAGTATCATAGGAGCCGCCTTTGGTGGCATGGTCGCGCCCAAAAGGC
Organism: uncultured bacterium; assembly: GCA_965364395.1. Lineage (GTDB taxonomy): Bacteria > Patescibacteriota > Saccharimonadia > UBA4664 > SCTI01 > CBDTXE01. Next base: position 3,330 of record CBDTXE010000115.1, on the reverse strand, counting down.
TCCACGTCCACTTGCCACATCCACCACCTGGCCGGCCAGTCCAGCCGCCAATCCAGCTTGATGCGCCCGCTATCGTACGGCAGTTCTCCCTCGCCGCCATCCGGAGTCCGGTAACTCACCGTCTGCGCGGCATTGTCGTGCCCGTCGTAAGTCCATTCGTTTAAACGGCCGTCGTCGCTGAGAATCTGTACCGGAGCCCAGTCTTCCGGCAGCCGACGATGGCTGACCGCCTCAATGATATTGCGCACCAGCCCAAGCTGCGACAGCGCCTTGCCAATCGCCTCGGTGTAGCGGTGTTCCTTAAGATAAGTCACGGAAGCGCGGTAGGTCTCATCCGGCACTACCGCAGCGGCCGCCATGGCCTCACGCAGCGGCCCGTAATAGTAGTCGGCATACGTTGATTTGCCAGCCGGACCCGGAACCATATGCAAGGGCTTGCCCATCTCCTGGGCATAGGTTTCCGGCAAGCCCGCCGGCACCTTGCGTAGCGCATCAAAGTCATCCACAAAGTCAACGTGGACCGCCTCCCGGCCGTGTTGCCGCAGCAGCCAGACTACCGTACTGGCGATGACTAATTCGCGCATCAAGCCAAAATGGTACGTCCCTGACGGCGAGTGGCCACTGGATACCACCAGCCGGCCGTCCGGTTTTCGCACGAGGATTTCCGCGACCGCCTGGTCCAGCCAGTATTTACTCTGGTTTTGGCTTTCCATGGCTTAAATTGTAACAGATATGGACCGCCCGCTATTCGATATGGATGATTTTGAAAACCATCTCACCCGAGGGTACGCTGATGGAAACTTCCTCACCCTTGGCCTTGCCCATCAAAGCCTGTCCAATGGGCGACTCGTTGGAGATTTTACCTTCAGTAGGATCGGCTTCAGTTGAGCCGACAATCTTGTAAACCTGCTTACCGGTTTCCAATTCCAAATGGACGGTAGATCCTATATTGACCTTGTCGGCCTTTTTGGGAGCTTCAATTAGCACTACGTTGCGTAAAATCTGCTCCAGCTCGGAAATCCGGCCTTCAATGAATGACTGATGGTCCTTGGCGGCGTCCCACGATGAGTTTTCGCTGAGGTCGCCGTATTCCTTGGCCTCTTTTAGCTCCTGGGCGACCTTGGGCCGCTGGTTCTTGATTAAGTCGTCAAGTTCGGCCTTAAGTTTGTCGACGCCGTCTTTGGTTAAGTAGAACTCTTTCTTCGTCGTGTTCATTGGTATGACCACTCCTCTCTGCCCTCTATTGGGCGAAAAAAATCCCCGAGGGTAATAGTCCTCGAGTGCCGGGGTTTGTTTTCTGGTTTAAGCACAACTGTTACGTGTGCAGTAGAGCTATTTTCCCCCAACATATAACCACGGTCAATAGTTACTATTGTCAGGTAAATATATTCATAATTGCAGGTGTGGGTGCGGGGCGTATTGCCCCGCACCCAACCCGTACTGCTGTCACAGCACCAGCGCGCGCCGTGGCATGCTGGCGTCAAGATGCGGACACTTGATGGCGACGTTGCGCGCCGTCATGGTCAGGGTTTCAGGATCGACGTGCTCGATGTAGAAACTCCTCTGTCCAAGCCGCCTCCGGATGAAGATTGCCCCCTGGGGGAGGGCATCGCACAGGTCGTCCGGGTAGTCCACGATGCATTCGTTGACCAACGTGTACATCGTGGACCATGCGTGCTGGCTCTCGCCCTTGATGTCGTACGAGAACCGCTCTAGCGCACGCAGTACTTGGGACAGGTGGACGCCGCGCTCACGAAGCAGTGACCAGTTGAGCGCGCCCCAATCGATGCGCGGAATGCCCTTTCCCTTTGGCCGGGAAAGCTTGGTTGTGGGCGATTTGCCATCCATGCGTGCCAGCAGGCCAGCCAGTACGTCGGCTGACTGCTCCGCCGTCAGCTTCAGCCACTCAGCCATAAACCGTCCTCCTTGACGTATTTGAAGCCGCTTCGGGCTTGGCCTCCTGGTGCACGACCCGGTCGTGCATGCGGGCAAGCTCGATCGCGAGCCGCCCCAGGTCTAGCCCCAAGTCCCGCCACGGGCCGGGGTGGTTGTTGAGGCCGGCGATAGCCGTGATGGCCAGCCGGAGGTGGCGGATCTTGACCCCACGCACCAACAGCATCTCCCAGGTGACTCCGGAGATGTCCTGGGCGAGAAGGTCGCCGGGAGGCAGGTCGCCCAGTAGCCACTCGGGACCACTGGTGAGGTAACGCGCCAAGATGTCCGCGGGGGCGGATGGGGCTTTGGACACGACAGACCACCTTTCAGGTTGTGAAGGGTACGGGTGAGCTGTAATTAAACCAGATGTGCGGGTGTATGTCTATAAGTTCTGTTGGTGGGACGGGGGCCTTGCGGCCCCCGTCCCTAGCGCCGCTCACATGGGACGGCCGCCTTTGCCGGAGTCGAACATGATGGTCGCATCCGCGTCCGGGCGTTCTTGCTGGCGGACCAGCTCAATGTGCTCCCGCCAGCGTTCCGCGGCGAACATGGTTGTGGACAGCGTCGTCTTGTTGGCGAAGCCCTTGGTGGTCGCGTCCGGCTTGTAGAGGTCGATCACTGTCAGCTTGGAGCTCCCGACTCGCGGGATTACAATTTGCCGTTCGCCGAAGATCGCCCGCATGGATCGCGCGATTCGCGTGATCTCTTCTTCAGACAGCGGCTCGCTGTGGAATATGAACGGCAGACCCGACACGCGGAAGTTGGGCCAGCCAAGCCCCGCGAGGTGATGATCCTCGATCTTGGCTGCGGCGTAGTCTGCCTCCGGCAGCACGACCTTTCCGGTCAGATATCCCCGCGGGTGGTATCCGCGCAGCAACAAAGCGGTGAACACTCGCGGCATCAGCCAGGACGGCACTTCCACCGAACTGATCTTGTACCAATGGCCGGCAGGCCGGATCGCCCGATGAAAGGCCACCAACCTGTCGGCCAGGTGTAAAGCCTCGTTGCCGGTGAACGTCAAGACGCCGCCGGCGACGTCGTATGTGGGCATAAGTTGCTCCCAGTCCGTGGTTTTCAAGACTGCAGATCGTTATATTATACCATCATTACTGCGTTGTGTCTATTGCCGCTTGCCTACCTAACGCACCCCTCCGGGCGTTTGAAGCACCACTCCAGAGTCTCCCGGACTACCGGCGCGGCGTATTGGGCTCCCTCGCCGGAATTGGTTATTAGCGCGACGATAACAATCTGCGGATTGTCGTAGGGCGCAAAGGCGGTAAACCAGGCGTGGGGCTTGCGGTTACCGCCCGGGTCGGTCTCGGCGGTGCCCGTCTTGGCCGCCACCGGCACGGGCACGGTTTGCTCAATCCGGCAGCAGGCCGTGCCATGGGGCGC
>CBDTXE010000114.1:0-3483 GCA_965364395.1 uncultured bacterium | reverse complement strand
TTTACCCCTTTACCAAGGCATCTATGAGACGTATATCATAGGTGATTGCTTGCATTTATGATATGGATATTGTATCCCCAACCCTGCCCTAAAAAGGAGCAAGGATGTACCGTTCAACACAACAGGAATGGCTGGCGGCGCACGACGTCACGGCTGACACCGTGGTTGACGGCGCGGCGGTCCTGGTGATCCGCGGCAACGACGATCGGCGCCTCATTCTGCTGGCCGACGGCCGAATGAATGAGTGCCACGACTGCGACGAGCTGCGCCTGGACGGCAACGGGCTGCAGTGGCACCGCACGTTCACCCTGGACGACGTCCCGTGGCAGTCGCGGGCCACCGCCGAGCGGCTGTACCTGGAGCTGCCGCGGCCTCCCGGCACGGCGGCGCTCTGCACGCGCTTCCACCTGGAAAGCCCGCTCAGCTGGACACCGGCTTGCCCGGAGTGCGGCGGCAGCGATTTCCGCTTCCAGCCGGCGTGCAATTTCCATACCTACCCGTCGGCGGCCGAGACCCTCCGGCCCCATGCCCCGGCGGCCTGGTGGTGCTTTGGCTGCGGCTGGACGCCCGTCCAGAGCCACTACAGCCACCTGCCGGCCATCGTGACGACCCGCCCGGTGCAGGCCGCCGAGCCGCTGCGGCTGGCCTCGTGAGCCAAGCCGGACCAACTGGCCCCGGGGAGCTACCTGCGCAAAGCGCGTGGCGCGCTCCCCGGGGCTGATGTCACGTCTTGCCGGACTGCAATTATTATGTTATGGTAACGTATTCGTCCATCCGGAAGGAAGGCCGGATGCACGTGCCTAAATCTTGTTGCCCACCCCCGTCCGAGAGGTTACGCATGGCAATCCAAGCCTCGTACCTGCCCTTGATTGACGATACGGCTGCGCTGCCGCAGTTGGACCTGACCGGCTTGAAGCCAGATGACGTACTGGTGGCCGAGACGGCCCAAAGCATGTTTTGGCTGCAGATGGAACTGCTGCACGTGCTGGCGGGAGAGCCGGTCTGGCTGGCGCGCGCCAAGGGCGAGCAGTGGCTGGAATCGCGCTATTTCTTCCTGATGGGCGCCAACACGGCCTACCATCGGACACAAGATACGGAAGGCACGCGCTTGGCAGACATCGCTTTCAACAGCGTGGTGAAGCACTTCCCCGTGGTTTTGGGCGGCATCCAGGGCGGTTACGCCGTCATGGGCCCCGTGGAGCATGCCTGGCTCAACGGCCAGAAGCACTTCTAGGAGCCACCGATGAGCCTTAGCAACCCGCGCAGCTAATCCCGCCGCCGGGGCCTCTCCGATATACTCGGAGAGGCCCCGGCGGCTTCTCTTTACCTGTATGACGATTGATTGTTTGCATAATTCATGGTTTAATCATGCCTGTCCGTTCTTCGACAAATTGGAGTTGCGATGATCCAGCTCACCCTGGAGTGCAGCAGCAAGTACCTGCCCGGGAAGGGCAAGGCCTCCCTGCACAGACAAATGGCCTCCCAACTGGGCGAGTACATGCAGGAACACGCTGTCCCCGCGCTCTTCCGGCAAGACCTGGAGGAAGGAACCCCGGAGGTGGAAGTGGAGCTGGCATTCGCGCCACGGAAGGCACGGTCTGCGCCCGATATCTCGGTCGCACTGAAGGTGCCGTACACCGCAGCCCGCGCCCGGCAGTTCCCGATGATGCGAAAGCGCCTGCGCGACCGGGTACTGAGCGCCGTCCAGGCACTGTGTGTCACGGAAGACGTGCCGGCAATGGATGTATGGATAGAGTTCATGCTGGGCGGCGGTATCGACTTGCTCAGCGACGATTCGTGGGTCTCCGAGTTCCCGCTCCGGGATGAGCCACCCCAGTCACCGCAGTCGGTGCTGGATGCCCTGCGAGCTGTTCTTGGCCACGACACCCCAAAGGCCAACTCACCCAGAAACGGCGTGGAAGAAGTGGTCTCCGCGTTCGCGGCGATCCTGCGCCAGGCGTCGGGCAGCGGCCGGCAGTAATGCAAGCGCTTGTGGCTCGCGTGGACAACCTCCTGGGCAAACCCTGGGAGGCCGTGGGTGCTGCAATCTGCTGGGCAACCGGATGGAACAACTACAAAGCAGCCAAGGCGCTGGCAATCGCGGCTCCGGTGGCCTACGTTTCGGCATATTTCGCCTTGAACGCCGACATGCTTCCTGTACTACTCATAACGGTGCCAATACTCGTTATCTGTATTACCAGCAACATTCTGCGGGTTACGGTGGGCCTTGAGAAGCATGCCCGCCGCAACACGGGAACGTTGAGCAGCCATCATGAGTTGGCAGTCATCATGCGGCTGCTGCTCATGGCCATGGTGGCTGTGTTTCTGCCAACAGCTGACCCGGCATGGTGCGTCGGCCTCTACATTTCCAGCGGGGCGCTGTACGTGGCGACCCAGGACAGGCCGGGAACGCCCAGTCTCGCAAGGCGTCTAGCTCGGCAACTAACCATCCATCGTCACCAAACGACCGTACCCTCGCCTACGTGACAGCGCAAATACGGCACAACTTTGAAAGGAACCGGGCATGACCAAGCTCAAACGCGCCAACGCGCTCCTGAAGAAGTACAAGCTGCGAGGCGCGGCCTTCTGGCTGGCAACGTTCGCCTTCCTGTGGCTGATGCTGGCAACGGGCATGCTGGCGCCCCTGCTCGCCGCATTGGGCGGCGCCGTGGCGGCCGCCCTAGCGCCGATCATCGGGCTGGTGGCAGTACTGGCCTTCCTGGTCGTGATCCTCAAAATGCTGGGGAGGAAGTAGAACGAGGACAAGGACACACACCTTGCCGGCTGACCGCACCTCGCGGCTGGCCGGCAAGGGCAACGCAATTATTAAAGGTAAGGGGCGGCGTACGAAGCCAGCTTTTCGCGGTATTTGCGCTGGTTGAAGCGCCCGGGATAATCAAGTAGCGCCGTGTTGAGCACCCTGTAGCCGGCCTGTCGCAGCGGCTCGGCGGCAACGTCGAAGACGTTGGATTTAATTAAGATTATGCCAGTATCTGGCAAGGCCAACTCCCCCACCCGTTCAATCAGCCGTGGCAGGGCTTCACGGATTTTGTCCTGGCGTTGATCCTTGGTAACTTCGTGCCGCTGCGATACCTCCAGCGCCTCGATCATGTACCAGCCATCGTGTTGGAAGCGGCGCAACCAGACTTCTTTGACCTCTTGTATTTCCGCCTCGGCCTGATCAGCGGCTTCCGGATACAAGGCTTTTATCGTGTTGGTGAACAGCCGGTCATCTATGCGGGGCGGAGTGGCGCGATAGAAATGGCGGCTACCGCCTCCCTCCGGACCCGGCGGCGGCGATTCCGCAACCATCAAGACCTTTATGTGCTCCGGGCGGTATTGGCGGCGGATTTCATCGTATGAAGACATAGCTGTATGCTAAGGGTTTTTAAGGAACATATCCAATGCCTGGCGGGTGCCGTCGGCCACTGGAGCGGGCATGCGGTCTGCATCAAACCACTTGGCGCAGGTAATTTCGCGGCG
>CBDTXE010000113.1:0-3485 GCA_965364395.1 uncultured bacterium | reverse complement strand
GCTGGGCGGCGTTGACGCCCGTGATGCCGGAGCCGTTGCCGGAGATTACGCCGGTGACGGTCAGGGCGCCGGAAACGGTGATGGTGGTGCCGGCCTCGCTAATGAGTGAATCGACAATCTGGTTGGCGACCGTATCAAACTTAGTTAAAGCGCCTGGGGTTTGCGCCAGACCGCTTGAGACAGTGCCCGAGCCGCTGCCGCCGGGACAGGTCATGAACACCGGCACGCCCCCGGCACTAACCCGTAAGCACTCGCCGGGCGCCCCTGCCAATGTGGCCTGGAGTGCACCCGTGCCGTTGCCAAACACCACGCCGTTGCCGGTCAATGAACTGACGCCGGTGCCTCCCGAACTCAGCCCCAGGGGAGCCGACAGTTGCAGCCCAGCAAACGCAGGTGATGCCAGCGGGTCGATGTTTTGCGGCAAGGACAGTACTACGTTTCCGCTGGCAGCCGACACGCCAATTTGCCGTGCCGTCCCACTCAAGCCGGTTACGCCCGTGTTCGTGATAGTTAGCCCATTAACGGCTATGCCGCCTCCGGCAGACAGGCTCAAGGACCCCGACTGTCCCTGCAGCGTCAATACGCCGGAGTTGATTATATGGTTATTGGCTATGCCGATTCCCTGGGCCACGCCAATCGCGCCCGCCAAGCCTCCCACAGTGGTATCTTGCGACTCGGTTAGCTCGATGACCTGCTGCCCATCATAGTACGACAGTCGATTGGTCGCCCGATCATAAAACAACTGGCCGGTGGTCATGGTGGACGGGCGGTTGATCGGTGCAAATACGGCCGCATTGTTGATTTTTAGCTGCCCATTAACAGTCAGCTGTTGACCAGTCTCCACCGTGAGCAGGCGCGAAGCCACCAGTTCATTGAGCGGCACAGAGGTAACAATGAAATTGCTTGATAGGCTAGTATCGGCATCGGCCCGTTTCTCCTGGTTTGCAAAAACCAATACGTACCCCGAGAACAGAGCTGCCGCCAGCGCCGCAACCATTGCGATCGGCCATAGGCGCCGATTACGTGGCGGCCTGTACTGGCCGCCCGGACCGGTCGCCGCACCATCGGTGGTTGCGCCCAGGCGGCCCTCAACCGGTAACTCTGTTACCCTGTCGGCCGCGTACGCTAAATCGCCCGTCGTGGACGAGCCGTGTGTTACTGGAGCGTTTAAATCTGTGCGACTGGATTGTGGCAGACGGTCGTCTTCCAACAAACACCCCAATATGCTAAAACCACCGGACACATATACCGGTAGTAAAATTCTAACGCTTATGAGCTACATGTACAAGTTAAAACATGGGCATTTTACATCTGTAAAATGACTTACTGCAGCACTTGATAGGTAAATCGGTATATTGTATTGCTTACTGGTGCGGAAGCCGCCTCAATTTCAAATCCGCCGGTCGTTGTTTTATCGGCATCAACAAAGTATTTCAGTCCCGTAGCTGCGGCCGACGATGGAGTCAATACCACCCGGGGAGCCGTGCCAAACGCCTTGGCAAACTTGACCGCAGCCATCACCCCCGCGGTGGAACAGCCGTTACCGGTCTTTACGGTCACAACGCCGCTGGTGTCGTTACCGGTCACGGTTACTTCTTCCGCAATGCACCCGGCCGTTGCCGCCAAGACCGTAGGCATTGCCCCGCCCGTCACAATGTGGCCTTTGACGATGATGTCGCCAGCAAACACGGCCGTACCGGAAACCTCAAGGTCAGCCAGTTTGCTAAGCCCGGATACATTCAAGCTGTTGCCGCTGATATCTCCCCCGCCCTGCATTTCATCCGCAGCATTGGGTGAGTGGAATCCCGGGCGCACCAGCACGGTGACCGTGCCGCTCGCCGTGCCTTCTGGCAAAGCCTCCATCGCATACCCCACGATCATACCTGCCGATACTTTCTGCCCAATACCCGCGGTAGCCGATGCGCCGATCGGATCACCAATTGCGATCGCCCCACCCGAGTTATTTACTTTGGTCTTGATCTGTCCGGTCATACCCACTAGCGTGTTGGTTTTTTCGTAATTCTTGTCACAGTCATCATCTCCAACATCGCAAATCGGTCCGTTTCCAACAAAGCCAGGGTTATCCGATACCACGCCGGCAATCACTCCACCAGCCACGGCTTTGGTCACAGCCTTAGCCTTGGCCGGATCAAGCGACACAATCTCGCCGGGCTGGGCTTTGTCGGCCAAGTTGCCGCTCTTAAAGAACTCCGCATAGTCGGCAGCCGTAGTTGTGTAGGCAACGGCAGACGCGCCGCCTTGGATTTTGCCGGCCACCGTTCCTGCTCCGGCAAAGCCGACAAAGAAGTTTCCTGTGCCGCGAGATGCGTTTGCTACACCAAGATCTATCAACAAGCCATCAGCCGTATTGGCTGTGTCTGCATTTTGTATCCGGGCGACATACGTGCTTGCCTGGGTATCCCGCACATCAAGACGGTATTGCGGATCGCCGCCATTTACGTTGCCCAATCCAAAGTTGCCATCCTGCTCCAGCACCATGGCATTACTTACCGACCAGGTGTCGTGGATCATTCTTCCTGACCAGTCAATATACATTTCAACGGCCACTCCAGCTTGCTCGCTGTAGTACTCAGCCATATACCCACTGGCATCCTTAACCGACAGTCTCAGCAAATCCAAGGTATCACCAGCGACCGGCTGAGAAATTTCAAGCCGAGCTTGCGGCGCCGACGTACCAATACCCACCCTATTGGCAGTGGTGTCCAACGTTAGTAACTGCCCGTCGGTACTAGCACTGGCATTTTGCAGGTAGGCGCGGTCACCCACCACCTTGGTTGTGAGGCCGTCAAATCCCCCCGGCGATGAGACGTTGAAGTCGTCAAATGTCATGCCAGCGGTTCCACCCGTTCCCGCACTAATTCCGGCATCGCCGGCCGCCGTAAAGGCCGTATCGTGCGCCGTTCCAAGGAGTGTTCCGCCAACATACGCTTTGAGCAAGGGCCCCGTCATTTCAAGCTTCACCGTGTAATTTGTGGAGGTGTTGATTGTCATGCTGGCATAAATTAACGAAGTCCATGATCCGGATTGGCGCTTATATATTTCAACCGAATCACCCAAAGAGCTGATGAGCAGATAGTAGCCATCGGAGTCAGCCGCACCAAAGTTCGCCCGCCGACCTACTACGCCAGCATACGATCCATCATTGACTGTCTGGAAGTTGACCACGGCCTCCACTGAATAATCACCCGAGGGGTAGCTGCCGGTGTAATAAACCAAGTCGTTGGCAAAGGTCGTATCAAACCTCACCCGGTTGGTGTTGATGGAAAAGTTGCCGCCGCCGCGCTCGGTCCAGCCGGTACCAACCACGGTGTTGTTTGCCCTGGTGAACGCGTCAGTATGCAGCGTGGCAGCGGATGCCGTGTTGGTCATCGTAAACTTGGGCGCCGTTCCGGAAACGCTTACCGTCTGGGCCGTAGTATCGGCATTGAAAAGCGTAGCCCCGTTACTATCCTGTATCTGGAATG
>CBDTXE010000112.1:0-3546 GCA_965364395.1 uncultured bacterium | reverse complement strand
AAGTCGGGCACGCCGATAGAGGTAACAACGCCCGCCTCGGTTAAATCGGCATACTCCGGTCGCTTCGTGGAAAAGCCAGCGCCGCCCCCGGCGCCCAAGGCCGCGCCGGCTTCCCGCACCCGCCAGCGCATCACCGTGCCACTGCCGCCGGTCACCCCCATCAAGCCGGTGGCCCACCAGCCGCCAACGTTAGCCGAGGTACGCGTGATGGAGCGCCTACTGTTCCTGCTGACGATGGTGCCGGGCTGGTCTCTGAACCAGCGCGAGGCCAGCCCCACGGGGCTGACGGAGCTATTGGTGCAAATCATCAAGCCGGCACCCGGCACGGAAGGGCGGCGACTGCTGATCAAAGCGATCGGCCACTTGCAACGGCAGGGGGTCGTGGCGGCCGCCGTAGATGGCAACACCTGCACCTCCATCCGGCTGCTCCTGGAGCCTGACATCCGCACGATGATCGACATCAGCGAGACGCACGTCGACATTGAAGACTCCTGGCGGAAAGCCGCCAAGACCATGCGCCGCGGCTAGCCGCGGGAACCAGCGCCCTCCCGCAAAGGAGGGCGCTACTGCTATCGTGCATTTATTAGCTTGTTTACTGTCGGCGCGTCCATGAAAATTGGCATAAGCGCCGCAACTGCCGCGCTCGCACCCAAGGAGGAAAGGTGGCAATCAGACCAATTTCAGCGGTCAAGCGGCTGTCATTTGGCAGAGCCAACTTGCAGGCGGTGGCCGAAGTTTCAGCGCTGCTGGGGCGCGACCACGCGCAGGCCAAAGTGCACAGCCTGCTCAACCAGGACATGCACGTCCTGGTGCGCCACCAGGGACGTCGATTGGCCGCCACGGCCACGGTGTTTGTGCAGCCGCAACTGGCCGTTACTAAGGCATGGCTGCGGGACTTGGCCTGTAATACCGGACTGCCACAGTCGGACGAGCCAGTGGTGCAAAGGGCAGCAGCCATCGCCCGAGCCGCCGGGGCCAAAACACTGGACGCCATTTCTCCGGTAGCCGGATTTGCACCAAGCGGAGCAGTACGGGTCTGCCGAGCGGTTGGACGCGCGGTGGAGTTTCGCCGCTTGCGCGAGTTTGGCCCAATCAGGTTGGCCACGCTAGGCGACATAGAAAACTTGGCTCGGCTACTGCCAAAGCCCGCATCTCTGTCGCCACAGGTCCTATCGCATATCACCTGGAGTACTTACCGCAAAGTACTGGTGTGGCAGGAAGGCGGAATCATCCGCGGAACGGCCACGGTTGTGCTGCAACCGGAGCTTTACGACAGCCGGGCATGGCTAGAGGACCTATTTGTGCTTCCCGGCCCTGCACGGCAACAGATTGCGCAGCGGCTGGTCATGGCGGCAACCTCAGAAGCCGCCAATTGGAGTGCTGAGCGGCTTGAGCGCGTATGCGACGCCGGCGTGGATCCCTGGGATGCGCTTTGCCGGCAAGCCGGCTTCACGCCAGCCACCGAGCCCGTGTACCAGCTGGAGCTGGCCTGAGATTGGGCGGCGGGTCCGCCATGGACCTGCCGCTTTTGTTGTATGTAACGATGAATTCATGCCCATTTGCAGGTATAAGCAGGATCGTACGGAGATAATGCAAATGGCAAAATTCGGCCCCAAGGCGCAGAAAAAAATCGGTGAAAAGCTGCATGAACACAAGCACGAGGGCAAGTTCAAAGACCGCAAGCAGGCGATCGCAGTCGCGCTAAATGAAACGCGCAAAGAGGGCGGAAAAGCCCCCAAGGCGGGCAAGTAGCCCTTGAACCCAGTGCCTTAATCACCTATAAGTCATAAAGTCCCTTGTCAGCTAGCAAAGGAGCGGCGTCCGTGCCTGCCACCGACTATCCAGATTGGGTTACGCAGCGGCTGGTTGAGCCCGATGCCATCAGCTTGGAGGTTGGCCGGCGGTACAACTTCATTGGGCAGATGACGCGATTGACGGATGGCGACGCCGGCAATTACGCGCTGCAATCGGCGCTGGTAGATAGCTGCGAGACCGCGGCCGGCGTCATGGCGGTGACTTTCCAGGCCGGGCAGCATCGGTTCCAGGCGCGCATCAACCTGGATGAGCACCGGCGCGAGATCGCGGCCCGCAACCGGCTGCGCCGGCGCATCATGAATCTGCTTGCGAGCTACCGGCCAGATCGCCACGCCTACGGCGATTGCTGGGGAATGGATCTCAGCCAGCTAGCAAGGCGCTTGCGCGTCCGCCAGTCAGATGTTTCCAATGAGCTGAGCAGCCTGGCGTGGGCCGGCTTGGTTACCGACATTGGACCGCACTCCGGCAGCCACAACCTGCGCTGGCGGGCGACGCACATCTGCGGGTGGTGCGCTGGCAGCGGCAAGGCACCGGCGACCCCATGCGGTTTTTGCGGCGGCAGCGGCAAGCGGGAAGTGCCCACCATTGACCAAAGGATTATGTGATGGGAGGTCAGGAAGCCAAGCCCATGCAAAACGACAGTGCCTCCGCGCTGGATGCCTTCCTGGACTGGGCCGCCGCACACCCAACCAGGGCTTTTGTGCTGGTCCTGATGTTCTTCCTGGCGTTGCCGCTGGTACTCAAAGTCCGGCGCGTGTCGCTCTGGCCGCAGATGTTTGTCAGCTTCCACGAATGGCAGGAGCCTCCCCAGGAATTGGGCACCAAGCAGTGCATCATGCCGGCCTGCCGGGCGGTGATGTTGACGCATCGGCGCCACGGGTTGGTCTACTACACCTGCCCAAAGGGCTGCGGCACATTCACGCCCAACCAGGACCCAGAGCCTGAACCCAGCCCGGAGCTGGAAGACCAGCTCAACCGCTAACAGGCGCGCCGGCCCCAGCTAAAGGGGCCGGCGCTTATGCTAAGCTAAAGTCCATGGATACTTACCTGCAAGCAGCTACCAGTATTGCCCGCCAGGCAGGCGGCATCATGCGCGATTATTTCCAGCTGGGCGTACCTATAACACTGAAGGCCGATAAGACGCCGGTTACCCAGGCCGACCTAGAAATCAATTGTCTGGTAGTCTCTATGCTGAAGCAGGCATTTCCCGGCCACGCCGTCATTGGTGAAGAAGAAAGCCGCGACGTCGCCGGGGCGCGTTTCACCTGGGTCTGCGACCCGATTGACGGCACCAGCCCGTACGCCCACGGCATCCCCACCAACATTTTTGCATTGGCGTTGGTTGACGACGGCGAGCCGGTGGTGGGCGTAGCCTATGACCCGCATACCGACCGGCTATTTCATGCCGTTAAGAGACAGGGTGCTTTTATGAACGGCCAGCCGATCCACGTTAATGGCGGCGACCGGCTAAAGGGCGTCTCTATTGGTACCTCCGGCGCCTTTGACGGCCTGGTGCGCCGGTCATCTCTGATTAAGGACCTAATGGACCAACACGCCCGGACGTTCAACGTCCACAGCGGCATATACGAAGGAATGATGGTGGCGGCGGGGCAGTTTGGCGGCTGGATATTCACTGGCAAGAATGCCCACGACGTGGCCGTGGTGAAAATTATGGTGGAAGAGGCGGGCGGTGTGGTGACGGACTTACATGGGGAAAACCAGCGCTATGAC
>CBDTXE010000111.1:0-3565 GCA_965364395.1 uncultured bacterium | reverse complement strand
AGTCGTCGTGAAGGATGAATGGCTCCACCGCCTCAATGACCTCCTGCCGAGACACGCCCCGCAGCTCTCCCAGCCGGACTACCAAATTGGCGTCAACGTCATCGGGAGTCAAATTGGTTCCGTAGGTGCGGTTGAGATGGCCAATAAGCAGGTCGTAATGGGAATTCAGGACATCGTCGATATCAACGGCGACCACGGGCTTGGACACGGTTCAGCCCTTCAGCGTCGACTTGGCGGTGCGGGACAGATTCTCCTTGGAGACGGCTTTGACCAGATCGGCAAACTCCAGGGCCGCCGGCTGCCCGTCTGCCAGGTCCGTGCGGACGCGCGGTGACACCTGAGAGCCCGCAACCTCCTTCTCCCCGACCACGATGATGTACGGAACCTTCATTAAGGTAGCCTCGCGGATTTTCTTGCCTACCGACTCGTTAGAGTTATCCAGCACCGTACGGACCCCCGCGGCCATCAGCTGCCGCATCATATCCTCCGCGCGCTCTTGGACCTGCGGGTTATCGCTGACGGTTGCCAGTCGAACCTGCTCGGGAGACAGCCAGACCGGGAAGGCACCGGCGTAGTGCTCAATCAAGATAGCCATAAACCGCTCGTAAGAGCCCAGTATGGCCCGGTGGATTATGACCGGATGCCGGTCTTCGCCGTCGGCGTCAACGTAGGTCAGCCCAAAGCGCTTGGGCATGGCAAAATCAATCTGGATGGTTGCCAGTTGCCGCTCATTGCCAATGGCGTCCTTGAACATGAAATCCAGCTTGGGGCCGTAAATGGCAGCCTCCCCTTCCATGCGCTTGGCGCCAAGCTCCATGTCGTCGGATATTTGGGCGAGCATCTGTTCGGCCTGGTCCCAATCCTTTGGCTCCCCAATGTAGCTGTCTGGGCTTGCGGGATCGCGCACCGACAAAGAAACCCAGTGGCTGCCGTACATTCCCAGATGGGTGTAAAACTCCTCAATGATCTTACAGATAGCCTCGGCCTCATTTTTAATTTGGTCGACGCGGCAAAAAATATGCCCGTCATCAACCGTAAATCCGCGCGTGCGCGTCAGGCCGCCAATCTGGCCGGGCTTCTCGTCGCGGTACTGCATCGTTGATTCCATATACCTTAGAGGCAGGTCGCGATAGCTTCGCGGCCGGGATGCATAGATTTGCGTGTGATGCGGGCAGTTGACCGGTTTTAGCACGAACTCCTGCTTGTAGTGACTGGCCACCCTAAACAACTCGCCTTCAAATTTCTGTGCGTGTCCGGATGCTTCGTAGAGTTCGATTTTTGCCAAGTGCGGGATCGATACCTGCAGCATCCCGTAGCGGCTGCTGACTTCCGTCAGGGCATTCTGCAGCTGGGTCTTAATGACTGTCCCCCTAGGGGTGTAGAGAGGCAGTCCCGGCCCAACCAGATCGGAGAAAGTAAACAAATCCAATTCCTTGCCCAGCTTGCGATGGTCGCGCTTCTCGGCCTCTTCCATGTTCTTCAGGTAAGCCTTCAGGTCTTCTACTGTGGCGAATGCGACTCCATAGACGCGCTGCATTTGGGGGTTTTCAGCTTTGCCGCGCCAATAGGCACCGGACACTTTGGTCAGTTTGAAGGTGCCGGCCTGTCCGGTGCTTTCGAGGTGCGGGCCGCGGCAGAGGTCAGTAAACTTTCCGTGCTTGTAAAGACTTACTGTTGTAACTTCTGCGGCTTTACCCGATTGGGCTTCAACTCCCAATTGCTCACGGTCAATATCTTTTGCAACAGTCGTGCCGTGGTTCTTGAGGTCGTTTAGTAGCTCCACCTTGTACAGTTGGCCGGCATCTTTGAAATGTTTGAGTGCGTCTCCCAGCGGCAGCTCCTGGCGCTCAAAGGGCAGGTCGGCCTTAATAATGCCCTCCATCGCGTTTTCTATTTTGGCCAAGTCGTCGGTACTAAGCGGATGCATCAGATCGACATCATAGTAGAAGCCGTTCTCAATAACGGGCCCGACGCCAAACTTGGCGGCCGGATACAGCTCCTGGATGGCGCTGGCCATGATGTGGGCCAGCGAGTGGCGCATGACGTGCAACTGATCGGCTGCGGGTTCTTGGTGTGGCATACGGGGCCTCCCTATCTCATAAACTAGTAACAAAAAACACGCGGTCTGCCGCGTGTTTGGACCCCATTGATTGCGGGGCGGTTCCACCAAACTTTCCGGCGGCCATGGGCGCCGGACACTTTGTTGCCGATGTGTCGCCACCGACGGGCGAAGCTGCGGGGCGGTTAACTCCCGTTACGCTTTCTTTGGCTTTCAATAGCCCAATAATAGCAGACCGGCGCGGGCGCGCCAGCCTAAAAATGACGGCTACCGGCTAGGCGATGTCGCGGTTTTGGCCGCCCTCGGGGGCGTTGGTCCGGTTGACCGGCAGCTGGATCACGTCAGCTCCCTTGCCGTCATTAGTTTCGGCGGGCTGATTGACGGCGTCAACTTCAGCTTGGGCGTTCTTCTCCGCTTGCGCTGCCTCTTTTTCCCAGCTGAGGTCATTTTGAATCGCTGGGTTGGCCATCGCCCTGGCATCGGGATCTTCCGCTACGGCCTCCTGTACGGCTTGCCTGCCTTCTTGATTGGCCTCCACTGCGGCGGCGGCGGCCTCCCGTGGATTGTCTTCACTAACTCCGGTGATTCCTTCGATAGTATTGGTTGTTTGTTCCGGTCCGGGACCGGCAGTTTCTCCTGGCATGCTTGTATTTCCCTTATGGAGCTATTCTAGCAGGTTCGGGCGTTAGGTTTAGCAGGGTGATCTGCCGCAGCCAGTCCAGTCACCTGCGAATACTACGACGCTTGTGGCTTTGGCTACAACGCTTCCAGCTTGGCAGCGGCGAGTCGCTTTACGAATTCCGGTAATCTCCACTACATTGTGGCTATTAGAACGGTGCGCCGAATAATCGTGTAAAGCACAAAAAAAGCCGCATTGCGGGCGGCGAATAGAGCGGCAAATGGTGGATCTGACAGGACTCGAACCTGTGACCTCTTGAATGTGAATCAAGCGCTCTAACCAACTGAGCTACAGATCCTAGCAGTAAGGTACTTGTGATTATAACGGGAGTGGCGCCCCGTCACAACCTTGCGGGTCGCAACGGGGCGCCGGGTCCTGCCGGGTGGTCAGGCGGCCATTGGCCGGGACTGGTCGGCCTCCGGTCTGCCGGCTGCCTGCAGGACATTTTGAAACAGGGCCGCCACTGTCAGTGGCCCCACGCCTCCTTTGGGCGGCGAGTAGCGCACATCTGGGCGGTCACGGACGGATTGGTCTACGCTGACGCCGTCGGCATCAATCACGACGGCGCCGCGCCCAACGTGCCGGCTATGCAGCACCGGCTGGGGGCTGTTAGTCGCCACTACTACAACCGCCGCCGAGCGTACCACGCCGGCTTCAGGCTCTACGGGCCGCTCCAGGCTAAACACCTCGGTACGGGCGCCGGCCGCCTGGAGCAGCGGCACCAGCGGGGCGCCCATCGTGCGGCCGGCGCCAATGACGCACACGGTCTCCCCATGCAGCCGCACGCCGTAATGTTGCAGCAGCTCCATGATCCCCAAGGGTCCGGC
>CBDTXE010000110.1:0-3585 GCA_965364395.1 uncultured bacterium | reverse complement strand
TGCATGTTGTAGGCGCTGGCGTCGCGCAGTGACAGCCCGCGCTTCATGGCGCGGCGCTGGATCTCTAGCGTAGCCTGGGCAGCGTCCTGGTACATGGAGAATGACCACTCATACGGGTATGAGATTAGTGGGGCGCGCTCGGGCCGCAGGGTGACGCCATTGGTATCGGCGTCCACCTCGGTGTGTTCTACCAGCAGCGACGCGCCGGTAAGTTCCTGGTACAGGCCGCTGTCCATTAGGAGCCGGTAATCAGAAAGCCCCTCCGCCGTTACCTGGCGGTGAGGCTCACCATTTTTGTAGAAGATGTACCCTCGGTTGTCGCGGAATGACGAGGGCTCGGTAGTATGCGACGGCATTGTGGTTACTGGGCTTCGGTGTTCTTATCCTTGCCGGTGACCTTGCGCACAACCGTGGCAACGTGGCTGCGGAACGCATATGATACCCCGAGGACCGCTCCCATGATGGCCTGGATGGCAATGCTTCCTGAACCTGGATCAATATATGCTAAAACGACGTGTTCCATTCGTGTGATACTCCATTACCCTTGTGCTTCTGTAAGCGATATTAACACACGACGCGATGAACCGTTAATAGGTTTTTAACGGATTGACGGCAGCCCCCCGTAATAATTGCATGGCAAAGCCAACAGATCTGGCAAAAAAAGTACCCATAAATGCAAAAGAGCCCCACAACCCGGGCTCCTTTGCTGCCGAAGTTACGTGGTACTTGAACGATAGCACTCAAAGCGCTCCACCTCCGACAGCCTCAACGTAGCATAAGCGAATTGCTGCGTCAATACATTTATGAAACATGTGATTGACAAGTCATAGTATTTATGCTAATATTGCATTAAATCGGCCGGAAGGCTGGAGGAGGGAGGCGCTGGATGCTTCCTGTTTTTTTGCAAAACTGACCTTAACTCCCAGGAATGACATACATGAAAAAGCTATTAGCCTATCTTCTCGCAATCATCATATCCGTCCTCAATTTGGCCTTGCCGCTGGGCCAGGCTACGGCCGCTGGCGCCAACTTGGTAGGCAACCCGTCTGTGGAAACAGCGGCAACAGCCACGGCGCCGCAAGGCTGGCTGCAGAGCAAATGGGGCACCAATAATGCCACCTTTGCTTACCAGAGCACCGGCCAGGAAGGCCGCCGCAGCCTTAAGGTCTCCATGACCAGTCGCACCAGCGGTGATGCCAAGTGGTACTACCAGCCAGTCGCCGTAACCGCCGGCACCAAATACACCTACAGCCATCATTACAAGTCCAACGTCGCTACCGAGGTTGACGCCCTGGTGACCGACACTACCGGCAAGCAGACCTGGGTCTGGCTCAGTACGACGCCGGCATCGGCAACCTGGAAGCAAGCCACAGGCAGCTTTACGGCACCCGCCAATGCCAAGGCCGTTACCATTATGCAGATACTGGGACGGGCCGGCACGCTGGAGACCGATAACTACTCGCTCTTCAACGCCAGCGCTCCCGCGCCAACCACTCCGGTGGTGGCCATGACCTCGCCCGCCGGTGGCAGTACCGTTAGTGGTACCCAGTCGGTAGCGGCTAGCGCTTCGGACAGCACCGGCATTGCCGGCGTGCAGTTCAAACTGGACGGTGCCAACTTGGGCGCCGAGGATACCACCGCCCCCTACTCCATGGCTTGGGACACGACCAAAGCCTCCAATGGCAGCCATGCGCTGACGGCGGTTGCCCGCAGCACAGCCGGCGTGACCGCGGTGTCTTCGGCTACCAACGTCACCGTGTCAAATGTGGCCACGCCTCCGGCCAACCCCACGGTTAGCCTGAGTTCGCCCTCGGGTGGGGCTACCGTTAGCGGCTCACAGAACGTGGCCGCCAACGCCTCCCACGGCAATGGCATCGCAGGCGTGCAGTTCAAACTGGACGGCGCCAACTTGGGCGCAGAGGATACCACCGCTCCCTACACCGTATCTTGGGATACCAAGACCGCAGCCAACGGCTCCCATGCCCTGACGGCCGTCGCCCGCAGCACTGTAGGTACTACCGCTACGTCGGCGCCGGTAAATGTGACCGTCTCCAATACCGTGACTCCGCCGCCGGCCACCACCAACCTAATCCAAAACGCCTCTTTTGAAACCGCCAATGGCGCCGCGCCCGCCAGCTGGACCGGCAACGGCTGGGGCACAAATACCCGTTCCTTGACCTATCTGAATACCGGCCGCACTGGAGCCCATAGCGTGAAAACCCAGATTACTGCTTACACCAGCGGCGACGCCAAGTGGATGCACGCTAGCGTCCCGGTAACCGCCGGCCAAACTTACCAGTTTGCCGACTACTACCAGTCAAACATCGCCTCCGAGCTTAACGCCGCCATCACCTTATCCAATGGCAGCGTCCAGTACCTGTGGCTGGGCGACGTGCCCGCGAGCAGTACCTGGAGCCGCACGGCTGGCCAGTTTACGGCTCCGGCCGGTGCGGTCAGTGTCAGCGTTTTCCATGTCATTGCCGGCGTTGGCTTCCTGGTCACTGATGATCACAGCCTGACGGCATACAAGCCCGGCGCCTTCAATCGCGCGCTGGTCAGCCTGACGTTTGACGACGGCTGGCGCAATATCTACAGCAATGGGCTGCCCATAATGCAAAAGTATGGCTTTACGTCAACGCAGTACCTGTTGACCGGCACTACCACTTACCCGGATTACATGACGGTAGATATGATGAAACAGTTTTACGCCGCCGGGCACGAGATTGCCGCCCATACCGTCAGCCACGCCGACCTGGCAACCTTGAACACGACTCAGATGGACGCCGAGCTGCAGCAGTCTAAGGCCGCGCTGGAGCAATGGATCGGCGTGCCCGTTACCAACTTTGCAACGCCTTACGGTTCGTATAACGACACCGTCGTCGGCGAGATCAAGAAGTACTACGGTTCCCACCGGTCAACCCAGGAAGGCTTCAACAGCCGCGACAACCTGAATATCTGGGACATCAAGGTCCAAAACATCCGTACTACTACCACCCCGGCGGAAGTTTCTAGCTGGATTGAGCAGGCCAAGCGCGATAACACCTGGCTGGTACTGGTGTACCACCAGGTAACTCCCAGTCCCGCGGCCGGTGACAATTATGCCGTCACCCCCGCCAACCTGGACGCGGAGCTCCAGGCCCTCAAAAACAGCGGCTTGGCCGTGGTAACGGTCCAGCAGGCATTGAACGAGCTTTTGCCTCAGCTGTAGACTAGCCATATGCGATTACAGGGGGAGACGACCAAGCGAATCATCATAGCCGGCATGGTTACGCTCGCCCTTATGGGCGGGCTGGCCGCTT
This sequence comes from uncultured bacterium, assembly GCA_965364395.1. Lineage (GTDB taxonomy): Bacteria > Patescibacteriota > Saccharimonadia > UBA4664 > SCTI01 > CBDTXE01. Next base: position 286 of record CBDTXE010000110.1, on the reverse strand, counting down.
TTCTGGCTACCCGCCAGCCGGCACAGAAGGTAAAGATAGCCGACCAAGTGGGCTGGCTGGAAGCGGCCGTCTTTGCCAAGCTGGACCCGGAGTCAGTCAAGGCGGAGACCGCGCCGCCCGCGCCTGGCGCAGTGACGCGCGCCCTGGTTGGTCCGGGTACGTTGGGCCCCTTGCACAGGGGCATCACCACATCGGTGTTTTGGGTTGGAGAGGGCGCCACGCCCGATAACCTGAATATCTCAAATGTACCCAGCGCTTGGGACGAGGCATGGCTGCAGCACTACGG
>CBDTXE010000109.1:0-3686 GCA_965364395.1 uncultured bacterium | reverse complement strand
GGCTTGATCGACTCAGCGGTAGCCGCGTCGCCCACCAGCTGCTGGATGACTGGCGAATCCCGCCAGCCCTGCAGTTTAACTTGAAGAGCTGGAACGGCAGCCATCACGTCATTGACGGCCGGCTATGGGCACGAGACGGCGACCGCTGGAGCGGTGGCACCAGCGTGCTGCTGGTTGACCCGCAGAAGTGATGAAACGTGCCGGCGCAATGCTTACAAGCGTTGCGCCGGCTCTTTCTAATCCAGCTGGTTAATGGTTTGGCCGTCCTCGTCGCGATAACGGGGATGGATGGTGGCAATCTTGGCGGCTTCAATTTGGTCCAACGTCCCACTGACCACCCACACCCCACCGATGTCGGCCTGCGGGTCTATTTCCTTCAACCGGGACTTATCGTAGACGCCAATTCGAGCGTCCGCGGAGATGCTGGCAAAGTTTATGGGATTGAGCGCTGGATCGCTGTTATCAAAGTGGGATGCCTCCGCAAAGTAATACTGCCCCCCTGTGGCGGCTATGCGATCCTTAAGCTCTTTTATCCGCGAATCAAATTGATCCTTTAATGCAGGGTGGAGATCAAAGTCGCCGTCCATTTGATGCTGGCTAGCCTCGCGAGCCAGCTGGCGCAGTTCTTCCCTAAGCACTTGTTTGGCAGTGCCAGCCTTGTCTTCATCCGATACGGTATCGTACTCATAGCCGCTGAAAACTACTTTAGCGGGATCAATCTGCATCTGCTCCAGCGTGGCCAGCAAGTTCTTTGCGACTTCGGCGTGGCGTTCGTCCAATATTGCCATTTCGTCGCGGCTGAGTTCCATATCCGTCAGCTGTGGGCGATGCGCCAACGACATTTCTGGGGGGTCAAAATCTGGGCGTTCACTCATGCACTAATTATTATCAGAAAACCCGCTCACCGGAGCGGGCTTTCTTGTACCCTTGGGCAGAATCTATCCCTGCGCTGGCTTCATGCGCTTTACGCGCTGGCGCTCGTGGCGCTCGGCCAGCGTATCAAACTCGAACCGGCTGGCGATCATGCTCTTGGCCTCTTCCAGGTCCATGTAAAAGACATCCAGGTCCTCATATGGATTGGACCGCAATGCCTTAATTTTACTGCCTCTGGTTCGGCTCATGTCTACACCCCTCGTGTTATTACACGATCAGTATCGCCTATAGTCTACCCTTGCGGCATTAGCGGTTATTACAAACCAGCACATGTCAGTTATGTTAGTTTTAGCCGTTTTCGCTAACGCTTTCCCAGATATGGCTTAGCAAAAGCGCAAACGGAGCGGCCTAGTTATATTGCAGGTAAGACTTGTAGATATAGCCGTTGTAGCCCTTGTAACGGACGCCTTGCCAAGTGGCATTTGAATCATTGCGCAGCTCCACGACTACTCCCCCGTCGAGATCCATGATTATGGGGCTGGCGGTGGTCTTGCCGCTGCGGAAATGTACAAAAGAAACGGTGGTGGCTGTGCGCACGGATGGCTTGGGGGCCGGCGTAGGCGTGGGTGCGGCTACGGCCGGCACGGGCGTGGCGGCCGGGGTTGGCGACGGTTTGGGCGACGGCGAAGGGCTGGCCTGCGGAGTATTTTCCGCGGGCACCGGCGTGGAGCCCGTCTTTAGTAGGTCATTAATCTGCGACGATGGTTTGAAGGCAACTTCCAGAAACGTGATTGAACCGGCGAGTATTACTACCGCCAGCATCATTATGAGGCGGTCACCGACCATATGCGGATGCCCGGGCTGCATGGCTTACCCGACGAAGTAGGTTACGTACAGATACAACCCTGCGGCGACTAGCAGGCCGAGGATGATCAGTAGGAACAAGAAGCGAAGGAAAGCCGGCCAAAAGCGGCGCTTGGCGGCCGGTGCACCCAGAACGTCCATTTCCGGAGCACCGCCAACTGGTTGCTGGACCGGCTGCTGCTGCGGAGCGGGTTGGCGCAGGGGTGGCTGAGGTTGGGGCTGCCGCTGGGGCTGCACCGGACCCTTGGGTTCTGGCTGCGGCTTAGGGCGCCGGCCAAACACTCCCCGCTTTTGGGGCATGGGCTGGGCAGGCGGCTGCGACGATGATTGCTGACTGGGTGTTGCCCGACGGAACGGCGACTGCGGGCGCGCCTCAGGACGAGCGGGCGCACTACTACCGGCGCCGTCGGCAAGCCGCCGAGGCGGCTGGGCAGCCGATTGGCGCTCGGCCTGCGCTTGGCGCAGGTCAATCACATGCTGGCTGCGGGTGGCCGGCTTGGGACCGAATCCGTCCATGCTGGGGCCGCCACCAGATTTGCGAGTAGGTATCTCGTCCATCGTCCCCTATTATAACGAGTTTACAGAAGTAAGCAACTTATGCTTGAGTTAAAAAGGTGTTCATGAACTAATTGCCAGATTGCAGGCAATCTGCTAGCATAAAACAGTTATTCGCAGGGGCCCGTGGTGTAGAGGCCTAACATGCCTCCCTGTCACGGAGGAGATCGCCGGTTCGAATCCGGTCGGGCCCGCCAGTCTTTATTTGGCTCGTCATCGAGCAACAAATCATACGGCTTCCTAGGTGTACAAGTCACTTTTTTACACCTCAAAACCCAGTTCGCGCCAATTAAAAGCAGTATTGTTCGCTTCTCGGCTTCAGCTGCAATACTGAGGGTGTCACGTAGTACTACTAGATTGCTGAAGAACTCTTCTGCCTAAGAAAATACGCAGATTGGCATATGAGCAGATGATTCGTTAACGCATTACGGATATGCAGATGGAATTTCATAGAGCATTACGCCTAAGATGGCTTCGGATTTTTTAAAGCACAAGTGCCGACAATCCAAGCATGCCTAGCCACCCTTGGGAAGTCATTTTGCTTACTTTTCACCAATCTTCACACCTCATTACCTAGTGACGACACAATCCTGTATGCTTCTTAAGCTTAGCATTTGTCCATTGAAAGAAAGAGGTGATGCCAAGTGGCTAAGCGGCATCTCTTGGCGGTCTTGCTTGCACTTCTGGCCCTTACGGGCAGTGCATCAACGGCAAGGGCGGCCAGCACGATGGTCGTCCAATCCGCATCCTCCGGCAACGAGGAGATCTACCTGTGGTCTACAGGGGGCGGACTCGGAACAAATCTCAGCAACAACGGCGACTTCGACGGCAATCCTGCCGTGTCGCCTGACGGAACGAAGGTGGCGTTCGTCAGTACGCGTAGCGGCGTCAGCCGCGGCATCTACGTACTAACCATTTCCACTTCGACACTGACCCGTGTCGGAACAGTCACTTCTGCCTACTGGCCCGCATGGTCACCGGACGGAACGAAGTTGGCATACGTCCATATGGCGAATAAGCTTCGAGTGATCGATGCGACTTCGTCAGGTACGAACGACCACCAGGTCGGATTTGACTCAAACGTCAGCTATCCAAGCTGGTCGCCGGAAGGCACCAAGATCGTTTACGCCACGTACGTGAGCTCACGGAACAAGCTTCACACGATTTCGAGCACCGGTACATCTACTACGGCATCGACGCAGCTCACCGACCCCGGGTCAAGCAGGAGCGATTCGTCGCCGAAATGGTCGCCTGACGGCAAGCAGGTGGTCTTCTACAGCAACCGCGGCGCCTCATACCCGGACAACAACATCTACACGGTCGCAACCGGAGCGACAGCGACCGTGACGAGGGTCACCACGGGCACCGGTCTCTGGGACATGCAGCCGTCGTAC
>CBDTXE010000108.1:0-3702 GCA_965364395.1 uncultured bacterium | reverse complement strand
GAACACCGTGGCTCCTGGCGGCACGAAGTAGCGCACCACCATGTCCATCGCCTCCACGCTGGCCGCCGGATACCACTCCGACATCGTGCAGCGCTTTGTGAATGCCCCGGAACAAACCGTCCTGCCGTATCACCGTACCATTGAGTATGCGCCCGCCATCCGGGCGCTAAAGCAAGCGGGATACCAGTACTACTCAATCGGCTCTCCTTATGGCGCCACCAACCGGGCGCCCATGGCCGATGCCTATATCCATGGCGAAAGCCAGTTGACCGTACTTGGCCGCCCCCATACCATGGGCGCCTTTGAAAAGGGCTACATGGAGAAAACCTTCTTCTACCGTTTTCTGCAGCAAGGCCTCAAAATCGGCGACACCCAGGTTTACCAGGCTTCTGACCGGCCGGGATCAGCCAATATCGAGTTCCAGTTGGACATGCTGGAGAAGACAGCCAAGGAACCGGCGGGCGGGCGGTTTGTCTTTGCACACCTGCTCATCCCGCATGACCCCTTCTTCTTTAACGCCGACGGATCATACGCCCCGCATATCGGCACCGACGACACCGGCTCGCGCGTAGAAGACAAGTACCTGAAACAGATTGAATTCATCAACGCCAAGCTGCAGGAGTTGTTTGCCACGGTCAAGGAGCAGTCGGCAGACAAAGCGGTCGTCATCCTGCAGGCCGACGAAGGACCCTACCCGGTGTACTTCCTTGACCGCACCTTTGACCCCGTCAAAAGCGGCTCGGTGGTAATGCATAGCGACATGCGTTCGTGGTCCCAGCAGGCCCTGCAGATGAAGATGGGCATATTGGCGGCCTACCATATGCCCGGTGTCCGTCCTGAACTGATTCAAGAGCAGGGGACGCCTGCCAATATCTTCCGAATCGTACTCAACGAGTACCTGGGCTACCGGTTGCCATACCTGCCCGCCTGCCATTTTGGCTACGCCGATGGCCGCAGCCGTGCCAACGCCTATACCGAGATTACCGACAAGATTACCGGCCAACCTCCGCAGGCGGGTTGTGCGGAGGTCCACAGCCGCTAGGTTACTTGAATACGCGCTTCATGATGTCACCGGCGCCAAGCACGATGGCCGCCACGGCCGCCAACAGCAACACCTGGTTAGCACCGATGGACGTCACGTTGAGGACAGACTGCAGCGGGCCCCAGAAGACCAGCGCCTGAAGAAAAACGCAGAGGCCAATGGCCGCCCAGAGGCTAGGATTAGGGCGCTTAAAGCCCTCCAGATACGATGCGTGCTCGCTGCGGGCATTAAGGGCGTTGGCCCACTGAGAGACCACCAGGGTGGCAAAGGCCATCGTCTGGGCCACCGCCAAGCCGTGCGGCAAGAAGTACCAGAATACTACCAGGGTCAGGCTGGCCATCAGCGCGGCGGTCGCCAGGACGCGGTAAAGCATAGCGCGCCGCAGCAGGGCGGCGTGGAGCTTCTCCGGCGGCTGTTTCATATGGCGCTCTTCCGCCGGCTCAAGGCCAAGTGGTACCACCGTAAAGCCGTCGGTCACCAGGTTGATCCATAGTACATGCAGGGCGGTTAGGGGCAGCGGCAGACCCACCAGTAGTGCCCCGATCATGGTCAGCACTTCTCCCAGATTGGTCGCAAACAGGTAAAATACCATCTTGCGGACATTGGCCAGAATGGTGCGGCCTTCCCGGATAGCCTCCACAATGGTGGCGTAATTGCTATCTAGAAGGATTACGTCTGAAGCTTCTTTGGCGGCATCGGTGCCGTTGCCCATAGCCAGGCCTACGTCGGCCTTCACTAGCGCCGGGACGTCGTTGACGCCGTCACCCGTCATGGCGGTAATCTGGCGCCCCTCGACGGCGTCCAGAATCTTGTACTTGTGTTCCGGCAGTACCCGCGCAAAAACGTGGACGGTCTTCAGTAAACGCCGGATCTGGGTTAAGGTCAGCTTTTCCAGGTAACGGCCTTCTGCGGCCTCGGCCTGGCCGCTGATAATACCGGCTTGGCGGCCAAACGTCCGGGCGGTCTCCAGATGGTCGCCGGTAACCATGATGACGCGGATGCCGGCTTCATGCGTCGCCTGGATGGCGGCGGGGATTTCCGGACGGAGCTGGTCGGCAAAGGCCACCAGGCCGGCCAACTGCAGGCCGGACGGGGGCACCAGCTTGGCCGGTGGCTTCTGGTCGGATACTCCCTGGGCAAATGCAATCAGTCGGTAACCCTGGGCGCTAAGGTGGTTTATAGCCCGGGAAGCCGCCTTGCGGCCGGCCGCGTCCAGCTGGCAGGCATCAATAATCGCCTCGGGTGCGCCCTTGAGGAAGTAGGCGTACCCATCCTGGCTTTTCCAGACGGCACCGCTCATCCGCAGCGCCTGGTCAAACGGCATGCTGCGTTCGCGCTTATATCCACGGCCGGGAGTGCGGTCCAGTTTGGCCGCCAGCAACTGTTCTAATGGATCGTCGGTATGGTGCTTTTCACCGGCCAGGGAATACCACGCCACCTGCTCCAGGTCCGCATCGCTGGAAGCCTCGGGATGCCACAATTGGGCGATTGCCAGTTCATTCTTGGTAATGGTGCCGGTCTTATCGGTGGCCACCATGGTGGCCTGCCCCAACGTTTCCACGGCCGTCAGGTTGCGCACCAGGGCGTTTTTGGCAGCCATCCGCCGGACTCCAAAGACCAGCACGATGGTCAGCGCCACCGGCAAGCCTTCCGGCACCGCCGACACCAGTACCGTCAACGCAAACCGCATCATCTCAAACAAGTGCTCGCCGCGCATCAGACCTAACACAAAAACAATGGCCGAGGCCGCGCCAGATAAGACGATGATGCGGGTGGTCAGGCCGTCGATCTTGCGCTGAAGCGGGCTACTACGCTCTTCTTCTCGTGACAGCTCGGCAATCCTGGCCATCTCCGTGCTATTACCAGTAGCCGTAACCACAAACCGGCCGCTGCCCGACGTCACAAAAGTCCCCTGGAACACCATATCGGTCTGGTCATACATCAATGGTTCACCGGGAACTGCGTCAGCGGACTTGCGGACCGGTAGCGACTCGCCGGTGAGCATGGACTCATTTAGGTTTAGGTTCTCGGCATCCAGTACGCGGCCGTCGGCCGGAACCTTTAGCCCTTCATACAACAGGATGACGTCGCCCGGAACCAGCTGGCCCACCTCCACCACCACCACGCGGCCGCCGCGCATGGCCTTTACCCGGCGGGTATCTTTCTGGCTCAGAGATTTCAGCGCGCGCTGCGCTGAAATGTGCTGCACGTAAAATATGCCGGCGTTGACCATGACGATCGCCACGATCACCAGGGCGTCGACTTTCTTCCCTAACACCACGCTGATGGCGGCGGCAAAAACCAGTATCAGGACAAATACGCTGCGGAACGGCTCAATGACACTGTGCCACCACGGCCCTTGGCGCTTTAAGGCCAGCTCATTGCGGCCATACTGCTGCAAGCGCGCGGCCGCCTCGCCGGTTGATAGCCCATTAGCAGTGCTCTTTATTGCCTGTAGCACCGCGACCGCTGCCATCGACGCAAACTGCGCCGACGCCGGGCCGGCTGGGGATTGTGGCGGTGGCTGTTTGTTCATTACACTTATGCTTTATTGTACGTCATCGGCCAGGGGCGGTGAAGGGCTCAATACCGGTTGACCACCAGCCGTCCTTCATCGTCGCCATCCTGGTGGTCGTGATATGTGAAGTCGCCAAGCGTCC
>CBDTXE010000107.1:0-3744 GCA_965364395.1 uncultured bacterium | reverse complement strand
GCTGGGGATGATGACGAGTGTGGTGCTGTTTTCGCTCCTGGGCGAGCGGCTCCGTAGGTGGTGGCTCGCTAACTTTCAACGTAATCGGCGCAAGCTGTTCACGCACCGGCTGCTCCGGTTGCACCCAAGCCGGCGCCGGCTCCTGTGCGCACGCCCGCTCCAGTAGCGGCTCCCACGCCGTCGCCCGCACCGGCGCCCGCGCCAACACCTTCTCCCACGCCCGAGCCGGCCGCGGCAGAGGGGGCGGAGGGCAACTTGTCTCCGGCACCGATGCCCGAGACCGTCTCCGACGTGCCGCCTACTGAAGGCGCCAAGCTGACCCTGGCCGAGGCGTTCATGCCGGCTATCTTGCTGGCCTTGGGGATTGTTGGGTTTACGGCATTTATCATTGGACTCAAGCGGCTACGCCACCGCCGCGCGCAGCTACGGGAAGCCGAGCCGCTACGCCCCGGACGCCCGTTGAAGGGCTCGGTTATGGAGCGCCTGCGCCAAGCGCCGGCGGCGCCACCAGCCGCCCAGACGCCTGGGGCAACGGCACCGGCCGCTTCCGCACCGGCGCCCGCTGCTCCCGTCATCCTGCCTCCGGACACCGGAGCCGACGGGCGCGTAGTGCCAGAAGCAGTGGCGGAGCTCAACCATGTGGTGGAGGCCATAACCGAGGAAGTCCGCCACCATCCGCCCGCCGCGCCGCACCAGAAGGGGAGCGCCGTGCCTGCCGCAAGCCCGGAGGCGGCCAAGACCCATGCCGGACCAATTGGCAGGCCCACGCCTCAGCCCCAACCGCAGCCAGCGTCAGCCGCCACTGTGCCGGTTCTGCCGTCTGCATTGCCGGCGCCCAAAGCATTGCCGCCTGCCGCCATGGATGCGCCGCCCGCGCCGCCTCCCCATACCCGACCGTAACCTGGTAAAAAACCGTTCTCGCGCTGAACCATAAGTGGTATAATTTTCCTAGATGAGGAACAGATATGGAACCAGCCCAGAACCAACCAGTGAATCCTACCCAGCAGCCCCTGCCGCCGGTACCCGAGCGTCCGGCCGAGGCCCTGAGTCCGGCCGAGCAGCCCACGGCTCCCGAGGTGCAGCCCGCGGTTCCCGCCGCGCCAGAACCCACAAACCAGGCGATGCCTGTAGCACCGCCGGTTATGCCACCAGCCGCCGCCAGCCAAGCATCACCGCCGCCACCGCCGGCCAGCCCGGCATTGCCTGTGGCGCCGCCCAGCATAGCCGGTGATGTGGACGTGATTGAGAAAGAGTGGGTGGATACCGCCAACCAGATCATCGAGCAGACCAAGGATGATCCCTACAAGGAAGAAGAGGCGGTTGAGGCGCTGCAGCAGGATTATCTCAAAAAGCGCTACGGGCACGACGTTAAAAAGCCGGATGACGCTTAGGCCCGACATGGGATTCCGGAGGTGAAACAGTGAACCCAGTAGCCCTCTTGCTTGTAACGTTTGTCGTCTTGGGCTTTGTGCTGGCGGCCTTTGCCTATGTGGCATACCGCAAAGTGCTTAGGCGGGCTAAGGGCATTGAGCGCGGTCTGAAGATGGTGCCGCTGCTCATCCACTTGCCGCCGCCGTCCGATGACACGGACAAAGGCTCGCGCGATGTCCGCGAAGTGATGCGTGAAAAGGTTTCCCAGGCGCAGGTGCTATACGACCTGATGGCGGGCACCGCCCAAACCGGCTTTAAGAGCAACTTTTACGGCCAACGCCATATTGCGTTTGAGGTCATTGCCCACAACGGACTCATCCATTTCTTTGCCGGTGTTCCGGTTGCATTAGTCAGTGCCGTCGAGCAGGCCGTACTGACGGCCTATCCGGGAGCGCGACTGGAGGAAGTAGAAGACCACAACATTTTTAACCCCCACGGCCGCCTGTCTGGAACCGTAGGGGGTGAGTTGGTTTTGCGCCAGCAGGCCGCGTACCCGATTGCCACCCTGGACAATATGGAAAAGGATCCCATTGAGGGATTGATGAACTCGTTGACCAAATTGCAACAAGGGGACGGAGCGGCGATTCAAATCATGCTGCGGCCTGCCAGTACCAATTGGACAAAGAGCGGCATAAACCTGGTTAACCGCAAGCGCCGCACGCGCGGCGGTTCATTGTCGTTTACAGCCGGCGACATTGCACGTGCCACTGTAAAGTCGCCCGACCAGTGGCACCAGGAGGCGCAGCAGTACCAGCCAAGCAAGCTCGAGGAGTCCTTGTTGCAAACTGTTGAGGAAAAAACAAAACACCCCGGCTATGAAGTATTAATCCGGGTAATGGCGTCGTCGCCGGCCTTGAACCGCTCACAAATGATTTTGCGGAATATCGTGACGGCGTTTGCGCTGTATGATGCGCCCGGTTCAAATGGTTTTCGGTTTCTGGAAGCCCGTGACATCCAAGGTTTGGTGACCGCATTCATTTTCCGCTTCTTCCCGCCGGAGGTTTCAAGCAACGTCCTAAATAGCGTTGAACTTGCTACATTATTCCATTTGCCCGACGCCCAGTTCACCGCCACCGCGTCGGTCCAGCGCCAACAGTCCAAGCAAGTTGACGGCCCGGTTAACATGCCCTCCGCCGGGCTCCTGCTTGGGTACAATTTTTATCGCGGTGTTAAGAAGGAAGTCCGGCTAAGTTTTGAAGACCGCCGCCGCCACGCCTATATTGTTGGCCAGACCGGCACCGGCAAGACCACCGCCCTGGAAAACCTCATGGTCCAAGACATGCTGGCGGGGAATGGCTTTGCCTTCATCGACCCCCACGGCGACGCCGCCGAAAAGCTACTCAGCCTGGTTCCCAAGGAGCGCGCGGAGGATATCATTTACTTCAACCCGGCGGATACCGCCCATCCGCTAGGCTTGAACCTGTTTGAATTCCAGACGCCCGAGCAGAAAGACTTCATTATCCAAGAAGCCATAAATATGCTCTATAAGCTGTATGACCCCCAGCACACGGGCATCATTGGCCCTCGTTTTGAGCATTGGTTCCGCAATGCAGCCCTGACTTTGATGTCCGACCCCAATGGCGCCTCGTTCATTGAGCTTCCAAAAGTCTTTACCGACACCGAGTACCTGAAGAAGAAGTTCAAATATATAAATGACCCGACGGTGATCGATTTTTGGACCAAGGAGATGGGGCAGACCTCGGACTACCATAAGTCGGAGATGCTCGGCTGGTTTGTTAGTAAGTTCGGCGCCTTCCAGTCTAATGAAATGATGCGTAACATCATTGGCCAGACGCAGTCGTCATTTGACCTGCGCCAGATTATGGATTCGGGCAAAATCCTCATCGTGAACTTATCTAAAGGTATGACCGGTGAGCTGAACAGCAAACTGCTGGGCATGATCTTTGTGATGAAGATCCAAGCGGCGGCGATGAGCCGGTCAAACATGCCGGAAGGGCAGCGGCGCGATTTCTGCCTGTATGTGGACGAGTTTCAGAACTTTTCAACCGACAGCTTTGCCAGCATTCTGAGCGAAGCTCGGAAGTACCATTTGAACCTGATTGTGGCTAACCAGTTTATTGGGCAGCTGACAGAAGAGATCCGCGACGCCGTATTTGGAAATATCGGTACCATCATGAGCTACCGTACCGGCCCGGAAGATGCCGAATTTTTGGAAAAGCAGTTTGAACCGATCTTTGAAGAGCGCGACCTGATAAACCTGCCCAACTACAACACCGTTATGAAACTGCTCATTGGCGGACTGCCTAGCCAGCCATTCAGCGTGGCGGCGTTACCGCCGCTAGGCCATCCCCA
>CBDTXE010000106.1:0-3843 GCA_965364395.1 uncultured bacterium | reverse complement strand
CCCGCCGGCCGCGAGTGCGGAGGAATGATCGGCGGGTTGCTTCGTTATGGTTGGTTGTCCCGATAAATATACAAGACGATCTGGTTTTAAGCAATACATGGCGATATTTACTTTTCATTGGTATGTGGTATGGTTATGCTGCCCAAAACCCCCGGATCGGGAGTTCCTATGAAAGAGGCATCCTCCAACCGCTGGCTGTACCGCTTCAAGTACCTCTCAGCGGGCATCGGCTCCGCCCTGGCGTGGATCACGCTGGCTTTGCCGTTCGTTGATACGCCCGACAGCGACAGGCGCCAGGCAGTCATTGCTGCTCTGCTCCTCATGGCGGCCGCGTTGTACGCGTTCTTTGTCCTGGCGCGACGCGCCCGCCGTCAGGTGCCACACATCAATTGGGCGGGATGGAGAATCCCGGCCAACGTCCTGGCATTCTTCATAGCGGTCTTCACGGTGACCTACGCCATGGCCGCTATCGCTATCTCCATCGCCCTCTTCATCTGATGGGCCGCATCCACAACTACTGGCTGGCGTTATGTGTTGCCATTATGGTTACGGTCTGGGCCGGCATCCCGGCTTGGGACCACTGGCAGCAAGGCCTCCAGGCCGCCAAGGAAAGCCAGCGCGGAGCCGAGCAAATGAGGCACCGGTATGGCGTCACGCAAATCGAGTTCTCGTATGAGCGCCTGGAAGTGCGCTACCGCTGCCCCGATGGCCGCCGCGAGCACCGCTGGGTCATCGCGTTTGCCACCAGCGACGAGGACCAGCCGTGGGAATACGTTCCCACCGAGATGCCCTGTCGGCCGGTGCCGATCCCCAAAGTGGGAACCCAACTGTCATGACCGCCGCCCCGGAGAGACCCGTCTTTCCGGGGCGCCTGCGTATTCTGCTATGATTTCTCCATGCCAAATGCCCGCTACGACGCACTGATCATTGACCTGGATGGCACCACCACGGCATCGCGCGGGGACGCCCTCCCCAGCCCGGCTGTCCGCCGCGCGGTGGCGGCCGCCCAGGATGCCGGCGCCAAAGTCAGCGTCGCCACGGGCCGTTCGTACCATGAGGCCAAACCGATACTTGTAGCCTTGGATCTACGCGGGCCGGGCGTTTTCAACGGCGGCGCCGAAATACTGGAAATGCATTCCGGGTCCGCCATAGATTCCAAAACTATTCCAGCGGCATCGCTGCGAATGCTGGCTCAAAAACTACTGCCTTTTGGATACCCCACGATGATTATCCCTGCGTCCGACAAGCCCGCTATCGTGCTTCCGGCAGAAGTAACCGAGCCCGGAGTTATGTTCTACCTGGATGCCGTGGCCAAAGCCGACGCGCCAAATATCATTGCAGCTGCCCAACCCGTCCCGGATATAGCCGGGCACGAAACGTCGTCCTGGACGCCGGGAGACGTAGTGGATATCCATATCACCCATCGGCTGGGCACCAAACAGCAAGGCGTTGAGCGGCTGATTAAGTTCTTGGGACTGGACGCGCGGCGCGTCATGGCGGTGGGAGACGGCCACAATGACCTGCCGCTGCTGACCGCCGCCGGACTGGGTATTGCCATGGGTAACGCCACTGAGGAAGTCAAAGAGATGGCCGACCACGTCGTCCCGCCCCTTGATGAAGACGGCTTGGCCGTTGCTATCGAGCGGTATTTGCTATATGACTAGCGGCGGCCGCGGATTTTTGCCTCAACCCGGCTGACAGCTTTGGAGGAGGTGCCTATTTTGCCGTGCAGGCTGGCCGCGGCAATACGGGCGGCGCTGCGTTCCACAAATGCCTCGGTTACGGCGATTTCTTCTTCTTCCCGGCGCTGCTCCAGCTCGGCCTCGGCCTCTTCCAGGTCTTGCTGCGCTTTGAGGACATCCACCTCGTTGCCATACTCGGCGGAGCCCACGGCCACGCGGACGCCGTGCTTATCCACGGATAACAGGCCGTCGCTGACTGCAAAATGGTCCCAGCTGGCGGCTTTGACGTCGTCAGTGGCATGGATCGAGAGCACGCTGGTCACCACCGGCACAACCAGCGGCATATGGCGTCCCAGCACGCTAATTGGCCCTCCCGGCGTATCCAGCTGCAGCTCAATGACATCGCCTTCATAGGCTTTGCCGTGCGGCGTGGTAATCGTTAAGTGAAAGATATCGGCCATTACTTCTTAACAGCTTCCTTTTCCGAGGCTTCCAGTACTTGCTCAATCGTGCCTTTCATATAGAAGGCGTTTTCTTGGACATCGTCGTGCTGGCCTTCCAAAATCTGCTTGGCGCCTTTAATGGTGTCTTCACGGGAAACATACTGGCCGGTGATTCCGGTAAACGCCTCCCCCACAAAGAACGGCTGCGTCAGGTAGCGCTGCAGCTTGCGGGCACGCGAGACGGTTTGTTTGTCGGCGTCGGACAGCTCTTCCATACCCAGGATGGCAATAATGTCCTGCAAGTCCTTGTACCGCTGCAGCACCTGCTGGACGTTGCGCGCCACCTGGTAATGCTCCTCGCCAACAACCTGCGGGTCGAGCATCGTAGAAGTGGAATCCAGCGGGTCAACGGCTGGGTATAGCGCAAGTGATGCCAGCTCGCGCGTCAGCACGATGGTGGAATCTAGGTGGGCAAAGGTGGTGGCCGGCGCGGGGTCTGTCAGGTCGTCAGCGGGCACGTAAACGGCCTGGACGCTGGTGATGGAACCAGTCGTAGTACTGGTAATGCGCTCCTGGAGGGCGCCCATTTCCTGGCCAAGGTTGGGCTGGTAACCGACGGCGCTGGGGAGGCGCCCCAGCAGGGCGGATACCTCGGCGCCGGCCTGTGTAAAGCGGAATATGTTGTCAATGAATAACAACACGTCCTGCCCTTGGTCGCGGAAGGCCTCGGCCATAGTTAGCCCGGTCAGGCCTACCCGGAGGCGGGCTCCCGGCGGCTCGTTCATCTGGCCAAATACCAGGGAAGTCTTGTCCAACACCCCGGACTCTTCCATTTCGTGATAAAGGTCGTTGCCCTCGCGCGTGCGCTCTCCCACACCGGCAAAGACCGACTTGCCACCGTGCTCGGCAGCGATATTGCGAATCAGCTCCTGGATGAGGACGGTCTTCCCTACCCCGGCGCCGCCAAACAAGCCAACTTTGCCACCGCGGGAGATGGGCGCGATGAGGTCGATGACTTTGATGCCGGTCTCAAAAATCTCGGCCTGGGTGGACTGGTCGGTAAACTTGGGAGCCTCACGGTGAATGGGCGCGGTCTGCTTGAAGCTGGCCTCTGGCTTGCCGTCAATGGGCTCGCCCACCACATTGAACATCCGCCCCAGAGTAGCGTCCCCCACCGGAACGGCGATGGGCGCGCCGGTAGCGGTGACATTGGCGCCGCGGCGGAGGCCGTCGGTACTGCCAAGGGCAATGGTCCGCACAGCGCGCCCGGACAAATGCTGGGCAACTTCCAGGACCAGCCGCTGGCCGTCGTTTTCCGTATGGAGCGACTCCAGCAGCTGCGGCAGATCGTCGGTAAATTCAACGTCTACCACGGGGCCGATAATCTGGATAATGCGTCCGGTGTTGGGTTGCTTGTCGGGTTTGGTTGGCATGGGTGTTCTCCGGTGAATAAGTTTAAGATACGGCCGCGGCGCCGCCGCTGATTTCTGCCAGCTCCTGGGTAATGGCGGCCTGGCGGGCCGAGTTATAGGCCAGGGTCAGCCCGTCAATCAGCTCGCCGGCGTTGTCAGTGGCGCTCTGCATGGCCATCATCCGCATGGCCTGCTCGGAGGCCAGTGCGCTGGCGGCGGTATCGGTCATGGCGGCCAGGATGTAGGCGCGGGCGAGCTGGCACTTCAGCTCGTAGCCGCGGTGCGCCTCGAACGGGTTGAGGTAGC
>CBDTXE010000105.1:0-3895 GCA_965364395.1 uncultured bacterium | reverse complement strand
ATTGCATTGGCTCCCGCCGTACGCTTCCGTCCGATCTTTCTGACCAAGGTATGCGCCCTAGGCAGTTTGCTGCCGCTGGCCGTGCTGAGCCCGTTTTGGAGAGGGCTGGCGGGCGTGATTGTGGCCGGAATCCTGACGTCCGGTATCGTATCACTGTTTACAACTCCAATCCTGTACCACTGGGCGTATAACGCTGGGCATGTCCGAGACTGGGTGGGGCGGCGTTTCCGCAAGCGGGCACCTAAGTCCGTCCCGGCTCCCGCGGGTAGCGGCGCAGGCAAGGTCAGGCTATAAGCATCCGCTTCAACTCGGTTATGTTATAGTCAGTTTAAAGGGACTATGCGTGAAAAGGATATTTTGTTGGAGGTATTTTGGTTGTCTATGCCTGATGGTTATCGCAGCCAGCGCCTGGCCACATTGGGCGTCGGCGGCGCCTAACCCAAACCTGAACGGCGACCTCAATTCGGATAACCGTGTTGACGTCTTGGACCTGTCGTTCCTGTTGGGAAAGTATGCAACCAACAACTTTGAGGCCGATATCAACGGCGACGGGCCCGTAGATATCACAGACCTTTCCATACTGCTTACTTACTACGGCAAGACCTACATTCCTGACGGCGTAGTTTTGTTTAATGGTGACGCCGACAGCGGCTTTGGTGTCTGGTGCTCAATCTACCGCGCTGCGGCGGACAGGATTACGACGGTTACATCGCCGTCCATTGATGGCCTGGCGTATAAGTTCCAGGTTCGCGACGGCGACAATATCTCCGGCGAGCGATCTGAACTGGGTACGACTGGAGCGGCTTGCTCGAGTGCCCACGCTTTTGAAGGCGACGAGCGCTGGTATGGCTTTAGCGTGTACCTGCCAGACGATTTTGTGACCGATGCCCGCTGGAGCGACGTTACCCAATGGAAAGAGGACGGGACTGGCGGGAACCAATCACCTCCGTTAGACGTACAAGTGATGAATAACCGCATCGGCCTTACCCATCACAGTGCTAGTAAGGTTGCTACCAATCTATGGTACGCGCCCGCCACAAAGAACGTGTGGCATAACTTTGTGGTCAGGATTAAGTACTCGCCGGTTTCAAGTATCGGATTTATTGAACTTTACTACTCGGCCGATGGCAGCGAGCCCAAGCCGGCGATGCCTCGGCGGTACGTGTCCACCCTGTTGTACGAGGGAGACTACATTAAACCACGCATAGGATATTACCGGGACGCGAGCATCGCGACCACCACGACGCTCTACGTTGACAAGTATAAAATTGGAACTTCCTTTGACGCCGTGCGTCCACGATAAGCATTAGTGCTTTTTTAACAACCCGGTGCTAAAATAATGGTACAAAAGGAATGCTAATGAAAAGCAAGCTTTGTATAGTGGTCGCGGTAGCGCTGCTCCCGCTGGGAGTTGCAGCCAACAACGGCCAAGAAGAAACGAACCGCGCCCAAGCGAACCGCAATGCCAAGGCGGATGCCCGCCAGGCTGAAAAATGCCAGCGGATTGCCGCGCGCCTGGCCGCTAAGAGTACCAAGTCCGCGGTTGTCCAGGCGCGGATGGCCCAACGCTACGCTGTCGTGGAAGAGCGCTGGGCGCGCATTGTAGCCCGGGCAAAGGATAGCCAAGTAGATGCGGCCAAATTGGAGTCCGCATTGGATGAGTACAAGGCGTTGCATGCGACTTTTGGGTCGGATTTCCAAAAGCTGGTTACCTTGCAGCGGCAGTGGGGCGGGCGCTGCGGGCAGGATAGTGATGTAAGTTTATTGAAGCACCAGGTTAAGGAGCGGCGCGATGCGGTCAAGGCCGATGCGGACAAGCTGAGGCTACTTAGGCAGAAAACGCACCGTGAAACGCTTGTACCACTGCTAAAGGAAATGGCTGGGAGCAAACCGGGTGCCCAAAGTGAGTAGTCAGCTGTCTAATAGCCGGGGAGTGGTAGGTATCGTATTGCTTGCATTTGTGTTAGTATGTGTGATCGCCGCAGCTGGTTACTATGTGTACCAAGTAAGGTCAGGAGGCGCGGCCCGCGTGACAATAGGCACCGTCCCGCCAGCCGTTCCGTCTGCCATCACGTCTGACCTGGACGCGGCGGCGGCTGAAGCCGCCGGACAGGCGGCCGAAGACGAAGATTTGTCCCAACTGGAACTTTCAGACAGCGATTTGCAGTAAAACCAATGAAAATTCGATACCTATTTATTGCGGCCATTATTGCCGGCGTCGCCGGATATTTCATGCTGGATATGAACCGGCAAAGCGCCAACAAGCTACTTCAGGCGGTGGATGCCAAGGACGCGGCCGGGGGAGATACGGCGCCGGAACAGGCCGCCTTGTCCAATTATGTCCGGCAGCACATGGGTACGTCTAGCGACGTCTTTCTGAAGGCCAGCTATGATCGCGCGGTGCAGGCGGCTGCCGCCGCCGTCCCCCGGGTAGACGGGCGGGTGTATCGCGACGCCCAGGCGGCGTGTGCCAGCCGGGCCGATTCCGTCTCCCAGGCTCGCTGCGTCCAAACATATTTAAGTACCCGTAGCCAACCGGCAGCTAATCCGCAGCCGCTAGTCAATCCGGAAAAGGCTAAGTATATGGCATCATATAAGGCTCCAGGATGGACGCCTGACGGCGCTGGACTGGCCTTGCTGTCGGCTCTAACCGCCGCAGTCTTAGGCCTGTACTTGCTCTTGATCCGCCTGATTTTTGGTTAGCCCTTAGGCACTAAAAAAGCCCCTTTCGGGGCTCTTTTAAAAGCTGTCGGTGCTATTTCTTGTCGCCTGACTGGTAATCCTTGATTGCTTGGGTAACTTTCCCGTCATCCTTGAGGTTTTCCCAGAACAGAACCTGGTCGCGCGAGATATACATCGCATCTTCAGGTCCGTGCAACTCGCTTCCGAGCTTGGCCAGCGAAACTTGAGGCTGCTGGTTCTGCGCGTTCTGATCCTTGGGCTGAACTTGCTGCTGGACTTGCAGGTAGTAGATGTCTGTCATCTTAACGTAAGTGTTTTCTACGTTCTTCAGGTGGCCAAAGTAGACTTGTCCGTTGGTCAGGAACAATGCCTGATACTGCTTGCCCTTGAGGGCGCTGCCGGCGCTGGCGCTGGCTACAAAGCGAGAAGCCAACCAAGCCAATGCCGCAATGGACGTCAGGATTAATAGTACTGACAATACGGTGCTTAATATGCTGCCGCCGTTTACGGCAGACAACGGTGCAGGGGCGCCATTGTGACGAGGTTCCATGTAAACTCCACTTACTTATTTACCATTAGCGTTATGTGAGCGATTATATCGGACTTAGAGTGCCGACGCAAGGAATACCGCCATTAAAATCACTCCTTCTACTCCTGTACAATGAAACCCATCAGATTACAATCTGTTGACAATATCTTAACCATTAGCTTAATCTGAAACTCAAGATTAAATAAGTGAGGTAACAATGGCTTTTACCCATACCAATTCAAAGGGTCAGACCTACTATCTGCACCAGCGCGATGTCACCCTTAAGGGCGGCCGCGTCCAGCGGATCTATTTCTTCGCACGCGAAGAGAAGGAAGGCGTGCAGGATGCCATGCCCGACGGTTACGTCGTGGTTGAGAACCCGCGCACGGGTCTGCCCATCCTGAAGAAGGGTTAAGGCGAGAAGCCTCCTTCCGGTTGATTTAGCCGACCCAAGAAAACCGCCCGCGAGGGCGGTTTTCTTATGGTGACTAAAGGTGGTAATCTTAGCATAAGAGTTATGGCATGAATAATTCCAACTTGATGCTGCTTATGCAAAGACGCCCAAACTGGGTGATTGCTTGCCTTGTGCTGGCGGGTGTCTGCTTAATGCTCAGCGTTAAAATTCTAATGGTCGGCCTGGCCGCCGTCCTCCCCGGTGACATCAACTCCGACAACAAAGTAGAC
>CBDTXE010000104.1:0-4106 GCA_965364395.1 uncultured bacterium | reverse complement strand
CGCCGTAATGTTGCAGCAGCTCCATGACCCCCAAGGGTCCGGCGGTCACCAGCGGCTGCCCAGCCAGTGCCGCTCCCCTACCCAAGCCGTCAACGTCCTTGTGGGGCGCAATGGCCTGGAGGACCTCATAGGTAGCCTGGCGGCTATGTAGCGGCGCCGGCAGCGGCAACTGCACGATGATGCCCGTTACCGCCTCGTCTCCGTTGAGCCGTTGTACGGCAGCGGTGACCTGGTTGGGCATGGGGCGTACGACGCCCACGGGCACGCCGACCGCATTACCAAAGGCGGCCTTCAGACGCACATAGGTGTCAGCGGCCGGATCCGGTGAGGCGTGGATGACCGCCAGCCGCGGGTGGACTCCGGCGGCGTGGGCGCGGCGGACATCGTGCTGCAACTGGCTTTTAATTCGCTCAACCAACGGGGCGCTGGTGAGAACGCGGGTGTTCTGGGGCATACCACCATGGTAGCCGCTGCCCAAGATCGCCGCCAGACCGTCAGCCGATGCCCGTCACCACCCAGCGGCCGGCCAGCCCGCCGCGGACCTTGGCCATCTGGATGGTCCAAACCTTGCCGGACTTGGCGGAGCTGAACACGCGGCCGCCGTCCGGCTCGCGCACTAGCCAACGCTCACGCGTCCGCAGCGTGGCCCGGGTTTTCCCGGCGCTGAGAGAGATGCTGCGGATACTGAGCGACGCGCCGACCTTGTACTCGCCAGCGTCATGGCCCCACATCTGCGCGGAGAGCCAGTTGGCCGCCCCTCCCCGGTACATGTGGCGCATCTGGCATGTCACCAGGCTGGCCCAACTGGCGTCGTCTGGCAGGTCACAGCCGTAAGCGGCGTTGAAGGCCGACGCCGTGGCGCTGCCCGGTGAGCCCGGGTCATTGCCGTGGTCGTAGTACTCAAACCGGCCGACGCGCGAGTCCTTGTGGTAGGCGGCGCAGACGCGGGCCTCCGTGAATCCGGAGGTGCACGACGCGGCGCTGGCCGCAGACGGCGCGATGGCGGCCGCGGCGGCCGCCAGAACAACCGAGACAATGAGACGCCTCATGACTACGCTCCTTTAGTTAGGTACACTAGTGGGCGAAAGCAATTGTGCCACTCCGAAAGCGGGGTGGCAACGGCAGCCTGAATAATTGCTGGTGGGCTCTACAGGACTCGAACCTGTGACCTCTTCCACGTCAAGGAAGCGCTCTAGCCAACTGAGCTAAGAGCCCGCGTACGGAGCAAAATATACCGAATGGCAGCCATAAAAGCAATGTCCTTGGGATGGTAGCAAAGCTTTGAAAGGCTCCGCCGCCGCTCGAAGTTCTTATCTTATGCAACCTTACAAAAAATACTACGCTTACGCTTGCTGAGTCGTGCCTGATTACGATACGCTAAAGGTCAGGATTTCCAAGGAGTAGCATGCTTACCCAGGCCATTGCCGATAAGATCCATGCCAAAGTAGGTTCCCTGGTGAACCAACCGCTTTCCGTGACCGACCCGGAAGGTACTGTATTGGCGACCAGTGATCCGCGGATTGATGAAAGCGCCGAGATTGCCGGTTTTCCATGGTGCATTGATGTCATCCACGGCGGTAAGACCGCAGGGTATGTACTCCTGGCGCGAGAGATGCCCAACCATTCTGAAGTTGCCCCCTTGATTAAGTCCATTTCTGAGCTAATTTTACATCAATCCCTCCTGATAGAGCAGCTGCCGCAGCAAGAAGAACGCCTGGATAAGTTTGTCTACGACCTACTGGCGGGCAACCGTGGCCACGACTCCATGTTGGAAGCCGAGGCCAGACTGTTTGACGTCGACCTGGACCAGCCCCGCATCGCCATCGTGCTCTACATGGACGACCCCGTACTGATGGGTGAAATGCGCGATGACGGCGACCGCGAGATGAGGATTACGCGCTACAAGTTTGCCATTAGCCGCGGCCTAAACTCCTATTACACCTCGTCGCGGGACAATATCATCGCCTACTTGGGCCAAAACGCATTCTGCATCCTTAAAGACCTGCAGGGCGGTGAGTCAACACTGGAAGACTCATTGGACCGGTTCAAGAAGTCGATCAACACAATCTATACGATTCTACGCTCGGAGCTTAAGCAGCCCACGACGGTGGGCGTCGGCAACTACCACCCCGGCATCGCCGGGCTGCGCGCCAGTTACAACGAGGCGATTTCGGCCATTGAGCTGGGTGCCCAGAACTGGGACAAGAACCGCGTGTACCACATTGACGACTTTGGCGTAGTGGCTCCCCTGCTTTCCGGCGTGGACGAAAGCAACATTTACTTTAGCCGCGACCTGCTGGACAAGCTGGGTCGCAACAGCGGGATGATTGCCACGCTGGAAAGCTTTTTTAAGAACAACATGGCTTTGACCCAGACCGCCGATGAGCTCAACATCCACCGCAATACCCTGGTTTACCGGCTGGACCGGATTACTGAAACGCTTGGGCTGGACCCGCGCAAGTTTGATGATGCGGTCCAGATCAAGCTAGCCATCCTGTTTACGAAATTCGTGGAACATTAAGCCTTAAACCATGAAACTGTCGACCGATATCGCCAATGAAATAACCAACCGTGCCAAATTGGTACTCAACCGCAAAGTCATCGTGACCGACGACCACGGCTCTGAAGTCAGTGGCGACGGGCGGATGATAGTAGATGCCCTGCGCGCCTGCCAGGAAGGCCGCGTGGTACGTGCGGCCGTAGACGACACGCCAGTGGCGTGGTGCCCGTTTGTTTATGAATCGCAGACCATCGGGGCATTTGGCATCCCGGAGGAAGATACCCAGGTGACGCCGGAAGCCATTAGCCTGCTGCAGGGGCTGGCGGAAGTAATTACGCACCAGTATTTCCTGATGGAGTATGTCCAGCCATCAGAAAAAATGCAGGCCAAGTTCCTAAAGCAGGCGCTAACAACCGCTACCCAAGAACCTTCGGAGATCTTCCGGCAGGCCGACATCCTCCAGATGAACTTACGCGTGCCGCAGGCCATCATGCTGATAGAGATTGAAGACTTTGAAAAGAAGGTGGCGCCCGGCAACTTAGCCGTTGACGAGCGCGACAGCCGCGTCCAGGCGCAAGCCATACGCGTCATCGGCAAGATTAAGCAAGCATTCCAAAACAACACGGAAAACATTGTGTGCTACTTTGGCTCCGGCCGGTTTGTGCTGTCAAAGGGCATCGGCGGCGAGGGCCTGACAACGCGTAATACTGCCCGTTTTTTGCAGGAGAAGTCTCGCTACGTCCACGAAACGCTACGGTCTGAGTTTGCCGGACAGACCATCACCATGGGCGTGGGCCAGTACTACCCCGACCTGGGCGGACTGCGCAAGAGCTACCAGGAGGCCAAACTGAGCCTGTCTGTCGGCTCAAAGGTCTGGGGGCCGGGCCAGGCGTACCACATCAAACAGGTGGGCATGTTTGTGACTCTGGCCAACATCGCCCAGGAGCACAAAGCCGAACTGGCCCACCAGATTCTGTATCCTTTGCTGCGCGACGAGCAGCTTTACAAGACGGTGCAAACGTTTTTAACTTCCGGGCTTAACTTAACCGAGGCCGCTGAGAAGCTGCACGTCCACCGCAATACCCTGATCTACCGGCTGGACAAAACCAAGAAGGTTATTGGGCTTGACCCCCGAGTGTTTGACGACGCCCTCCAGATCAAACTGGGGCTCATGTTCTACCAGGAGGCCTAGGGCGGCGGGCGCGGCGGCGGGCGCGCACCACCCAGCCGAGCATTAATGTAAGCACCATCGAATACGCGATGTATTCGGCGGCTGGACGCGGCGGAGGGATGTGGCCCACCGGTGGAACGGCGGCTAGGCTGGCTTGATTTGGGCCGATGGCGGCCCCAGCGGCCATGGCAGCCGACCACTGCCCAAAATGCGGGGCGGCATGGGCAATAGACGGGCCCCGGGGGCTACGCGTCGTTGTATTATTATCAATGTTTATCGTGCCGGGAAGTGCAGTTAGGCGGTTGGCCGGCGGCATGTAAACGTATCGGTCGCGCTGGCCCGGCACGGTTTCTGCGTACACCAACTGCCTCTTTTCCAGATTGGCCGCAGCGTTGCGGGCGATGATACCCAGCTGGTACTGTCCGGCATCTGTGC
>CBDTXE010000103.1:0-4118 GCA_965364395.1 uncultured bacterium | reverse complement strand
GGCACCGTTTGCGAGCCACCCCTGAATACCGTAATCACGTTTACCGCCGGCCGCATCCAGTTGGCAAGGCCGTACGGACGGTCTGCGCCCGCCTGGGTACCAATAAAAGCCGCTCCGCCGCTCTCGTTCAGTGATTCAAAGTCTACCGCCTGCAGGGACAATGTCTGATCAATATTGGTCGTGTTAAATACGGTAATTGGCACAACCTGAGCGCCTGCTTCCTGCATTACCACTTCCTTCATCGGCGGCGTAATGGTGATGCCGCTGACTGCCGCGGCTGGCCACGGCCAGAGCAGTGCGGCCATCCCGGCCAGAAGCAAGCCCCCGCGGCGCATTTTAACTCTTCCGGCGCTGGCGGACGCCCGTAATAGCTCCGCGCATTGCCATGTATATCCCAAATCCAACCAGCCCAAACAGCAGCAGCAGGACAAGCAGGCCGCGCCAAGGGATTACCCAAAACTGTACGGCCGCTTCCACCGGAATATCCCGGGTGCCATCGTCATACACTAGCAACATATCCGCCGTAAACTTGCCGAACCTAAACTTGGCGATATTCTGCAGGTCCCATTTCAGCTGCTTAACGTGCTCGGATTTCTTGTTGATGACAACTTTCCCGTTTTCCATCTTGTCCACGTAGGCAGGAAAGCCGTCATTCCATTCAGCGTCAAACTGGCGGAAACTGCCTGGTAGGATGTTACCCTGCTCAGAGTTAACCTCGATAGTACCGATGCTGCGCTTGCCTTGGGTGATGAAGATATTTCCCCTTGGCGCCACATGGACGTTACCGGTATTGCGCAGCCGGATATGGAAGCTGGCGGGCAGGAACTCATACATTTTGCGCTTAGAGCTAAACTCTGTCACGTCCACCGTGCGCTTAGCGTTAGGCACGCGCGCTTCCAGTAGCACCAGTGTGGCCGTAGCGCCCGATATGGCGTTCTGGCGTTCACCGGTCACTTCTTCTGGCGTCGCGCGGGAAAATACTGCCGCGTAGTAGTATCCAAAAGCCGCCGACTTTGGCACGGTGATTGTCATCTTGATGGTTTTCCAAACATTGGGCTCGGCGTCAAAGGTGTTTTGGGAAAACTTCACCCATTTGAAATAGTCATCGCCGGGTTCAGGATCCAGTAGCCGCGGCTTGCCCTCCTCCCCAAATGCCTGGAATTTGAGCAATGATACCTTCAGTTTTTCCGGCGCCGCACCGCCGTTTTTAACTTTAAGGTCGGTTGAGACGGTTGTCCCCGGCTTTGCAACCAGGCTGACTGGCAGGGGGGACGTCACGATGTTCAGCGCGGCGTTGGGCGGCTCGGCCGCCCTCGCTTGCATTGGCGCAAGCATCACGGCGCCAAAGAACATTACCGCGGCGCAGGCCGCCTTCCATTGGATTCCACCAGGATTCATTACCTACAATTATACCAAAGCACAAGCGAGATAAAAAGCGGACTAGAAGTTGCCGGCAGCTACGACCGTCAGCGTGTCGGTGTAGTCGTTGGCGGCCGGCGTGGCCCCGGAAATACTGGCGCGTTCAATCAGGGTAACGACGTCCCCGTTTGCCGTGCCGTCGGAGGTAGCGATCGGCTGGAAAGTAGCGCTAAGCGTCCCTCCGGCGGTGGCCGACCCACCGTTGTACTCTCCCGCAATAGTCACCGTTCCCCCGCTAGCGGCATCCGTAGTAAGGTCTACGTCTAAAACGTATCCCTCTGTATTGGTCGTTAATGTATCCGGACTGCCATTGACTGTTCCTGTGGTGGCAATTGTATGGGGCGCACTGGCGGAAGACAGCCCTTGGTTGGAGTCTTTCACCCAGGCAATC
The DNA here is from genome assembly GCA_965364395.1 of uncultured bacterium. Lineage (GTDB taxonomy): Bacteria > Patescibacteriota > Saccharimonadia > UBA4664 > SCTI01 > CBDTXE01. The sequence goes on along the minus strand of CBDTXE010000103.1, from coordinate 2,308 downwards.
CAGCCACGGGCGGCGTTGGTGGTTACCGTTGCCGTCCGGCCGGTGGTGGACCTAACGTTATCGGGATCCAAACTGGTAGTGAATGTGTCGGTGTAGCCGCTCAAAGCAAAGTTGAAGATTGGCGGGACCACTGCTGTGACCACGATTTGGTCGTCAGTAACAATCCGCAGGCCTACGTCGCGAAAGTCTATCTGTACTTCGCCGGATGTCAGCGTTTCTACGGTGCCATTATATGGACCGGCCGCCGGGTTAGTCAGCGAACTGGCGTTTGTCAGGTCGACACAGTAAGTAGTCGTTACGGCAAGGTCGCTGACGCCGCTGATCGTGATGGTTTTAGCCGTGTTGTCGCCGGCAGCCGTGAGGGTGCCAGGTAGTGCCGTGGCGCCGGTTTCAGCGGCGCAGCCGGCACTTGAAACCGCCTGGGTGGCGTTGACCGTGAATCCAGGTACGGTTAGGCGCACCTTGGCCTCGGTGCCGTTAACGCCCGACGTACGGAATACAATCCGCAGGTCGGTATTCTCACCGGTTTTCATCCGGCTCAGGCGAACATATGTATTGGTTAGCTGAGCCGCTTCCGCTGGCCTACTTAGTATTGGCGACATGATAGCCAATAGCAAAGCAAATACAGCTGTGTACGACAATCGGCGCGATGGTTTGCGCACGTAGTTCTCCACTCACATAAAACAGTTATGCTTAAGATACATTATGGTTATGCTGGCCTTGGTTGTCAACGGTATCAGTAGTTTGCGGAGGCAATTACGGTCAGCGTATCGGTGTAATCCGCCGAGGACGGCGTGGCATTGGCAGACTTGGCTTTGATGATGAATGAACCGCGGCCTGCAACAATCGGTCCAGGCGTGCTGAATATCTGCCGCACAACCGTATCGGTGATGCCAACGTTGTCGCCGCCGCTGGAATATGGGCTGCTCAATGCCAGCGGACCCCCGGAAGTCTGTCCGGCGCTAGCCCCCTGCGCACCAACGCCTTCGGACGTAGTTGCCAGGTCGGTGGTCTGTGAGGCAATCGTGTGCGCCACCGACGCGCTCTCTAGCCCCGTATTAGCCGAGGACAAGTACACGTTACCCCCGGACTCGGCGTTGGTTTCTAAATCAATCCATATGCGCGAGGGACTGGATGAAACCGAACCGGGAAGCAAATTCCCAAAGTTGATCGTAAAGGGCGGGTTTGTTTCGGAATCTGTGGGCGCCACATCAATGTCATACGTCAAGCTGGGCGGCGACGTGGTGGCGGCCGTTGAGGGGCTGTACCCGGACTCGGTAAATCGGCCGGAAATTGCTTTGACCTTGATCCGGTAAGTTGTTGAGGAATTGAGGCCAATGACATACTGCCCCGTAGCTCCTCCCCAGGCCGTGTACGTCTGGTAGTCTTCCGTGCCAAGCGTCGCCCCCACGGTGTTGTCACTCTGGACGTACTGGGTAGTCGCAAAATTGTCGGAACTTATGGCAATGGCAAATTTTGTGTCGCTGGGGTTGCCAGTGTTAGCCTGGTTAACGATGAAATGCAGCTTACTGTAGTTGTTTGCCGGGTTACTGAAAGTTGGTGCCTCTGGGACGTTGGCTTGCTGGGTATTAATCTCGCCGGACTTGGCACGGTAGCTATTGCTCGACATATCCTTACCGCCAAGCTCGCCGGTAATGGCATTCATGCCATAGTTGTTTGATGTGGCGTTTCCAACGCCTCCGGCGCCAAACCCATAGTTATTAAGTTTGTAGTCATCACTCGCCGGCATGGCGGCCAGCATGGAAACTGAAAGTACCCAGGCAACCAGCGCCTCCATCATGGCTTCCACTCCCATGCTTGGATAAACCCAGCTAAGTCGTCCTCTAACTTCCCTTCCTGGTCGGACTTCGTCAAGGCAATTGTGGCCAGCCGCCCTCGGTTGATAATAAACCCAACTACCTCCACGCCGCCTTCCTTGGTCATGATGGTTACCTTTTGGGTGCCAATTACGCGATTACTTTCACGGTACGTTTGCGGGTAGGCGGCCCGCATGTTGTAGTTACCGTCTTCTTTCAGCCCGCCAGCGACCAAGGGGCGCACCGTAACCGCCGCCTGGCGGACGTTTGGCAGGCTAGCCAGCAAGACATGTTGCTCGGTAGAACCGCTGTCCTTGGGAACTTTGTTGCTTGGCGAATAATTTCCGGGATGCTTGGTTTTGAACGCCTTGCCCTCAAGCGCCTGCGACCCCCGGACTTTCTTCACCGTTTCCGGAGATGACTTCTTGATGGTACCCTTGGATTCCGTTGAGGTGGCCACAATTAGCAGCACGGCAACAATCAGGACCATG
>CBDTXE010000102.1:0-4194 GCA_965364395.1 uncultured bacterium | reverse complement strand
GGTAATACTCGGCAGTGCTGATGCCGGTGACGGTCAGGTCTTTGCGGCCGAGCTCATGGAAAATGGCGCGGGTGATTTCCGCCCAGGACGCCGGTTCACCGCCGTTACTGATGTTGTATGTGCCGCTGCCCTGCTTGTGTTTTAGTAGCACCTCCATGGCATCAACAAGCGTGTGGGTAAATGTCAGCCGGCCAATTTGATCGCCAACCACCTTGGGGGAGACGTTGCGATCGGCCAGGCCAATCATCGTGCGGACAAAGTTGGGGCCGTCGCCGATCAGCCAGCTGGTGCGCAAAATATAATGGTTTGGGGTTGTGGCCACGGCAATATCCCCGGCGGCCTTGGCCTGCGCGTAGACGCCGAGAGGCGAGAAGGGCTCGTCTTCTGTGTGCGGCGTTATGGTTCCGTCAAAGACGTATTCACTGGAGACGTGCACCAGTGTGATGCCCTGCTGGGTGGCGATGGCGGCCAATCGGGACGGTGCCAGGGCGTTGATCTGCCAAGCTGCTCGGCGGCCATCAGGCGTTTCGGCCCCGTCCACGTTAGTGTAAGCGGCGGCATTGAGGATGACGTCAATCGCCCTCCAGTCAAAGGCGGCTAGGGACGCCGGTTCGGTAATATCCAAGGAGTCGCGGTCAACCGCTTGGGCGTCGGGAAATCGGGCCTGAAGAGTTTTGCCCAGTTGGCCGTAGGCACCGATGATAAGAAAACGTGAGCTGTCCATTTAAGATACATACTATCAGGCGGCCATTTTATTTCCCACCCGACCGCTATAATGTAAGCAATCAAAATAACTGGAGATACCATGAAAATGTCGGAAGTGACTGCAGAATGGCTGCAGCAAATAGATTTCACCATAAAGTCGACAATGCAGGGGCCGACAATTGAAGGAATCAAATTTAAAAAACTTTCGCCGATAGTGGACGGCCGCGGGGATGTTATTGAAATGTGGAGTCGTCCTTGGGAGGGATACACGGTTCCGGAGCATGTATATCAAAGCGCAACGGACTATGGTGTCGTAAAATGCTGGCACTTACACGAAATACACACTGATCAAATGGTGGTCACACGAGGCAAAATACAGATTGTAGCCGCTGATGTACGAAAGGACAGTCCGACTTTCGGGCATGTCAATTCGTTCATTCTGTCGACGGCAACGCCAGGCCTACTTAGGATTCCCCCGGGATGCATCCATGGATGGAAGGGCTTATCCATACCCGAAGTTATCGTAACCAATGTTCAAACACACGTGTATGATGCGGCGGACGAGTTCAAACTGCCGTGGGACACTGTATTGACGGAGGTCTGGGAGCCTAAGAACGGCTGATAGCCTACCTGCCAATCTCCCTATACTTTGCCTCGGTGGCTTCCTTCAAGGGCCGCCACCAGTCTTCATTGGCCGTGTACCAATCGATGGTTTGCTTCAGCCCTTCGTGGAAATCGGTGTAGCGGGGATTCCAGCCGAGTTCCGTACGCAGTTTGGTTGCGTCGATGGCGTAGCGCATGTCGTGGCCTGGGCGGTCATTAACCTGGTCGTACCAGTCCTTGGGCTTGCCCATAAGTTGTAGGATCAGCTCAAACAGCTCCTTGTTGTTCTTTTCGCCTTCGGCGCCAATCATGTAGGTCTCGCCCATTTTGCCTTTGTCCAAGATGGCATGTACGCCGGAGTTGTGGTCGTCAACGTGAATCCAGTCGCGGACATTGAGGCCGGCGCCGTACAGCTTGGGCTTAACTCCGGTGAGGACATTGGTTATCTGGCGCGGAATAACTTTCTCAACGTGCTGGTAGGGGCCGTAGTTGTTGGAGCAGTTTGAGATTGTCGCTTTGACGCCAAAACTGCGCACCCACGCCCGGACCAGCATGTCGCTACCGGCCTTGGTGGAGGAATAGGGGCTCGACGGGTTGTACGGGGTTGTTTCCCTAAACTTGTCCGGGTCATCAAGCTCCAGGTCGCCGTACACTTCGTCGGTGGAGATGTGGTGCAAGCGCTTGGCGTGTTTACGGACTGCTTCCAGGATGGTATAGGTGCCGATTAGGTTGGTATGCACAAAAGGCCACGGATCGTGCAGCGAATTGTCGTTATGTGATTCGGCCGCGAAATGGACAATGACGTCGTGGTCTTTGACGAGGCGGTGGACCAGACCGGCGTCAGTGACGTCGCCCTTGACTAGCTCCACCTTTGCTCTGACTAGGTCGAGGTTGTGCGGGTTGCCGGCGTACGTAAGGGCATCCAACACGGTTACTTGGTATTCGGGCCGGTGTTTGACCGTGTAATGGACGAAGTTGGCCCCGATAAACCCCGCGCCACCGGTCACAAGCAGTTTCATTGTCCTTTAGTATACCAGGGAAACGGACAAAGTTTTCGGTTATACTTGATTACGATGAAACAACTGCCAGATAGACTAACCTTAGCTGCCGCGGTGGGTACGCTCGCGGTGCTATTTGGAGTTGGGATACTGGCGTTTTCCGCAGCCTATACGGGCAGGGTGCTGCCCGGTGTGATGGCCAACGGCGTGGGCGTTGGCGGCTTGAACCGGGAGGAGGCCGTGCGGAAGATGCAGCGCCAAGCCGAGGATTACCGCGGCAAGGTCATACCGGTGCAGTACGGCCAGACGACATTGCGCGTACCGGTAAGCTCGCTGGCCCCAAAATACAATGAAGGCACCGTAGATTTAGCGATGCGTTACGGCCGCAAGGGTGGGTTTAAGGAGAGGTTCCATTCCACGTTGCGGGCGGTGTTTGGGCGCCCCACTACGGTCTCAAGCTATGATTTTGACAGTGCCAAGCTGTCACCCTATCTCGAGCAAGTGGAAGAAGACCTCAGCAAGCCCGTGGCTAATGCTGGACTAAGCTTTAGCGAAGGCGTGATGCAAGTGACGCCGTCCCGCCCAGGCATGCGGGTTGACCGCGGGCGTCTGGTTGCGGCCATTGAAGAGCGGATATCCGCCATGAGCGGTGCCAGCGTGGCGGCTCCGGCATATGAAATGACGCCGGCCGTGACTGAGGCGGAGCTGGCGTCTGCCAAGTCCAGGGCGGAGTCATTGGCACGAGAGCCACTGTCGGTAACGGCGGGCGGCGTTACCAAGATAGTCGATCAGAACATGATTTTGGGCTGGCTGGATGTTTCATCGCTCAACCATACTGATATGCCCATGACGGGCCTGCGGGCGTTTTACGCACCGCCGACGGCCCTGGTCAACCTCCGTATCAACCACAAGAAAGTGGCATTTTATGCCGGCGAGTTGGCTAAGGTGATAGATAAGCAACCCCGCGATGCCGGTTTGTCGGTGCAGGACGGCAAAGTTGTTGTGGCTTTGGCCAGCCAGGACGGCATGCATCTGGACCAAGAGAAGGCCAAAAACCAGATCATTGAAACGCTGTCGTCCCAAGACCGCCCGCGCGATATCCAGCTGGCAACGGCTGTCACGCGGCCCGCAGTCCATGAGGGTAACTTGGAGTCTCTAGGCCTCAAGGAAATGATTGGGCGGGGTGAAAGTTTCTTCCCTGGTTCGTCGGCCGATCGGCTGGTCAACGTCCGCGTGGGTACATCGCGATACTCAAACGTCTTGATAAAGCCGGGCCAGGTATTCTCGTTTGGCGCCCAACTGGGAGATGTTGGGCCGGCGCAGGGTTACCGCCCCTCGCTGGTTATTGTTGGCACCAAGGAGTACAAGGAGTACGGTGGCGGTCTATGTCAGGTATCAAGCACGTTGTATAGGGCGGCTCTCAATGCCGGGCTGCCAATTGTCCAGCGCACCAATCATTCGTTTGCTATAAATGAGTTTTACACCAAGCCGTACGGGGCGCCAGGAGTGGATGCCACAATTTATTATCCGGCGGTTGACCTGAAGTTTAAGAACGACACGCCAGGCTATATCTTGATCCAAACCAACATGGTGGGCACGTCACTGACATTTGACCTATATGGCACCAAAACCAAGAGCGGCCGTATCCGCGGGCCCGAGTTTATCTCCGGTAGCATGGATTCCACCAAGCCTTCCCATACCGTGTTTTATCGTGACGTACTGGACTTGAGCGGCAACGTCGTGCGGACCGACACGGTGCATACCCGCTACAAGGCAAAGAGAAAGAAGGCTACGCGGAAATAAATAAAACTTTTTGGGATCTCCTAAACGCCCCGGTATCTACCACGCCTGTCATGATGGATAACCCTGCAGATATGCATCGTGCATC
>CBDTXE010000101.1:0-4224 GCA_965364395.1 uncultured bacterium | reverse complement strand
GTCGCCAAATGGCTTATTTCCGGTTTAGAAAAGAGCGATGTTGGCGCGTCTTTCACGTTGGTGGCCGCCGATGCCCTGGGGTCGTTTATACTGATGCGCCACTATCTCCGCCGCCACCATGCCGGCTGGAAGACCGTCGGCTTCCGCGGATTCAATGTCCTAAAGACGGTCTGGCAATTTGTACTCATGATCTTGGCCTTTTACGCCCTGCTGGCCATCGCCTTGGTGGTTGTCCAGGCACTGGTGCCTGGATTTGATGCAAACCAACAGCAACAGACAGGCTTTGAGGGCGCGCCTCCGGAGCTTAAGCTATTTACCTTGTTTGCGTTAGTTATCTTGCCGCCCCTGGTGGAGGAGCCGGTTTTCCGCGGATTTGTGTTTCCGGCGCTGGCTAAACGGTTTGGACTGGTGTGGGGCGCCATGTTTGGCAGCTTCCTGTTTGGGCTGGCCCATCTGCAGGCCAACGTCAGTTTGTATACTTTCATACTGGGTTTGCTGTTGTGCTGGTTGTATGTACGGACGGGCTCGATTATCCCTGGCATACTGCTACATATGGCCAATAACTACCTGGCATACATGGCCCTTAGCGCCGCCAAGTAGCCGCGCGTGGTATCCTAAGCAAAGACCAACCCGGCATAAGGAGAAAACTGCAGTGCGAATGTCGCAATTATTTACCAAGACCCACAAAGATGCCCCCAAGGACGAGGCGGCGGTCAGCGCCCAGCTATTGCTGCGCGCCGGATACGTCTATAAGCAGATGGCCGGAGCCTATGTCATGCTGCCGCTGGGCCTAAGGGTATTCAACAAGATCATCGGTATTATCCGGGAAGAAATGGACGCGGCCGGTGGGCAGGAACTGACAATGACCGCGCTGCAGCCCAAGGAGCCTTGGGAGGCCAGCGGACGCTGGGATGAGAAAGTGGTGGATGTCTGGTTCAAGACCAGACTGCAGAACGGTACCGAGCTGGGTCTGGCAAACACCCATGAAGAAGCCCTGACGGGCCTGATGCGCGAATACGTGACTTCCTACCGCGACTTGCCGGCCTACGTTTACCAGTTCCAAACCAAGTTCCGCAACGAGCTGCGCGCCAAGAGTGGCATCATGCGCACCCGCGAATTTGTAATGAAAGATCTCTATTCCTTCAGCCGTTCCCAGGCCGAACACGACGAGTTTTATGAACGGATGAAGGCTACGTATACGCGCGTTTTTGAGCGCGTCGGGCTGGGCGGGCATACTTACATGACCTTTGCCAGCGGTGGCAGCTTTTCCAAATATTCGCACGAGTTTCAGACGCTGACCGACGCCGGCGAGGACATCGTCTATCTGGACAGATCAAAAAAGATCGCCATCAATGAAGAAGTTTATACCGATGAAGTGGTCAAAAGCTTGGGATTAGACAAAGACAAGCTGGAGCAGCATAAGGCGTCGGAAGTAGGCAACATCTTTACGCTGGGCACCAAGTACTCCGAGCCCCTAGGGCTAACCTTTACCGATGAGGACGGCAGCGTCAAGCCGGTCATTATGGGTAGCTACGGCATTGGCCCGGCCCGCGTCATGGGAGTCATTGCCGAGCTTTTCCACGACGACCGCGGCCTGCTGTGGCCGGAAGCCGTGGCGCCGTTCCAAGTCCACCTGGTATCCCTGGCCCGCGACAACCAGGAAGCCGAGGCTGCCGCCGACCAGCTCTACAACCAACTTAGCGACGCCGGCCTGGAAGTTCTATACGATGACCGGGATGAATCCGCGGGTGCCAAGTTTGCCGATGCCGACCTTATTGGCTGCCCGCTGCGCCTCACTGTCAGTCCTCGGACGCTGAAAGAGGAAGCGGTTGAGTTTAAGCTCCGCAGCCAGACAGATCACGAGTTGGTGCCGCTAGCCAAGGTGGCCAACGCGGTTGCCGCCAAACTGGCAAGGTAGCGCTTACTGCCAGCTGGGTAGCCAGAGGCGCAGGTGGTACTGCGCTTCGGTCAGCTCGCCGCCGTACATCAGCGGCGAGAAGAATAGGAAACTGGCAGCGGCGATGCCGATAATGGTGGTCGCCACCATCGTGCGCCGGCGAGCATTCATTGGCGCGGCTTCAAGCGCCAGCATACCCAAAGCCACGGCCAGCGCCATGGCAAACAGGTAGTGGTAGAGGAACATTGGCCGGGTAATCTGGGAAAAGGGCAGGTAATTGACGGCGTAGGCCACCAGTAGCAAAACCAGGCCAAAATGCAGGCGTTTGGGCGGCCATTTGCGCCAGCGGAGCGCCATCAGGGCAAGTACCGCCAGTACCGCCAGGCTGGATCCCCACCATACCACCGGGTTGCCAAACAGGTAGATGCGTCCGTTTCTGCCGTCAGCAAAACTGCCAAACCAATACGATATCGGCCGCCACATGGCCGGCCAGCTGTACCAGGTTGACTGGTACGGGTGCTGTGTAAACTGGCGGCGGTTGGCGTCGTACATTTCCTTGTTAGCCCAGTAAAATTTCTGCCAAAACGACACCTTGGCGTCCGGCTGGAAGTATGGACTGCCATTAAGCGTGGCCTGAAACTGAGTGGGCATAAAAGCGTCGCCGTCGCCGGTGTTGGTCAGTACGGAGAAGTGGACCAGGAAGCTACAGACATAGATTGTGGCCGGCAAAATGGCTAACGTCAGAACCGACAGGGCGGCCGACTTGAGCGACAACTGAATGCGGCGGCGAACGTAGTCCGATAGGTGGAACAACCACACGGTTCCCAGCATTGCTAGGCAGGTCCATTTGATGCTACTGCCCATACCCATCAGCAGACCCGTGCCCGCCATGATAACCCACGCCTTGTTGGGCGCGATACGGCGCGAATATGCAAATAATGCCAGGCCCGCCAAGCCAAACAGGATGAGCATACTGTCAAGCAAGGTTAGGCGCGACTGGACCAATAATGCGCCGTCAAACAACAGCAAGGAGGCGCCGGTGGCCGCCCAGAGTCGGCGGATGTTTAGCGACCGCAGTAAGAGGTAGAACACCGGCACGATGGCGGAACCGGCCAGGGCAGGGAGGACGCGCAGGGCAGTGGCGGCGGTGGTGTCCATTTGCGACGACGTGTATCCCAAAATGGACGCCCACCCGGCCAATAGCAGCTTGCCAAATGGCGGGTGGATGTCAAAAAAGTGGCTGCCGGATAGGTAATTGGAAGTGAATACCCGGAAGTAGGTCTCGTCAAAGACGGTTTCGTTGGGGTATCCCAAATTCCAGAACCGGGTGATTAGTGCAGCACAAAACAGGCCCAATGGCAGGGCAAAGCGCAGGAACTGCTTGTAGCGGGCGGGTTGCTGGCGCATTTGTAAGTTTCTTATGCTTACTATATTACATCAGATGGCCATAATATCAGCGAAGGCCCCCGATGGATCTCTCCATCGGGGGCCTAAGGGCTTGTTAGGCGCCGGGCTTTTGCAGGGCAGCCCGCGCCAGCCCAAGCGCGTAGCCGTCAATCCAGATGCCGGCGGGCGGGGACCCATGGCACTCGCCGTCGGACTCGCCGGGGGTCTTGACCCAGCGGAGGTGGGCCGTTGGCAGGCCTCGCGACTTTACATTGCCGGGCGGATCGCCCAAGGCCCGTCCCGGGGGATTGCACCACGGCTCGCGCTTGTCGTAGCCCGGATCTCCAGGTTGGATGACGCCGTTGCCGTTGCGGCTGGTGTCAATCACGAACGGCTTGTTGCCGACGCGCTTTGAAATGGCCCGCGCATAGCGCATGGCGTCGGCCGTGCGGTAGAAATTGGAGACGTTGACTGCAAAACCGTCGGCTACGCCAACGCCGGCCCGGCGGAGGTTGGCCGCAGTCGGCGCTGGCCGCTGCCAGTCGTGGCTGGAGTTATCTCCGTTGCCGGCGTCGATGTACACCTTGGTGCGCGGATGGCGCTTCAAGGTGGCCACGGCGCTACGCAGCAGTTCCAGGCGCTCGCGCTTGAACCGGGCAAAACGGGAGGCCGGCACATTCTCGCCAAGGCAAGACCGATCCAGGTTGGGCAGGGCGTCCGGTTCCAGGATCACCTCGGCAGGATCCCGCCCAATGGCGGCAGCCAGCCGCTTGATCCACTTCCGGTAGGCAGCCGCTGACTTGGCGCCGCCCGCCGAGTACCAGTGGCAGTCCCGGAGGACGATGTTGTAGGCCACGAGCGTGGGAGTCTTGCCCGCCGCGGCCGCCGCTCGAACCAGTGGTGCGGCGTCAGCGGCATCCGACCCGCGCGTGCCGTTGAAC
>CBDTXE010000100.1:0-4253 GCA_965364395.1 uncultured bacterium | reverse complement strand
AGCGGCCAATTGCCCGCCGTATCCGGCGCCCTGCTGACCAACGTGGATGCGGCCACCCTGGGTGGCCAGGCCGGCAGCTTCTACACCAACGCCACCAACATTGGTACGGGAACTTTGGCCGATGCCCGGCTTTCCACAAATGTAACCCTCCAAGGCAACACCTTTAATGGGGCTAGCCAACTCGTCCAACTTAATGGCACTACCCAATTACCAGCTGTCAGCGGCGCGTTGCTGACCAGCCTGAACGCTACCAACATCGCGTCGGGAACCCTAGCTGATGCCCGCCTTAGTACCAACGTCACCCTGCAAGGCAACTTGTTCAACGGTGCCAGCCAGTTGGTGCAGCTCAATGCCAGTACCCAGCTACCGGCCATCTCAGGAGCACTTCTCACCAACCTCGATGCCGATGCAATAAACGCTGGTACCCTCGGGATTGTGTTTGGCGGAACCGGAGCCAACGACGCCGCCGGGGCGCGCAGTAATCTGGGCGCCGCCGCCAGCGGCGCCAATAGCGACATCACTAGCCTGACTGGGCTAACCACGGCCCTCAGTGTTGTCCATGGCGGTACCGGAGCGGCAACTTTTGGTGCAAACGGGGTCATTTACGGTAACGGTCCGGGTGCATTGCAAGTAACCGCCGCCGGCACGGACGGCCAGTGCCTGAGGGCTAACGCCACCGGAGTCCCGGTGTTTGCGGACTGCGGCAACGTAGTTGAGGGAACACGGACGGCTGGATCAATAGTCAAGTTTGACACGGCCGCCAATTCCATCGTGAACTCGATAATGTCCGAAGCCGCCGATGTCATTACGGTTGACGGTCAACTGACGGTCAATGGCGTAATCACCGGTGACGGGGCGGGCATTACCAGTGTTGATGCGGCAATGCTGAACGGCCAGGCGGGCGGCTTTTATCAGAACGCAACCAACATCACTGCCGGCACACTGGCGGATGCTCGTTTGAGCACCAACGTTACACTACAAGGCAATAGCTTTAACGGAACCAGCCAACTAATCCAGACTACGGCCACCGGTGCATTGCCAGTCCTGTCCGGCGCCAATCTCACTAACCTAAATGCAACGGCGTTGACATCGGGAACAGTGGCAGATGCCCGCCTCAGCGCCAATGTGACACTACAGGGCAATACCTTCAACGGCCCCAGCCAGCTAGTGCAGTTGAATGCTTCCGGTCAGCTGCCGGTATTGTCGGGCGTCAATCTAACCAATGTGAATGCCGATTTGCTAAATGGCGAGTCGGGCGGTTTCTATCGCAACGCCGGCAATATCAATGCCGGTACATTGGAAGATTCCCGGCTGAGTGGGAATGTAACCCTACAAGGAAATACGTTCAACGGGGCCAACGAGCTAGTGCAGTTGACCGTTGACGGCGACCTGCCAGCAATCTCAGGGGCGTTACTCACTGGTTTGAATGCCACCAATGTGGCATCCGGTACGCTGGCCGATTACCGATTATCATCTAATGTAACGCTCCAAGGCAACTTGTTTAATGGCATAAACAAGCTCGTGCAACTTAATGGCAGTGCGCAGTTGCCGGCAATATCGGGCGCGCTGCTCACCAACCTAAATGCCGACAACATTGACGCCGGCACGCTGGATGTCGCCCTTGGTGGCACGGGCGCCGGCGATGCAAACAATGCTCGCAATAACCTAGGGGCCGCCGCCAGTGGAGCTAATAGCGACATAACCAGCTTGGGGGGCCTGACCACGGCGCTTAGCGTTGCCCAAGGAGGAACGGGAGCAGCAACCTTTACGGCGGGCGGAGTAATTTATGGTAACGGCACCGGAGCAGTCCAGGCCACTGCGGCTGGCTCGCCTGGCCAGTGCCTGCTGGCTGACAATGATGGCTTACCGGTGTTTGACAACTGCCCGGCGGGCGGCGATATATCTGCCGGCGCCACCCAGACGGCGGGGAGCATTGTGAAGTGGGATTCCGTAACCAATCAAATTGTTGACTCACTGTTATCAGAAGTGGCCGGCACAGTTTCGCTCAGCGGCGCACTGGATGTGACCGGTGCGGTGACGGGGGCATCGTTCAGCGGCAACGGATCGGGATTAACCAACGTCAATGCGGCCACCCTTGAGGGAAATGCGGCGAGTTTCTTTCAGGATGCCAGCAATCTGAACGCTGGGACTCTGGCTGACGCCCGATTGACAGCCAACGTAACGCTTCAGGGAAATACCTTCAACGGCGCTAGCCAGTTGATTCAGCTAAATGGGTCGGCGCAGCTGCCGGCTGTCAGTGGCGCACTGCTTACTAACCTTAGCGGCGATGCAATCACGACGGGCTCGGTAGACGTTACTGTTGGGGGCACCGGAGCAACCACCGGCGCCGGGGCGCGTACAAACCTGGGTGCCGCGGCTAGCGGGGCTAATGGCGACATCTCCAGCCTGACGGCGCTGACCGCCATTACGCCGGGATCGGCATTGACCATTGGATCTGCCAGTCAAAACCTGGTACTACAGGGGGCAGTCACTACCTTGCGGTCGAGTAGTGGGGGCTTCACATCAACGCTGGCGTTTGCGGTGCCGTCAACTGATGCAACAATCACCATCCCAAATGTTACGGGGACAATCTGTATGTCTACCAATAACTGCGGGTATGCCACTAGCGGCACTGGTGTTACAAGTTTGAACGGGCTACAAGGCGCGTTGACCATCAATAACTCTAGCGGTGCGGGGTCGTCTATAACGATCGACAATGCGTCGACCAGCGCCAAGGGCATCGCCCAGTTTGACGCTGACAACTTCTCGGTGGCCAATGGCGCCGTTGATACCATCCAAAATATCGGCTCTGCGGCCAATCCGGTGTTTGCCACCGTCAACGGGACTGGCGGGCTTAACACGGGAGCCAGCGCTGGCACTCAGCGGATAGACGCCAGCGGCAACTTGGTCAATATCGGCACCGTGACCACTAGTGGTGCTATCAACGGCCAGACCATATCAAGCACCGCTAGCTTTACGGGTACGGTAGCATTTGCCACGCTGGGCACGGCCAACACCAATACCCAGCTCTGCCGCAATTCTAGTAACCAGTTGGCAGCCTGTACTGGAGGTGCCGCCACCACACTGCAGACAGCATACAACGCATCCACCAACCCAGAGCTGGTGCTTGATGCCACCCGCGGCGCATTGACGGTGCGAGATGCCGCTACGCCCATCGCCGCCAATCTACTGGAGGTCCAAAATAACGCCGGTACTATAACTTACCTAGCGGTGACGGCGTCGGGCGTGAGCGTTACCGGCAACGTGTCGGCAACGGGAACGTTCTCTGGTAATGGCTCCGGGTTGACCAATGTTGACGCCGCTACATTGGACGGCGAGGCCGGCAGCTATTACACTAACGCCACTAATATCGGCAGTGGTACGTTGGCAGACGCCCGGCTGACAGCCAATGTTACCCTGCAAGGCAACACCTTCAACGGCGCCAGCCAACTGGTGCAGCTAGATGCCTCTACCCAGCTGCCGGCAGTTAACGGATCCCAACTGACCAGTTTGAACGCGACCAACGTCTCATCAGGTACGTTGGCAGACGCCCGGCTTAGCGGCAAAGTTGCACTTGAGGACGCCACGCAGACCTTCACCGGTGCTAATACATTCAGTAATGCCAGCAACGCCTTTACGGGTAATGGTTCGGGGCTGACAAGCCTCAACGCCACCAACGTCTCATCCGGCACTCTGGCCGACGCCCGCCTGACTACCAACGTCGCCTTGCTTGATCGCAGCTCACAAGTGTTCACCGGCAGCGCCGCAACCTTCCGCAACGCCGCCAACTCCGCCACCGCCTTCCAGATTCAGTCCCAAACATCGGCCAACACGTTGTTCCTGGCCAACACCAGCAATAACCGTATCGTGGTAGGTGACGCCGACAATACTTCTGCCGCCAACACGACGCTGCTGGTGGTTGATTCAGCGGCCACCGCCAACCTTCCGGCCGGGGTCAATGGCGGCATTGTCTATGATTCAACGCTCAATAAGTTTAAGATTTACGAGAACGGGCAGTACAAAATACTTTGTAACACCACGGACGGGGCTTGCGGCGGCGCCGGTGGCGGTGCCACTTTGCAGTCGGCATACGATTCGTCGACTAATCCCGAGATCACGGTTGACGCCACCCGCGGGGCACTGACGGTGCGCGACGCCGCTACGCCCATCGCGGCCAACCTGTTTGAAGTCCAGAGCAACAACGGCGCCGCAACTTACCTGGCGGTAACCGCGACGGCAACCACTGTCGGCGG
>CBDTXE010000099.1:0-4315 GCA_965364395.1 uncultured bacterium | reverse complement strand
GAGCTGGGTTCAGAACGTCGTGAGACAGTTCGGTCCCTATCTGGTGTGGGCGTAGGAAACTTGCGGAGGTTTGCCCCTAGTACGAGAGGACCGGGGTGAACGAACCTCTGGTGTACCGATTGTCGTACCAACGGCATCGTCGGGTAGCTATGTTCGGTTGCGATAAGTGCTGAAAGCATATAAGCACGAAGCCATCTCCAAGATTAGGTTTCCCCATGAGACCCCAGAAAGACTATCTGGTTGATAGGCACTAGGTGTAAGCGTAGTAATACGTTCAGCCGAGGTGTACTAATCGGTCCACCGACTTTTTTAAGAATGTTTGACTAGCGGTTTGTGGTTTGCAAAAGCCATGGCACCCAAGTAAAGTTACACCCGTACCTTTTTGCAATGCTAACGCATTGTTAAAAGCTTCGGGTCTCCCAAACCATTTTCTCCGGGAACTTGGTTTGGGGGCCCCGGTGCTTTTAGCGGTGAGGCCACACCGGTTCCCATCCCGAACACCGAAGTTAAGCTCACCAGCGGCGATGATACTCCTTTTGGGGGAAAGTAGCACGGTGCCGGATTATCGAGAAGACTCAGCCCTAGGCCTGGGTCTTTTTGTTTTGGCCATATACAAAAATGTTATGCTTGCATCATGGATAAGCGGTGGGTTGCTAGTATAGGTATCGCGTGTGCGGCTGTGGCGGCCGCTAGCGCTGGCGCGTGGCTGTTATTCTCCCAAGCCGCCGGCACAGCCGACCTCAACAGCGACGGCAAGGTAGACGTTACCGACCTGTCCATCATCCTCAGTAACTATGGAAAACAAACCGCTACCGGCGACATTAACGGCGACGGCAGCGTGACCATCATTGACCTCAGTATTCTCCTCACTGCCTTTGGCAAACCGGTAACTACGCCTCAGCCACCGCAGGCGCCGCTGTTTGCAGCGGAGTTTAACGGCGGCACACTGGCACCTTTTGTCCCTCAGCACTGTCCGCCCACAACCGCCCTGACGGTCGTGGGTTCGCCCGCACGCACCGGCGCGGGATCTATGCGCGCAAGCGTAGGGGGCAGCTGTGGCGGCTGGATGATCTCCCGTGCCGAAGTGCTGAGCGACAATACCCCTGCCTGGGGAATCCCCAATAACACCGAGCGCTACTTTGGGTGGTCTCAATATTTTCCAGACAACTTTCCGGTCCATCCGGACACAAGCCACTGCGTCAATATGCAGATCAAATCTTACCCCTCAGAGGGCGGTGCCAATATTGGCATGAACTGCCGGGGCCCGGTGTCGGTTACGCCGGAACTTACCCTAGGCGGCTATTCTACGCCGTGCGGCTGGCGCCAGCCCTTGGTCAAAGGCGGATGGCACGATTTTGTGCTGCGGGCGTACGTGGCTAATACTGGCGGCAACATCGATTTGTGGTACCGGGCGCCCGGACAGGCCGCATACTCTAAGCAAGTGTCTGGATGCGCCCTCAATATCCTCAAAAGCCCAACAGATACGGCGTACTGGAAGCTAGGCTATTATCGGGCGGAAACCATGCCGGGATCTGCCAGCGTTTATTTTGATACTGCTCGGATTGGCACGACTTATGCCAGCGTTGCGCTGCCATAGCTATTAATGTTATGTTTAGATCGTGAATAAGCACTATTCCAAGTTAGCTGTCATCGCCGTACTGGTGGCTGCGGTTTTTGCCGCCGCATGGCTTTCCAATATTCGCGCCGCCGGAACGGCCGACCTCAATGGCGACGGCAAGGTGGACGTGACGGATCTCAGTATCATCCTCAGTAACTACGGCAAGCAAACCGCTACCGGCGACATCAACGGCGATGGCAGCGTGACCATTATTGACCTCAGCATGCTCCTCACAGCCTTTGGCAAGCCGGTAACGCCATCGCCTACGCCGCCGCCAGCGCCGCAGTACTACACCGCCGTAACCGGTGGCGCCTGGGGTCCCAACTGGGGACACGGCGCCAACGACGTAGGTTCCATCGGCGCCAAATACGTGCGGACCGGCTTTGGTATTGGGACCAGTACCAGCACGATTGACGCCGCGGTGGCCGCCTACCATGCAAAGGGTACGTCCATGATATTGCTAGCCGATTTTCATAGCCGCATACCCACCACGGCGGAAGCGCAGAGCGTGGCAACTTGGGCGGCACGCTACGGGGCGGGAGGGTCGTACTGGGTGGGCAAGTCCAACCCCAGGCCGGTGAAATGGATCGAGTTTGGCAACGAGACCAGCTATAACTACCAGTGGACCGATAACTCCACCGCCGCCAAGCAGCAGCGGGCCCGCGATTACGCCCAGCGCTACAAAGAGGCTAGGACGGCCATGAACGGCGCCGGATCGGTGGCCTCCAGTGTTGGCCTCCTCTATATCGCCGACGGCAACGTATCCGACTGGCTGTCCCAGGGCTTTACGCAGGTGCCGGGCCTCGCCGGCATGGTCGCATCGGCCGGCGGCGGGTGGGTGGTCCATCCGTACGCTCCGTTGACCCAGCCTGTGGACTCATCCGGCACAGTTGCCTGGCCGTCCGACAGAACCTTTCCAAATATTATGAACTCCGTCATTAGTGACCTGGCCGCCCGCGGCGTGACCGCAGGACCCTCCAGTCCGCTGTTTATTACCGAATACGGCATATCATCTGACGATGGACGCACGCTTCAGGACAACTACGGCTGGCCGCGCAACATGACGCTGGCCCAGGCGGGCGCGGCCATCCAGGCCATTGAAAACAGCGTACGCACGACTTACGCCGGCAAGGTCCGGTTGTTCACCGTCTATTCCGATCGGGACCTGGAAGAGCCCGGCGCCAGCACCGACCGTGAGAAGTACTTTGGCTCGCTCCGCCGCAACAACTGGGCGCTAACTGGCGGAGAGAAGGGCGCTTATTCCACCGCCGTGCGCAGCATTATGGCCCGGGGCGCTCTCTAGCGTTCGTGGATGCCTATCGTTGGGGGATTGCGGCGCGTAGCGTGCCAATAGTCGGCAGCTACTTCTGGCGTCGCCAACCCTTGGCTAATCAGCGGCGAAGTAGGTGACACCCGGTAATTGCCGGGATCGGTAAAGCCACTGGCGTTCACAAACTGGGGGTCCGCGGCCACGTTGTTGGTTCCAAGAGCATTGCCGGCGGGGAAGCCGTTGTGGCTGAAAGTCCAGCCGGCCATGTCGCCGATGGATGAGGTACCGGTCAGGACATTGTTGCGGACGACATTCCCGGTGGGCTGAGTCTGTCCGGCAGGGACATCCACGATGGAGAACAAGACCGAGTTGTCTCGGATAACGTTATGGTACATCCGGATGTTCCTGTAAAAGTTATTGGGAGTCGCCGCGTTGTCCTGCCAATACCCCACGCCGCGGGATTTAGTAACTAGGTTGTTGGAAATTAGGATATTTTCCACCGGCAACAACTCGCCGTAACCGTAGGTCTCATTTGCCATTAATATGCCCCATGCGGGATGTCCGTTGCGGTGGAACTCGGGCTTGGTGTTATAGATGTGGTTGCGGTTGACCACTATGTCCTTGGTGTTATCCAGGTAAAGATCGACGCTCCAGCAATCATGGAGGGTGTTGCCTTCCACACGGCCGGTCTTTGAGTGGAGCTGGATCATACACTCGCCCCAGACGTCGTGGACGTGGTTGTTGCGATAAGTAATGTCGGTGCTGCGGGTGTTGTCGGGCTTCAGCCATGACGAGATGCCGCCGGGCCAGGTTACGCCGCCGGGGTTATTCTCGTTGGCCATGGCGGTGCGGTAGACCTCGTTTGAGTCCGCCGTCAGCGAGTCGCCGGCAAAGGAAAGCCCGTGCCAGCGGATGTCGTGGATCTTCATGTTCCTGACAGTCATGTGGTGGGCATTCCATAGTCCGACGCCCCTGCCTTGTGAGTTGCGCACCTCGATGCCGTCAAAGTCCAAGTACGAGCTGTCGTATATGTTTAATACGTACTCGTTGGGGGTCATGGCGATGCCCGTTGCGTCGATCACGGCTAATTCACCGGGATGGGACCGGACGGTGATAGGGCTGCCGGCCGCGCCCCGCTTGGAAATGCCAACCTTGCCGGTCATGTAAGTTCCGCCCCGGAGACACACGGTTTGGCCGGCGGTCGCGGCCGTCAATGCCCGCGGGATCGTCCTAAAGGGGGAAGCCACCGCGCCGGTGCCTGAGTCGTTGCCGGCGGTGGCAACATAGATGTTGCATCCCGCCGAGACCGTTGACCCAAAGCTGCTGAGCAGGATACTGAGGTCTATGATGGTCACGCTGCCGTCGCCGTTGATGTCACCTGTGGCGGATACTTGACCGTATTTGCTTAGGAGAATGCTTAGGTCGGT
>CBDTXE010000098.1:0-4451 GCA_965364395.1 uncultured bacterium | reverse complement strand
CCGTTCCTAACATGTGGGGTAATGCCAACACTTGGTATGCCAACGCCCAGCGCGCCGGCTACGCGGTTGGCACCGTACCTCGCCCGGGCGCCATTGCCTGGACCGGTGCCGGCTACTACGGCCACGTGGCTTACGTTGAAAGCGTCAACGGCAACTCCGTTACCATCTCCGAGATGAACTACAACGGCAACTGGGGCCGCAAGACTTTCCGCACCACCGGCGCATCGGCTTTCCGCTACATCTACTAGCAACCAAATAGCACGACAAAGCGAAAAACCGCCCTCATTGGGCGGTTTTTCTTATATACTGCAAGCATAAACAGAGGTATCGCCATGGAGTTTTGGGTCATCGCCATCATCTTAGGAGTGGTCGTCTCGTCCATCCGCCAGATCAACCAATACCAACGCGGGGTCAAATTTACGCTGGGAAAGTATACGGGGATCATGGATCCAGGGTGGCGGATTGTCCTGCCGGTGGTGCAGTCCTATGAGAAGGTGGATATCCGAACCAAGGCGGTGGACGTCCCGGAGCAGGAAGCCATAACCAAGGATAACGTTTCCACTAAGATCTCGGCGGTAATCTATTACCGCGTGGAAGACGCATCCAAGGCCGTCCTGGAAGTGGAAAACTTTGGCCGGGCGGTTAACCAGCTTGCGCAGACTACCATGCGTAACGTTGTTGGTGAAACGTCGCTGAACGACCTGCTGGCCGAGCGCGATAGCATCGCAACTAGGATTGGCGACATTGTCCGCGAAACCACCGGAAGCTGGGGGCTGGAGATTCTGTCGGTGGAACTAAAGGACATCAACCTGCCGGAAGACATGAAGCGCACGATGGCTAAAGCCGCCGAGGCCGAGCGCGAGCAGCGGGCTACCATCATCAACTCGGAGGGTGAAGTGATTGCCGCCCATAACCTAGCTAAAGCGGCGCTGACCATGGCGGCAACGCCCGGGGCGCTGCATCTGCGCACGCTGAACTCGATCAATGACATATCCAGCGACCAGTCAAACACCGTCGTGTTTGCCGTACCGCTGGAAGCATTGCGGGCGCTGGAGTCAATAATCAAGAAGTAGGCCGGTAACTCTGGCCTCGCGCGCCCAACTTAGTTGGGCAATCGGGGCCAAAGCCTCCAAAACCTGACATAATGCCAATTGCAATTGTCATTGTTCTTGAAGGCGGCTATTGGAGCCAATGTACTTACAATAAAATACATTTGGCGTAGGGGTACTGCGGTACTGCGGGTACAACTACAGCTTTGTACGGCTAGCTGGCGTCCAGGGAGCCAAAGGCCTTCTGGGCCCAGGTCTCCATGATCTGCTGGATCTTCTGGTCGGCGGCCACGCCGTCCTGGGGGTCCAGCTTGGCGATGCGCTTGGTCATGTAGCTGCGACCGATCCGGTCGCTGTCAATGACCAGCAACCCCGGCTTCACGCGCACGCGGTGGGTGCGGTGGAAGTAGGCAATGGCGGCCATGATCAGGTCCACGGACGTCTGGTCGCTCAGGGTGGTGACCACCAGGGAGGTGCAGACGTTGATGCGCTTCCCAGGCCGCTTGTACGAGTCGACGTCCCAGTCGATCTCGCAGGTGATATTAGCCTGGCCAAAGCGACCGGCCCAGACCGTGAGGTCGTGGCGGCTGTGGCAGTCGCCGATGTCGCGGACGGTGTAGTCCATGGACAGCGTGGTGCCCTGCATGATACCGTACCTCCTTTGAGGGATGGAGCGGCGGCGTGCCGCTGGTACTCCACGGGGGTCTTGGTAGACACGGGTGGATCAGTAATGATACAATAACATAAATAATATGTCAATAATTCAATGTTTGCAGATAAAGTAGAAATCATAGTTAAAGCAGGCAAGGGCGGCGACGGGCGACTAAGCTTCCGCCAGGAGAAACTGCGCGCCAAAGGCGGTCCTGACGGGGGCGACGGCGGCCGCGGCGGCGATGTGGTTCTCCGCGCCGACCACAACCTTAATACGCTGGGCGCTTTCCGCCGCCAGAAGCTGCTCAAGGCCGAAGACGGCCAGATTGGTGGTAGCGACCGAAAGCACGGCAAGAATGGCGAAGAAATTGACGTCAAAGTACCGGTGGGAACGCAGGTTTATGTCGGCGACCAGTTGGTGGCCGATATGACAGAGGACGGGCAGCTGGAGGTTATTGCCAAAGGCGGGCGCGGCGGCTTTGGCAACGCCCACTTTACGTCATCGGTGCGCCAGGCGCCGCGGGCGGTGGAAGTGGGTGAGGCGGGCGAGCACAAGGCGCTGACGCTGGAGCTCAAGCTGGTGGCCGACGTGGGCCTGGTTGGGCTGCCAAACGCCGGCAAATCGACGCTGCTGTCGGTGATTTCCAACGCCAAGCCGGAGATTGCCGATTATCCGTTCACCACCATTACGCCTAATCTGGGCGTGGTTGACTGGCGTGATGACAGTTTTTTGGTGGCCGACATCCCCGGACTTATTGAAGGCGCCAGCGCCGGCAAGGGGCTGGGCGACGAGTTCCTGCGGCACGTGGAGCGCACGGCCATCGTGTTGCACCTGATTGACGCCCACGGCAACGACGTGGCCAAGGGTTACCGAACCATTCAGGAAGAGCTTAAGAGCTACGTGGTCGACCTAACGCAGAAGCCGCAGTTGGTGGTGCTGAGTAAGATTGACGGCTTGGATGACGAGTTGCTGCAGGCGCAGATGGACGAGGTTAAGCGGGAAGCTGGCGACGTGGAGATTCTGGCGGTGTCCGCCGCCGCCCACAAGAGCATCGACAGGCTGCTGGACAAGGTAGTGCCTTACGTCCGGGCATCCCGTGAGGTGCGGATGGCCCAGCAGGCCGAGGCTGGCAGGGTGGTTATTGATGAGGCGTCGCAGCCGGACTTGTGGCAAGTAGTTGATGACGGCGGCGTTTTTGTGGTGACCGGCGAAAAGGTTGAGGGCTTTGCCCGGCGCACAAACTGGAACCAGGATGAGTCGGTGGAGCGGCTGCGCGATATCCTGCGCAAGCAGGGAATTGAGAAAGAGCTGCGCAAGCTGGGCGCCGACCACGGGGCGACTATTCGCATTGCCGGCCATGACTTGGAGCTGCTTTAGACCGGGTTAATGCATCGGCGGTACGATGCATGGCATAATGGACTACAAACGGAGGGGAGCGATGCATCAGGCCGATAGCCTTGATTTGCCAGTGACGCAGCGCGAATTCAATCATCATATCGACCGCTTGGACACGCGGATGGAAGTGCTAATTGGCGCGTCTGAGGATAGGCTGACCGGTAAAATGGCCGAGATGGAGGCGAGGATGATCCGACGCATGGATGCCGGCTTTGAGCAGTTCGCTTTGATTATTGCGCGGTCATACAACGAGTTGTGCCAGCGGATGGATGAACGGTTTGCTCAGATGGATCAGCGGTTCGCCCAAATGGACAAAAGGTTCGACCAAGTAGATGCGCGGATGGGTAGGCTGGAGGGGCGAATGGACGGTATTGAGGGGCGAATGGATGGTATTGAGGGGCGAATGTACCACCTGGAAGGGCAGATTGATGGCTTGGACCAACGGATGGAAAGCCTGGAATCCCGACCATAAGTATGTAAATGCTATAATGTGTCAGTCCCTGGGGATATAGCTCAGCTGGCTAGAGCGCTGCATTCGCATTGCAGAGGTCGGGAGTTCGAATCTCCCTATCTCCACCAAGCAATTATTCACAATCAGTGGCGAACCCATATGATGCTCGTAACGCGTCATTTGGTTGCAACGCAATGTATTTGCCTGTATTGCAATATTCTCGGCAACAGGCTAGTATCTGGGCACTCGTTTGAGGAGAGGATAAGCCTCCGGATGAGAGTTCATCAAACCGCTCCATAAGGAGATTTTCATGAAGCGATGCGCCGCTGTGATCATTGCGCTCTTGGCTTTTGCCGTCTCGCCGGCACATGCCGCGACGGTGACCACCAGCTCGTACAAGGCATACAACGCCGACACGTGGTGGATGGAGCGCTGCAACCTCGACTTCCCGATGACCATCGCCCAGCCTGACGCGCCGGGGCAATACCCGGTGCTGGTGTGGTTCACCGGTACGGGCGCCGAGGGCGAGTGGACAGACCACGACAAAAACTGGACAACGCCAACCGTGCTGACCAAGCCGTATGACCAGGCGCTGGCCAACGCAGTCGTCAGGACGGCCGCAGATAACGGCTTTGTCGCCGCTTTTGGCCAATACAAGGGCGGTCCAACGCTGGGCAATAACGCCGGCGTGGACGGCCAGTTGCGCTGTATGGTCAGCCGGACGGCGCCGGCCAAGTCAATCCTGGACGTGGTCTGCGCCAGTGACAAGGCCGACTGCAGCCGCATTGCTGTGGCCGGCCATAGTCAGGGCGGTGCGCTGGCATACCGCGCAAAGAATGCCGAGCCCAACGTCAAGGCGGCATACTCAACGGGTGTCTTCTGCGTGGCAAATGGCCCGTCGTGG
>CBDTXE010000097.1:0-4517 GCA_965364395.1 uncultured bacterium | reverse complement strand
CGCCGGACGTGGTCATATACCCGGAGTAGCTACCTCCATGTACTTGGGTGCCAGATGTGGAAAAGGCACCGGTAACCGATTGCCACTTGGAAAGGTTGTTGGTCTCAAACCCGTCGGAAAACAATGTGGTAGCGTTGTTGCCAATATTGACGTTGCCTTTGATAGTGGCACTCATATTGGCCGTGTTAGCGGCAAACAGGTTTACCCCAGCGGTGTTCTGTATTCTGAAAGCGTCCGTTGAATCTGTAGAGTTCTTATAAGTGGCAGCTCCCGTTGAGGACAAGCCAAATACATATGCGCTGCCAGCAAAGTTGTACAGGCCATAGCCTCCCGTGCCACCAAGGCCGGAGTCATTTGCGATTGCTCCCCACTTATCGGCAGTCCCTTGTTTGAGCACGATTTCAGAGTTGGCATATCCGCTCCCGCCGACGCTCAGGGTGCCGTAGCCAGCCGATGTGGTGTCAACGCTCAGGGCAGTTGAACCCGATGAACTTAATACCTTAAAGGCATCTTCTGAATCTGAGGTTGCCTGCAGTGCCACGGGAGACCTAATTATTCCGTTCAACGATATAGCTCCCTCCTGATATGGGGTCAGGGAGCTTGTCTGCGTCAGCTGTACGGCATCTACAAAGAACGTCCGCGCAGTGGCGTCTGTTTGGTCAATGGCGACGGCAGCCCCGCCGCCGGTAATGGTTCCTGTAGTAAAGGTACAGCTTACGCGCTGCCAGCCAGTTGTAATTGCTCCTACGCCGGAAACGCATCCGGTGAATGAACCGGCGTTGTTATTGGAGTACGACATCCTTAGCGTGGCAAGATCGCCGCCAGAGGCCTTTACGTATGCAGACAATGTGTACTGGGTGGTATTAGACAGGGCGAGGTTATTGAAGTATGCACCTGAGTTAGCGGCAGCGGAGGTAGCCACCTGAAGAGCCGCACGTCCAATATATTTCTCGGAAGTGGTTCGGCTTAGCGTGGCGGACGTCTTGCCCAGCCAACCGGTTGTGTCGGTCTCAATACTAGGATTGGCTATAAGGTTGGAGGTTGTCGTGTCTACGTTAAACAGCTGGCTGCCGGCCGCGTTCTGAATCTGGAAAGCGGCTGTTGAATTGGTGGAATTTTGTAAGGTCATTGGCGCCTGGTTTGTCACACGCTTAATGTAGACGTCGTCAAAGTACCAGGTACCCGTAGTGGAGTCGTCGCGTACAGTGGGGCTAAACCGGACGTATGCCGTATTGGCGGGGGCCGTTACAGTGTTTGAGCGAAGCGTCCATGTGTCACCGGGGTTGGTCCAAACGTCAGTTGAGAATGATATGGTGGCAAAATCCTTATCCAGAAAGCTGACGTAATACCCGCCGCTGCCATTGGTGCCGACGGCGGACCGGACATAGCCCTCATAGTACAGTTGTTCTCCTGCACGTAACGGAAGCTGCTTAACCATGCCACTGGCTAAAATTGTGCTGTTGGGAGTGATAGCCAAGTAACGGTTGCCAGTGCGGGCAATTCCGGCCGTATTGGCAATTACGGCGTTGGCGCCAAGCGCCCAGCCGGTTTCTGAACCGGTGCCGGAAGCCTCAAAACTGGGGTTTTCGGCCTCGTTGTCGTTCAGTCGGGTGCCGCTGTTGATGACGTAGCCTCCAATGGCGCTGTCTACCGTGTTGACGTTCAGGATGGCATTGCCGGCGTCGCGCCACACTGAAAAAGCCGAGTTGTTGTTGGCACTGTTTTCTAGCCGCATGGAGCCGTTGTCGTTTACTGCCAGAACTGTCTGGCTGGCATCCTCGTTGATCAGCCTAAACAGGTCGTCGTCTCCCGCGCCCCACACCACCATGCCGTCGTCACTAATCTTGAAACCGGCTGCGTCTGCACTGCCGCCCCACTGCATTACCAGTCCGTTGGCATCTGTGCCGTTACCATAGTTGGCAATGAGGGTCTGCATGGCAGGATCCAGGCCACCCAGGGCGGCGGCTTCGGGACCGGTACCAACAAACAGTTTGGCGTTGCCACTGCGCGTATCCTCAACCGGGGAAGCAATGCGGATTTTGCCATCCAGATGCAACGTGTCCGTTGGGGCAGTGGTGCCCAAGTTTATGCCTAAACGCATATGTTCCGTGTCTGCGCGCAGAAGATTACTACCGGTTGCGTTTTGTACCAACAGTGCATTTGTGGAGTTGCTCTGGTTCTTGAACAGCGTACTGCCACCAAAGCTGGCGCTTCCGGCCACCCGCATTGAATCCTGCACGCTCAGTGACGCCGACGCCCCAAGGGCACTTGTGCCAACGCTCACGTCATCTACGTAGGTTGTTTGTGTGGAACCTTGCACTTCACCGATACGCACGCGGTTGAACGGCAGCACACCGGCGTTCACCGTAGTGCTGTCATTCAGCACCTGGGTGCCATCTAGCCATACCTGGATGTGGCCAACCCCAACTCCGCCTTGGGTCAGTCGCATTTCAACCAAGTGCCAAGTGCCCGTGGTGAAGCTGCCGCTCGTTCCGACACCGGTCCCGTTCAGGCTGGCCCTAAGTGCACCGTCCGAGAACTGGCGGTAAAGGCTATATTCCTGGTTGCCACTGTTGACCAGATGCATAAAACCGGAATTGTTACTGGTAGCCGACATATTCACATATGCCCGCAGGTATACCGTTGAACTGGACGCAATCCCCTTCTCTACATAGCCGGTCGATACCGTTGTTTGTACCCGCGCAGAGTAGGCGCCATTGCGGACCGTACCGGCGTTGGGCGTAATGTTGGCCGAGGAAGTACTATCCCATTGGCCAAATCCGCCGGACTCAAAACCGTCTGTAAACAGCCTGCCTGAAAATCCGCCGACGTTAACATCTCCACCGGCAACAATCTTCATGTTTGTGGTATCCGCCGCAAACAGGCTGGTTGCGGCCGCGTTCTGAATCTGGAAGGCACTGGTGGAGTTGGTCTTGTTCTGGAAGGTAGCCGCTCCATCATTGGCCAGCTTAAGGACCGTTGCGCTGCCGCCGTTCGTGTTTTTGAAAGTAGCAATGTCGTCAGAGCCACTGGTGCTTCCCTGCTGAATGTCCAATCCAGTCAAGCCGTTGATGACGTTTGAAACCCGCAACTTGGCGGTCGCCATTGCGCCAGAACCAATCCCTACTGTCTGATTTATTGTATTTACGTTAAGTACGCTATTGCCACTGCTGTTCATTATTTCAAACGCGGTGTTGGTATTGGTTGCGGTCTGGACGAGCAGCGGCGATGTTAATACGCCGTTTAAGGAGACCTTGCTCTCCTTAAAGAAGGAGTAGGCATTGGTTCCTTGAGTCAAATACGCGGCGTCAATATAGATTGTCCTGGCAACTGCGTCGGTTTGCTTAACATACACATACGTAGTCCCCGATACTGCGCCCGTAGTGAACGTACAAGAAATCCGCGACCAGCCCGTTGTTAGTGATGAAGAGGTTGTACAGGGCGTATCGGCGCTGCCATCACCCGAATATCCCGCCTCTAATGTAGACATGGTTGCGGATGATTTAACATAAAAGCTAAAGCTGTAGGTGGTTGTGCTTGCCAGGGCTACGTTGAATTTGATTCCGTCGCCTGCCGCGGTGGCGCCTACTTGCGCGGCAGCATTGCCACTGAAACTTTGCAAGGTTGTTCGCGCCAACGTGGGAACGCCTTTAACAACCCAGCCGGAAGTGTCGGTTTCAAAACTGGGGTTGGTAATGAGATTTGTGGCATCAGTTGTTGTATCGACGTTAAACACCGGGGTGCCACCGGCATTCTGAATTTGGAATGACGTCGCCGAATCGTTGATGTTCTTGAATAGGCTTCCCGCGCCACCCTGCATCAGTACGCCAGCGCTGTTTGCCTGGTTGGCATAAACGGTTCCCGTTCCGAGATCATTGATATGTCCTGTAAACGTACCAGAGATGCGGTTGTTGGCCAGATAAGTATTGTCGCTGGCCGAGCTCGAAATGTTGATTCCGTATGATGTTCCTGCCGTATCGGATATATCGCTAGCGACAACGCTGGTGTTATCACTGTTGATGATATTGATGCCATGCGCGGAACTATCATGAATCTTATTGTTCGCCAATGTGTTGCCAATACCGGCATTAAATAATTCAATGCCGTCGCTGCCGCTGCCGGTTATGTTGTTTCCAGACACCGTGTTGTATGACGTGGCGCCGCTCATGACAATGCCATCAGCCGTTTGCCCACGGATCGCATTCCCGGACACGGTAGTAGAGCTACCGCCGGAAAACTCAACACCGGTACCGTTACCCTGCATCACGTTGCCAGTTACGGAGAGACCATTTGACCCATTTAGGCGCAGTCCCGCTAAGGTATTCCCTATAAACATGCTTCCCGTGATCGAGTTGTGATGCGAGTTAGTAGTTATTTCCGCACCGTATCCACCGCTGCCCTTCACAGTTGTGTTGGTTATGGCGCTGTTCACAGTCGTCTGGAAATATATACCCCAGTTCCTCACGTTTTCCACTGTTACGTTAGCAATCTTCACGCCCGTTACCGCCGCATTGCCC
>CBDTXE010000096.1:0-4586 GCA_965364395.1 uncultured bacterium | reverse complement strand
GAGTCGGCGGAGAAGAGCGCCGAGCCCTTGGAGTTGGCGCTGTCGAGCACCTGCATGACCAGGGCGGGTTTGCCCCACTTCTCGGCTAGCTTTGAGGCGACAATGCCAACTACGCCATGGGGCCAGCCGCTGTCGGCCAGGACCAGTACCGGGTCGCCGCTGTAACGCGTGGCCAGGGCGTCGGCCTCCGCCACAATGCGCGCCTGCTCCAGTTTGCGCTGGTGGTTGAGTTCCTCAAGATAAAAAGCGATTTGCTGCGCCTCAACAGGATCTGTGGCGGTGATTAGCTCCAGGCTGTAGTTGGCGTGCTCCAAGCGCCCCGCCGCGTTCAGCCGCGGGCCAAACATGAAACCCAGGTGGTACGCACGCAGCGCATCCAGGTCCACGCCGGCGCTCTGCGCCAAGGCCACCAACCCCACGCGCCGGGTCTTGCTGGCCACAATCAGCCCGTACTTGGCCAGTACGCGGTTCTCGCCCACCAGCGGCATGACATCGCAAACGGTTCCCAGCGCCACCAAGTCCAGCAGCCATTTTTCACGCCCGAGTGCCGGAATACCGGTGCGCTGCTGCAGCGCCCGGACAACGGCAAAGGCGACGCCAACGCCGGCCAATTCCTTAAACGGGTAGGCGTCACCGGGCAACTTGGGGTTTACCACGGCCAATGCGGCCTCAGGCAAAGCCTCGGGGATGTCATGGTGGTCGGTGATAACCAAATCCAGGCCGTTGTCCTTGGCCCACTGGGCCTCGGCCACCGACGTTATGCCGCAGTCAACGGTGATTACTAGCGACACTCCCTGTTGTTGCAAACGCTCCAAAGCCGGCACATTCAACCCGTAGCCCTCCTCATAGCGGTCCGGGATGTAGGCCAGTGGCCGCAGCCCGTGGTGTTGCAAAATTTCCAGCATTAATGCCGTGGAAACGATGCCGTCGATGTCGTAGTCGCCGTAAATTGCTACCTGCTCGCGGTCGGCGATGGCCTTCATAATCCGTTCCACGGCCGCCCCCATGCCCGACATCAGCAAAGGGTCCGCCAAGCCTCCATCGTAGGAGGGATTCAAAAAATGCCGGACAGCATCGTCATCGGCGATGCCCCGGCGGCGCAACAACTCCCTCACCAGCCGCGGTATAGCCGCGGCTTCGTTGCCTGGTACGTTAGTGTCCGGTACCCCCATAATGTGCACAGTATATCAGGTAATAACCGAGAGCGGAATCAAGCTCAGCCGCGGCGCTTGGCGGCCTGGGACTTCAGGACTATGCTTTGGAGCTCGCGGTAAATAGTAAACTTTGGGTTGGCTGAGTAAACGGTAGTGTTGGCTTGCTTGACTGACTTCACAAATCCAACCTGCTCCAGCTTCTTCAGTTCGCGCTGGACGTTGCCGGGGTCTTCCCGGATCATTTGCGCCAATGAACGGACGTGGGCTTTGACATCCGGATACTTGGTGAAAACGGTGATGATTTTGCGGCGGGTCTTGGAGGTAATGAATACTTCTAACATTGTGCCTTCTACAACTCGTAATGCCCCAATGATACTAAACCTCGGGACTATTTGCAAACAGCTTTTGCTTATTGTACAGTGAACACAATAGGTGCTCAGCCGGCGGTGTTAGGCCTTGGCAGGCTTGGCTTTGGCACGCTGGCCGCCGGACGCGCGCTTCTCTTTGAATTTGTGCCACGTCACAAGCAGCGGCGCGGCGTTGAGGATTGACGAGTAAGTACCGGAGGCAATACCAATCAGCAAAGCCAGCACAAACAGCTTGATGGACTGGCCTCCAAACAGGTAAAGGGCAAGCAGGGTCACCAGCACGGTCAATGACGTATTTAGCGACCGGGCAAGCGTTTCTAGAATACTCTTATTGATGATGTCGTCCAGGGCTCCCCGCTCGCGGCGCAGATTTTCGCGAATGCGGTCAAAGACCACAATGGTATCGTGGACGGAAAAGCCGATAACCGTCAGAATGGCCGTCACAAACAAGGCGTCGATTTCCACCCCAAACAGTACGCCCAGCAGCGAGAATACCCCTAGCAGCAAGAAAGCGTCGTGCAACATGGCAATGATGGCCGCGATGCCAAAGTTCCACGAGGTCATGGGCAGCGGCACGTTGCGGAAAGCAAAGGCGATATACAGGACGATGGCCAGTGACGCCAGGGCGACGCTGATGATGGCGTTGCGGGTGATATCGCGGCTGACTGACGGGCCAACGGCCTCAAACCTGACGGTTTCGTGCCCCTTCTTTTCCAGTGCGTCGCTCAGCGCCTTCTGGTTCTGCTGCTGCTCTTTGGGCTGGGCATCGTCGCGGTAACGAATCAGCGTGTTGTCGGCCGCCGGCGTGACTGTCAGGTCCCGCAGCTTGAGGCGCTCGGTTTCCGGCTGGACCTCGGTTTGGGTCACGGCACCCCTAACTTCCAGTAGCTGGCCGCCCTGGAAGTCGATCCCCAGGCGCAAACCGTTGGTAAACAACGAAATGGTACCGGGAATGATGACTAGCAGCGATATGGCGTACCACCACCGGCGGTGCTTGATGATGTTCATGATGCGGTAACCTCCTCCGGTTTCATGCCGTACAGGCGGGCATGGCGTGCCCACCGGCGACGGATCAGCATACGGACAAAGGTGCGGCTGACGACGATGGCCGTAAACATGCTTACCAACACGCCAAGCCCCAGGGTCACCGCAAAGCCCTTGATGATGGGGGCCCCAAAGATATAAAGAATCAGGCAGGTAATCAGCGTGGATACGTTGGAGTCGCGGATCGAGGTCCAGGCGCGGTCAAAGCCCGCCTCCATGGCCGATGCAAACGACTTCCCTGCCCTCAGCTCTTCTTTCATGCGCTCAAAAATAAGAATGTTGGCGTCAACGGCCATCCCGATACTGAGGATAAATCCGGCGGTGCCCGCCAGGGTCAGCACGATGGTGTAAGGCGTCAATGAGGTCAACTTATAGATGGCCAGCGTCAGCAACGTATAGATGACCAGCGCCAACACGGCCAGCAGCCCGGCCCACCGGTAATAAGCCAGCATGAACAAGGCAACCATGGCCAATCCGATGATACCGGCGACTATACTGCGCTGGACGGACTCCTTGCCCAGCGTTGGACCAACGGTGCGCTGCTCAACCAAAGTTACGGGCACGGGCAGGGCGCCGGCGGTGATTTGGTCGGCAACCTTGCGCGCCTCGGCGACGCTGCGAAAGTTGCCTTCCAGCTGCGCCCGGCCGTCGGTAATGGGCGATGACACGGTGGCTGGCCCAAAGATCGGCTGCTCGTCCAACATGGTTAGCAATTGGCCGCCTTCGCGGTTGATGCGGGTGGTGAGCTCGGCAAACTTGCGCGTGGCGTCCCCCTTCATGGTGAGGGTGACGATGGGCTGGTTCTTCTGGGTGTCAAAATCCACGTCAGCGCGCTCCACGTCTTTTCCGCCAAGACCGGTTTCCACCGGTTGCGGGTTGGGGCTGGCGGCCTCGGCGGCCTTGAATTCCAGGAACGTCAGGTTGGCGGTGCGGCCAATGCGGTCAATGGCTTCGCCTACGTCCTTGATACCCGGGAGTTCCACGGCTACGCGGTCGCGGCCCTGCCGCTGTACCACGATTTCCGAGGTGCCGGTGGGGTTTGCACGCCGCTGAATGACTTCAATCAGCGAGTTAACCGCCTTCTCGCGGTCGCCCTCGGCCGTCTTAGACAAGTCGGCTTGGAAGACCAGGTGGGCGCCACCCTGCAAATCCAGGCCCTGCTGGACGCGGGGCTGGACATCTTTGATGCCGACCTTTTTCAATAACGCGTCTTCCCGTGGGTAGGCCACAAAGGCAGCAACCACGGTCAGGAGGATAATTAGCCAGAACTTAGTTCGCAAACTCACAATGCCATTCAGTTTAGCGCATAACCGTGAACATCTGCAATCAGGTCGGCCCAGCGCGGGTATAATTGGCCTTATGGAGAAAGCCGCCACCAACCTATACGTCACCGTCGCTCCGCTGACGTATACCGGCGCCGCGAGCAAGGGATTTACTTATGCCGTTCCCGCCGGGATGGCGGCGGAAGTTTCCCGGGGCCAGGTAGTCAAGGTTCCCCTTGGGCGGCGGCAGAGCTTGGGCGTAGTCACGGCCTTAACAGAGACCAAGCCATCGTTTGCCACCAAGCCCGTGATGGAAATCCTTCCCGCTGCGCCGCTGCCCGCCCATATGGTGGATCTGGCCATATGGATGCAGGAATATTACTACGCTAGCCCCAAAGCCGTTTGGCAGACCTTGCTGCCGGCGGGAATCCAGCGCAAGCGCCGGGACAAGGCTGGCGGCGACGCCGCTGGATTCACCCTTCCCGCCCAGACCCAGACGCTGACCAAAGACCAGCAAGCGGCATTCAATACCGTCACCACGTCACCCAAAACCACGTTCTTGGTACAGGGCGTAACTGGCTCCGGAAAAACGCGGTTGTACCTAGAGCTGGCGGCGCGCGAACTGGCGGCAGGAAGATCGGTCATCATCTTGATTCCTGAGATTGCCCTGACTCCGCAGTTAATAGCACTATTTGAAGCCAGCTTCCCGGAGCGCGTCGTGCCTTACCACTCGGTCATGACCGAGGCCCAAAAGCACC
>CBDTXE010000095.1:0-4626 GCA_965364395.1 uncultured bacterium | reverse complement strand
ACCAGTGCCTCAACCGGTGATGCCGCCGCAACCCGCTCCAATGCCAGCCGCGGCGCCAATGGTCGCTAGCACTAACCCGCTGGAAATGCCCGGCCAACGTGGCATCGTGCCGCCGGCGCCCATCCCCACCGCCGTTGCCGCGCCGCCCATGCCGGCAACCGTAGGGGCGATCCCTGAGCCGAGGGCACTGCCAGGCGTACAGGCAGCACCCAAGAAACGGATGACCTTAAAGGAATTTTTACGGAAATTCCGCCCCCTAATCACTGGTGTCATCACTTTTGTACTGCTATTTTTGGTATTCAAGTCGCCAATCCTGATCAGCCAGCTCAGTTACCTGACCGACAAACCCAAGACAGCTCCAACGGAGACTAACGGCGCCAACGCCGCCGTGCCGGCTAACCCGGTCATCAGCATTCCCAAGATAAACGTGAACGCCCCGATCGTCTTTGCCAAGGACAATGCCGAAGCCGCCATACAAAAGGACCTTGAGGGCGGCGTAGTCCATTACGCCCACACTGCGCTGCCGGGTGAGCGCGGCAA
Source organism: uncultured bacterium (assembly GCA_965364395.1). Lineage (GTDB taxonomy): Bacteria > Patescibacteriota > Saccharimonadia > UBA4664 > SCTI01 > CBDTXE01. The sequence goes on along the minus strand of CBDTXE010000095.1, from coordinate 4,086 downwards.
CGCCGTTATCTTTGGCCACTCTTCTAACGACTGGTGGGAACCGGGTAATTATAAATTCGTTTTTGTACTATTGGACAAGCTACAGGTAGGCGACACCTATACGGTGAACTACAATTCCCGCCAATACGTCTACCGCGTGACTGAGAGCAAGGTAGTTGAGCCCACAGACCTTAGTGTCCTGCGCCAAGGCAAGGACAATGAATTGACGCTGATCACGTGCACACCTCCGGGAACTAGCTGGAAGCGTCTGGTAGTCCGGTCAGTCCAGATCAGTCCGTCTCCGGATGGGTCAGCCGTGGCTTCCGGCGACGCGGACGATCCCGGCGGAGCTACTTTACCCGGCAATTCACCCAGCTGGTCCAAGCAGATATCCGATTGGTGGAAGGGCGTCACAAACTCGTTTGGCGGCAATTAGTCCTTCAAATCCACAAAAAGCCCTCCGCACGGAGGGCTTTTTGTTGCCTCGTGCAGAGGGCTAGAGATCCAGCTCCCAGGCCTGGATCTCCTTGGCGTTGGGGTCTGGCGTCACTGACAGGAGTAGGCGCCTCGGATTCAAGGGATCTGTGGTGACGCTGCCCACCACCGTGTAGCGGGGAGCGGGGAAGCCGGACACTTGCGCCGCCTTGCCGCCATCGGGACGTCCATTGAAGAACGTCAGTCGTTGGCGGCCGCTGCCATCCGGGCGCATCCTCCACAGGTCCATACCGTTGAATGGCTGGGTGTCCCAGGCGATACTGGCCAGAATCCACGGACCTGGTTTGTTGAACGCCCCGGCGAGCGGCAGGTGCATGAACTCGTGATAGGCGTTCTGGGCTTTGCTGGCACCCCACCAAGTCCGCGTGGTGAACGGTCGCGAGACGCGCGTGGGCGCGGCTCCAGCGGGCAGCGTATCCGGCAGCGTCCATAGCTGGGCTGAGAACCACCGGCCCAACCAACGGTTTGTCTGCTCGACGCCGATGTCAGACGCAAACATGATGCGGTTACCCAGCCAGCCATAGGCCTCCAGGAATCCGTCTCCACCGGGGTGCCGCCAGTTCCGCTCTGCCGACAGTTTGCCGCCGGCCGTAATGTCGGCAACGTGGAGCTCCCACACGCCAAGCAAGTTGTGCCAAAGGTCGGCCTCAAACTGGGTTTTCACCAGCTGCGCCCAGGCCACTTTAGTGCCGGAGGGATGCAGGCGCGCCCAAATGGTGCCCTTGCGGCCGGTAGTCAGCCGGGTATGGCGGCCAGTCCGGCGGTCAAACAGCTCCAGGTCGTTGGCGTAGCCCTTTCCCCGCTCGGCCCACGCGGCTCCGCGCGGAGTGCCGTAGTCGGTCTCTAGCAAAACGTAGCGGCCATCGGCCGTAACATCACTGGCGCCGCGGTGTCCATCGTGGTGACGCAGGAGAGGCCGCGAATGGGAGCATGCCCGGTCGCCAAGCATGACGTCCCACCGGCCATCGGGCTGGCGCTGGTTGAAGACCATTTTGGTCTTGCCCAGCCACACAGGCGAGCAGTTGGAACGGAGCAAACCGGCGCTGGAAGCGTGGGACGATCCCGGCACCGACAACAACATAACAACGGCCATGCCTGCCAATATCGGCAGCGTACGCATGAGTCAGCCTTTCTGTAAGGAGCGCTGGTTGACAGAGTACCGCTAGCATACGGCCAAACTAGCGCACCGTCAAAGAATATGGCGCTACTACTGCCGGATGCGGGCGGCGCGGATTTGTGAGCTGCCGTCAGCGGCAGCTGCAACCGTATAGACAAACTTGTCGTCAGGGGAATTGAATGCGGGCAGGTCGCCCTTGGACAGGCCATTGGCGTAGTTGGCATCGTACTCCGACATGACCGCCTGACCTCCGCGGTTAAACACTACGTGGTAATTATCAAACCAGCTTGGCGAGGCAATGGCACCCTGGCCGGCAGGAAAGGCGTATACGCGGTTAAACTCCAGGTCGTATGTTGACACTGCTTTGGCGTCCCAAAGCAAAACAAAGCGGCCGTCGCCGTTAAATGAGGCGTGTTCGGCCGCGGCGGGTATTGTCTTGGAGCTGACCGTTTCAAAAATGTCGGAGTATATGGTGGCCGTACCATCATCGGGCGCCAGTACGACCGCTTGCGGAGCGCTGATATAGGTAGCATAGGCCACTTCATAACGGCTACTAACCGGCAGGGCGGGCACGATGCGCTGCTTGCGGCCGGACCGCTCCAGCGAGTACAACGCCGCCGTCGGCTGACTGGTGTCGACGTAGAGGATACGGTCACCGGCAAAGGTGAAGGCGGCCGTTCTTGGAGTAAGCGGGCCGGTGATCGTCCGGGCACCGGTATCCAGCCGCCGCAAGCCCTCGGGACTGTTCCAGTACATCTCGCGCCAATTGCCCGGAGAGAACACCAGGTCGGTAAAGTTGGCACTATAAGTATCGGTGAGATTGGTCGGTTGGCCGCCGCCCTCGGCGTCCACCACCAGCTGGTTGGGTACATCGGCGACTGTACGCTGCAGGAGGATATGGGAGGCGTCATTTGACCAGGAAACGATCTGCACGCTTTCCGCGGGCTGGGCGGGTGTAGCAACGGCCGGCGTGTAGACCTTGCGGCGGTCGCGGCTACGGCTGTCCATTACCCATATGCCAGCGTCGCGGCCGCTAGGTACATTAAACGCGATGCGCCGGCGGTCGCGGCTGGCCAAAAACTGGGAGATCTGGGGGTAACTGGCGACGTTTTGTACCGGAATTGTGTCAGGCAACAGAATAACGTACTGCGCCAAACTCACCCAGGCGGGAGTAACGCTGATTTGCTTATGCCAGTCGCGGTAGCCGTCCTTGGTGACATCAAAGCGATGCACGCCGCCTTCGGCGTGGTGTCGCACGGGCGTCTTTTGCTTGAGCTGCTTGCCGTTAAAAGACACTTGCGCGCCGCTCGGGTAGCTTTCAAGAAGAACCAGCCCCCGGTGGATCAGGCGTCCGGTTTTAATGTCATAGGCATATCCGTTGCCGTAGTAAACAAGCAACACGGTACCGCCCACGATGACGCAGGCGCCGATGATATATCCGATAACCATGAATATGGAACGTAGCATTGCCGACTTAAACTATACGCCCTGGCAGGCATGAGCGCCAGGATTGCCCGTACGCTATAATAATGCCAGTTATGTTCGGAAAACGCCTGGCAATTGACCTGGGCACGGCCAATATCCGTGTATATGAGCCCAAGAGGGGCATTGTAATCAATGAACCCAGCGTGGTTGCCGTCAGTACGGCGGATAACTCCGTTATGGCGATCGGCGCCGAAGCCAAGGAGATGCTAGGCCGCACTCCGGATACCATCACCGCCTCGCACCCGTTGAAAGATGGGGTTATAGCGGACTACCGCATAACCCAGGCGATGATTAAGCACTACATCGGCAAGGTCTTAGGCGGGTGGCGGCTCACCCGTCCGGATATCATGGTCAGTGTTCCGGCCGGCGCCACGTCCACCGAACGGCGGGCCGTCGTTGATGCCACCCTGGCCGCCGGCTCCCGCGCCGCCTACATTATCCGCGAGCCAATTGCCGCCGCCCTCGGCGCCGGCATCCCCATTGCTTCGGCTGCGGGCAACATGGTAGTCAACATTGGCGGCGGCACCACTGAGATAGCCATTATGAGCCTGGGCGGCGTGGTGGCCCAGCACTCAATCAGGGTCGGCGGCATTAAAATGGACGCCGCTATCGCTGACGCTATCCGCCGTAACCACAGCTTGGCCATCGGCGCCCAAACGGCCGAACAGATCAAGCAGGAACTGGGAAGTGCGCTTATTTTAAAGAAGGACGTCGCAATGGAGATCCGTGGGCGGGACATCGTGGCTGGCCTGCCTAAGACGGTGGCGATTACTTCCAGCGAGGTAACCAATGCCATGGCCGACGAGCTGGAAAAAATCATTCTGGCTATCCGCACGGTCCTGGAACAAACGCCGCCCGAGCTGTCCAGCGACATCATTGACCGCGGCATGATGCTGACCGGCGGTGGAGCGCTGCTTAAAAACTTGGATAAGCTGCTTACCAATATCACTGGCGTGCCCTGCGTCCGTGCCGACGACGCCCAGCTATGCGTGGTCCGGGGCGCCGGCGTT
>CBDTXE010000094.1:0-4715 GCA_965364395.1 uncultured bacterium | reverse complement strand
CAATCTACGAACTGCTTCCAAACCATTTCCACGCGCTAAAGCCGGTCGGCCGGTTGGACAAGGACACATCAGGCCTGCTACTGCTGACCAACGACGGGCTGCTATCCCAAACGCTGGCCCACCCTTCCGAGGGCAAATGGAAGGAGTACGTTGTCAAACTAAGCCAGCCGCTGTCACCGGCCGCCATGAAGCGCCTGCATAGCGGCGTTGCCTTGGAGGACGGCATCAGCCGTATGGAAGTGACTCCGGAAGGTCAGGACTATCTGGTGAGGCTGCAGGAGGGGCGCAACCGCCAAATCCGCCGCAGCTTTACTGCCATCGGCTACAAGGTAACTGGACTGCACCGACGCCGGTTTGCCGGCCATGACCTGCAAGGCTTGCCGCAGGGGCAGTGGCGCGAACTGGAGCCGCCCACCAAATGACACCGGCAATCCTGCTGATTACCCTCATAACCTTGCTTCCCGGCCTGGACCTGGCCGCGGCCGCCAACCAAGTAACCGACATAGCCAGGACACGCACGCAGCTAACCGCCAGCACCGTGGCGGTGACACCGCTAGACGTCCCGGTGGCGGCTGCCCAGCCCACGCCCCTGGAGCTGACCGCCGAGAGCGTCTATGCCGTTGACCGCGCCAGCGGCGCCGTGCTCTACAAAAAGAATGCCGACCAAATGCGGCCCATCGCTTCAATTACTAAGCTGGCAACCATCATCACCATCGCCAAAACCCGCGACCGCGACGAAGTGGTAGAAATTCCAAAGCTGCCGGAATATAAGCCAGAAGACGCCCGCATTGGCCTGGTGGCCGGTGAACGCTACCTTATTTCCGACCTTTTGACGGCTACCGTAGTCAACTCCGCCAACGACGCCGCCGACGCCCTGGCAATCATTGAAGGCGGCTCCATTGGTGGCTTTAGCGCCAAAATGACGGATCTAATGCACGAGTGGGGCATCGCCGACGCCAAATTTGCCAGCGCCAGCGGGCTTAAGGATGAAGGCAATGAAGCCTCGGCCAAAGCCGTCGCCCAGATGGGACTGCTGGCTCTGCACAACAAGGACCTACGCGAACTGTTTGGTACGCAGAGCACGACCATTTCCAGCGAAGGCGGGCGGGTCCTGACCGCCATAACCACTAACCAGTTGTTGCAGTCCGGGCGGTTTACAGGTATAAAGACGGGGTATACGCCCACCTCAGGGCAATGCTTCATCGGACTAACCACCATCCAGGGCCACCAGGTCGTTACCGTGGTGCTCGGCAGCAAAGACCGCTTTAGTGAAAGCGTGCAGCTGGCCGACTGGATTGATAGGAATTACAAATGGCAGTAACCCCGCTGGTCGCTATTTTGGGCCGGCCTAATGTTGGTAAATCGTCGCTGTTCAACCGCCTGGTTGGACGGCGGCAAGCTATTACCCACGAGACGGCCGGCACTACCCGCGACGCCAACTACGGCACCGTGGAGTGGGGTGGCCGACATATTATCATGGTGGACACCGCCGGGCTGCATAAGTCTGCCGACAAGCTGGAACTAAAGGCGATCGACCAAGTTGGCGCCGTCGCCGACATCGCCGACGTCATGGTAGTGGTCGCCGACGCCGGCGTCATGATCACCGACGAGGACCGGCGCGTCGCCCGCCTGGCGCTTAAGTCCGGCAAGCCCGTTATTCTGGCACTAAATAAGATCGACACGGCCGGCGGCGGCGTGGCCGACAGCTATGAGCGCCTGGGGATCGGCACTATCGTGGAAACGTCGGCTGTACACGGCCGTGGCACGGGCGACTTACTGGACGCCATTTATGAACAGGTACCGGGGGCCGGCCAGGCGCCCGACGCGGAAAAGGGGATTACCCTCGCGGTACTGGGGCGCCCAAATGTTGGAAAATCGTCGCTGCTAAATGCCATGGTGGGAAAGCAGCAGGCTATCGTGTCGGAAACCGCCGGCACCACCCGGGACGTCGGCAGTGCAGTGATTAAATACCACGGCGATGCTATCCGCATTTTGGATACGGCCGGGCTACGGCGGCGCGGCAAGATTGAGGGCGGGGTGGAGAAGTACAGCGCACTAAGAACACTGGCGGCAATTGCCCAGGCCGATGTCTGCGCCGTGGTCATTGATGCCACGGAGCTAAGTGTCGCCGGCGACCAGCATATCGCCGGACTGGTAACGGAAGCCGGCAAGGGGCTGATCCTTGTCGTCAACAAATGGGACGCGGTCGAGAAAGAGACCGGCACCCAGGAGCGCATGACGCGCAAGCTGATGCACGACTTTGCTTTTGCGTCGTGGGCGCCGCTGATATACACGTCGGCCACGCAAGGGCTCAATATCAATAAGCTGTTTGAGCTGACCCGGGAAATCATGCACCGCCGCGATACCACTGTCACCACCGGCGAGCTCAACCGGGCAATTACCACTATGACAACCCGGCAGCCGCCCGCCGGCCTGAAAGGCAAGCAACCCAAAATCAAATACGCCACCCAAACGGCGACGCAGCCTCCAACTTTCACCCTCTTTACCAGCTATGCCAGCCTGATTCATTTCTCGTACCAGCGATATCTGGAGAACGGGCTGCGCGACAGCTACGACTTTACCGGCACGCCGATTAAAATCATTTTTGAGGGCAAATAATGAAACTGCTGGTCGGCCTGGGAAACCTTGGTGACACCTACGCCAAGACCCGGCACAACCTGGGGTATATGGTCATTGGCGAGCTCGCAATACGTTTGTCGGGCGACCAAGCGGCATTCAAGCCCCACCGCAAAGCCAAGGCTGGCGTCCTGGAGGGCGACGACTGGATGTTGGTGAAGCCTACCACAATGATGAACCTCAGCGGCGAAGCCGTGCAGCGGCTGATGTCTTACTACAACTTGCCCCCGGAGGACGTCTGGGTAGTGTACGACGACGTTGACTTGCCGTTTGGACAGCTCCGCGTCAGGCTGGGCGGGTCTTCGGGCGGGCACAACGGCGTTAAGTCAGTCATCCAGCACTGCGGCCACGATTTTTGGCGCATCCGCCTAGGCGTGCGCAATGACCACTTTGCCGCTACGGCCACCGACCGGTTTGTGCTGTCCAAGTTTACCCCCGAGGAGCAGGAGAAGCTGCCGGAAATTATTGCCGGCGCGGCCGAAACCGTCCAGGCTGCCCTGAGAAACGGCGAGCCGGAAATCCAGTCGCGCGACCTAGCCTAGCCGTTGACCAGATTGGCGGGTGGCGCAATAATGGCTTTTATCCCTAGCCCCGACCGTTAGGACACTATGCCTACCAAGCTGACACCGGAAATGATCGAGCTCATCGAGGAAGCCGGGCAGTTCCTGGTGGACTTCTGCCAGCAGCCGCTGCAGCGCGGAGCAGATCTCCAAGAGGCGGCGCAGCGGCTGCGGCAAAACCCCCATCGGCGCGACAGCCCAGAGCTGGTATTGCTGATTGGCGTGGTCACCGACCTGGCCCGCCGCTGCGCGCATGAGAGCACGGCAACGGCCATGGAGCGGCTGCTCAGCGAGTACCGCAACCGCAGCGGCTTTGGGCGCCACCCACATGACCACGCCCACTACCCACGCTGGCGCCGGCAGACGGTCACGCTCTGCGAGCAATGGCGCGCCGGCGGCGGCAGCTGGCCGCGCGAGCTCACGGAGCAGATGGCGGAACTGGCCGAGGCGCTGTCCGTGGCGGACAACAAGGGCGTCGTAGCGGCCTAGCGCCTCAGGGACATACAAAAGGCGGCGGTCTCCACGGACCGCCGCCTTGTCGCATTTAACCGGGCGTTCATCACGTTTTGGCATTATCACTAGGCGCAAATACAACAAAACCCCATGTCAGGGTAATGGTGGGTTCCACGGACACAGGGTTTTGTTGCACCCTCCAATACCATGCCAAAAGGCATTTTCGCGATCTGCTCACAGGAGAACGGGTATTCGAGGGACTGAACTACCTGCTGAACAACCCAAAGGAGGGTGCATTCAGGTTGATCATGCAGGCAGGTCAGTAGGGTTTACTGGTATAAAGAACGACCACACAGAGGTATGGCTATAAACCTACCACAACTTGTTAGAATTGTCAACCATTTTTAAGCAAGAATATATGCACATCGCCAAAACTACTTGTGCGGACTCCCAATACCCACACCTGCTTCGCCAAATCCACAAGCCACCGCCTCAGCTCTACGTCCGCGGCAAGTTGCCGCTCGCGCCAATGGTGGCGATTGTGGGCAGCCGTAAGCCCACCACTTACGGCACCCAGATTACCGACCGGCTAGCCAGAGACCTTGCCTACGCCGGCATCTGCATTGTGTCCGGCCTGGCTTACGGCATCGACGCCATCGCCCATCGCGGGGCAATGGCTGCCGGAGGCGTAACGGTAGCCGTCCTGGGCAGCGCCATTGATACGGTTTACCCGGCCAGCCACCGCTATCTGGCGCACCAGATCATTGAGACCGGTGGCGCGGTTGTCAGCCAGTATGCGCCTGGGACGCCCACCCAAAAGCATCACTTTCCGCAGCGCAACCGTATCATCGCCGGGCTATGCCAAGGCGTGGTAATTACGGAAGGCAGCAGCCACAGCGGCGCGATTATTACAGCGCTATCGGCGCTTGACGCCAACCGCCAGGTAATGGCTATCCCCGGCAACGTCACATCTCCACTTTCAGAAGGCCCAAACCGGCTGATCCGCACCTCGGCAGCGGGCTTAGTGACGGGTGCCGGCGACGTGCTGGAGGCGTTAGGCATGGC
>CBDTXE010000093.1:0-4757 GCA_965364395.1 uncultured bacterium | reverse complement strand
CCCTGAACCAGGCTGGGCTCGGGCATTGCCTCGACCGGTGCGGCGGCAGCCACCAGGACGGTCTGGCATGCCCCCATCGCCAACACCGGCACCATCGGGACGTGGGTGGATAGCTCTAGCGAGTACCTGCCCGTGGGCGAGGAACGCCGCAACTTTGGCCTGGCCACTTCGGGAGGCTATTTGTATGTAGCCGGCGGGGAAACGGCCGCCGGGGCCTACCTTAATGACGTCTATGTGGCTCCTCTCAACAGTGACGGAACGGTGGGGGCGTGGTCGGCCGGGACTGCCTTCACGACGGCCCGCGCCGGATTCAACTTTATTGCATACAACGGCGTCCTATACGTCATTGGTGGCACCAATGGCACCGCCTTGAACGATGTCCAGTTCAGTAATACGGGAAGCGACGGGTCCGTGCCGGCGTGGTCGTATACCAACGACATCTCCCGCGGCATTGTCTCCCGCCCAGCGGCGGCGGCCAACGGTTACATGTATTTCTTTGGTAACCAAAGTTCAGATACCGACGTAACCTATGCCAGCATTAATGCCAACGGCACGCTGGGGCCGCTGCACACCAGTGTAGACGGTCCGGTAAGCAACCATGCCCACGGGTCGGTGTTGTTCTACCAAGGCAACTTTACGGTCATTGGAGGCTGCACTGTATCGGGAAGCGTATGCACCACTCCCTCTACGTCCATGGAGCGGGTGGGGCAACAGGCCATATCCCGCACCGGCCACTATTCAAAGCTGTTTGATACGCAGGTTGACACCGCTCCAACCCAGCTGGTAATTAACGGCGCCCAGGCCAGTCCGCAGAGCCTGGTAGAGTTCCGGTTCCAGTCGGCTTCGCAGAGCGACCCCGTACTGGGCGTCGCCCAACTGTTCCGGCCGGTTGAATTTGGCGCCTTTTACCCGGTTCATCCTTACAACTCCAGCGGCGTGGACGTTGGCGTCGCTTTCAACTATTTCTATGTCATAACCTTTGACGATTCACGCTCGGGGACGTTCCCGGATGTGCCAAAAACCGGCTACTCGCAGACTGCCGTAACTGATATTACCCTCCACTACCACGCCAACCCGTCGCGTCGTCTGCGCCACGGCGCCTCGTTTACCGATTCCGGGTGCAACGACGTGCCGGCCAACGGCTGTATTTTGGACACAGCACCATGATCGCCCGCTTACTGCTATTGGCGGGCGTCTTGGCGATGGTGGCATTGCTGACCTCTCCTTTGATGGCCGCCAGCACGATGACCCAGGGGTTCATCTCACCCAAGCCGGTTAAGGACGGGGAGCTGGTGAGCACCAATAATAACCCTGGCATCATTCAGAAAGCGACCACGGCCAACGCCGACAGTATGGTTGGGGTGGCTGCAGTTGGAGAAAGCGCCTTACTAAGCGTCACAACAACTGCAAACGAAGTGCCGGTGGCGACGGCCGGAATCGCCAATGCCATATTGTCGACAGCCAATGGGGATATCAAGGTGGGCGACAAGATCACGGCCTCCCCGCTGGAAGGCGTGGGCGCCAAAGCCGTGAAGACGGCCCGGGTGATAGGCGTGGCCCAGGCGAGCCTGGATGCCAAGACGCCTGGGGCTACCAAGACCAAGGTCAAGGACAAGAGCGGCAAAGAACGAGAGGTTTACATTGCCAAGGTTCCTATCCTGGTTAGCCTGAGCTGGTATATGCTGGGCGAAGGAAAGCCAAACCTGGTGCCAAGCTTTCTGCAGAGCATTGCCAACGCGATTGCCGGGAGACAAGTATCAACCCTGCCTTTGACTATCGGTGTAATCATTCTCGTGATCACCATTATGTCCGCGGGTGTAATTACGTTTACGGCGACGCGGAGCAGCATTATCTCCATTGGCCGCAACCCGTTGTCGCGTGGCTCGGTCATCGGCAGCCTGATACAGGTGATGTTCCTGGTTATTGGCATATTGGCAACCGGTATGGGCGCCATTTTCTTGGTACTGCGTCTAGTATAACCTGGACAATCTTTTAGCAAATTGCACATATAATGCGGGCGTATAGTCAAGCATACTTGAAAGCGTAATGGAGAAATTGTTCCATGGCTCGAGTAATTGATGACCGTGACGTAGTTGAAACCAGATCCACCGCGCCCGTGGCATCCGGTGCCTGGACGGCTGCCAATATCGTGTACCTGCTGTTTGGCGTACTAGAGGCGCTCCTGGCGTTTAGGTTTATATTCCGTTTACTTGGCGCAAATCCGGCAAGCGGGTTTGTCAGCTTTATTTACAACCTGAGTGAACCGTTTGTGGCGCCGTTTTACGGTATTTTTGGACAGCCGACGTTCCAAGGAAACCAGACTACCGCGGTATTTGATACGGCCACCCTTGTAGCCCTGCTGGTGTACGGATTGCTGGCCTGGGTGATAGTCCGGCTACTGACGGCGGCCACGCGGCCAAGAATCTAAGGCTAAATATTCACTAGCAGAAGCCCCGCTGAGCGCGGGGTTTTTGCTTTTTAATATGGCCTTTTCCTTTCCTTGGCGCCGTGGTGTAGTCTTTGTACTAATAAACGGGTGGAAAAGCGCAAATGGTACCGTCGGCAATTACGCCAACTAAGGAGAATTATGATGAGCGAGCCTATCTTCAGCAAAATCCCGATGTCCGGGCTGCTGTTGGCGTATCAGTAGGGAGCGGCTGGAGCCATTTCCTGCATACCGGCATGAAGGAGGGGCGTAAGCAGGTTAACCCAAAAGTGTATGAGTTGCGGCGAGATAAGAATATCTGGCTACAAAAGCTATTAAAGCGAGGCTACGATAAGCCGTTTTACGAGATAAAAGGCAAATTCAACCACCTGACGCCAAAGCTCAAAGAGCAATTCGATCTAATTGATACTCCTAATGTCAGCTCGCACGACTATGACAAGAACTCGCTTGAACTAATTAAAAAGTACCCCATAGTACTGGATTGCGGAGCGGGGTATCGAAACTTCTATTATCCCAACGTGGTTAACTTTGAAATAGTTGATTACCCCACCACTGACGTCTTGGGCGTGGGCGAAAAGCTGCCGTTCAAGGACAACTCGTTTGATGCTGTAATTTCCATTGCGGTACTTGAACACGTGAAGGATCCATTCCAGTGTGCGAGAGAGATTACCCGGGTCTTGCGACCAGGCGGAAAGCTGTATTGCGCTGTTCCCTTCTTGCAGCCATTCCATGGCTATCCGCATCACTACTTTAATATGACAAAAACTGGCTTGAAGACGCTGTTTGAGAACGGCATAAAAGTTGACAAGCAAGAGGTAGTGGAGGCATATATGCCCATTTATGCCCTCTGCTGGATTGTGGGCAGCTGGGGAGCCGGCCTTGATGACAAAACCCGTGAGGAGTTCTTAAACATGCGCCTGAAGGATTTTTTTGACGTGGCACCAAACATCAAAACCAACTTTAACCGGCCGTTTGTCCATAATCTTTCGGAAGACAAGAATTTTGAGTTAGCCACCGGCACCGTGCTTTTTGGAACCAAGCAATAGGGGACGCGTGAAGGGCCCTGCCGGATGGCAGGGCCCTGGGGGTCTCATATTTGCTGCGCGCTGGCTTGCTGGCGCCTGCGCAGGTCCTCGTTCAGCTCGCTTTGAAGGGCGGGCGTTGAGGTGAGCGTCTCAATGAATCGGCCGTGGGCGATGCGGACGTGGCCGCCGGGCAAGCGCACGACATCGACGATGCCCTTCTCGATCCATCGCTGCAGTAGCTCCGATGACGCTCCAATGCGGGCCGCGGCCTCGTGCGGCAGGAGAAAGACGGGTTGGTCCGAGGGCATGTCACCGCATGACCGGCTGGTTGAGCCGTTCCATGGTGAGCGCGTGGTCTCCGGCAACGGCGTCTTCCAGCGCGGGAGTGGGGAGACGGACTTGTCCGTCCGGTAGCGTCACATACGGCACGCGCCCGTCGCCTATCCAGCGGCGGAGCAGATCCGGACTGACCATCACCTTGGTGGCAGCCTCTTCTTCCGTCAGCAGCCGGAACGGCAGTTGGCGCGGATTGCGCTGGGCGTACCAAGCCCGTGCCGCCCGGCCAAAAAGAGGCAGGACGGCCAGGTATGCGCGGGCGCAAGCTTTGGGCAAAATCCCGGGCCGGCTCACGGTCTCGCCGCGAATGAACCGGTCAGGCGGAGAGCCTTCCGGCCAGGTTGCCGGCGGGTCCTCCATGTCGGCGTAATCAAGGGCTTGGCGCGCCCATTTGATACGGCCTTCGGCCAGGCAGCTCACTGCCACCATCCGCCAGTTGTCCTGGCGCTGACGCGACGTGAATGTGCTAACGGTCCTCACCTCCCAGTAGGGTTTGTTGGAGAGACGGCAGTAATTATAGCAGTAAAGGCGGTCAGTGGTTATGGCCGCCCATCTGGTTGCGGCCGATGCTGCCAGGCGGGTACGTTTCTAGCTGCTGGTAGAGGGACTGCATGGCTAGCACGTCTTTATCTGAAGTGGAAACGCAGTCCGCCAACGGCGGCTCAAGTGGCGACTTGGCAAGTTGCTGCCCAGACTGACGGGCTAATTCCCGGCTAGCTTTGGCGCTTTCAAGCATGATTTTGGTTAGCTCAAGGTCCGGATCGACCGCGGAAATGGGCGCCGGTTGGGCATCTGTGCTGGGCACGGCTGGTTGGGTGCCGTATTTCTGCTGAAGCGCTTGGTTCAGCTGTTGGATTTGCCGGCGGTTGCTGACGATGAAGTCCCGTAAATGCGTGTGTATGACGGGGTGCCGGGCCTGCGAGTGCGCTGACTCCAGCCGCCGGTTAGTA
>CBDTXE010000092.1:0-4757 GCA_965364395.1 uncultured bacterium | reverse complement strand
CTAATCACCGCCTATGGCAGGGCGCATGCAGGCAAAGGCTTGCGCGTCCGCTATGTCCGGCTAAGCTTCAACACCGTTGAGGCTGCCCTGAAAGAGGGTGGCCTAGCCGTGGTCCTGGCCAAGCCGGGATATTTCACCGGCAGAGGCCATTTCATGGTGGTGAGAGCGGTCAGCCCATCAGGCAATCGGTTTTGGCTGGCGGATCCCAACCGCCGCAACCGAGACTCAGAGAACCGCGGCTTCACCCGCAAGTTCCTGACTGGCCCTCGGGGCCACATCGTCAAAGCGTGGACGTTCACCGTCCGCTAAGGCGATAAGGGGACGGCTCCGGCCGTCCCCTTGAAGTATCCACTTGTGGGATTGCATAAGCGAATTGCCCATAACATACTTGACATTTGCCACAAAATTTGATATTATCCCATATCGCTTGTGAATGGAGTTGTCAAGCAATACTAAGCGTTTTGACAAGGCCAGCCGCAGCCCTTGAAAACCGGATAGACATGGGTTTCAAAACCCAGTAACTGCTACTGTCGGGTCCTGGACTCCGTAAGCGTGTTTGTGCCGCCCACGGCACGCTTACGGGCTCCAGAACCCGACCAACTAGACATCCCAAAAGACAGGCACGGTCCGCCGTGCTCACTCGACCACCTTGAAAGGGGTGATCAGATTGAGGACGAGAATCTTCATGACTCTCGTGACGGCGGCCGCCCTGCTTGCCGTCTGCGCTACCAGCGCTTTCGCGTCTTGGACGCGGCTGGGTGGCGACCCGCTCTTCCCGGGCGGGATCAAGGGGAAGCCTGGCACCCAGGTCCACCGCAATGACTTCGTCCGAAAGATGAAGTCAAAGAAGGGCCAGAAGGCCATGCGCCTCGCACTGAAGAACCGTTCGGAGCTGACCGCGGTCAACCGCGCCATCAGCACCGGCCAGTTCAAGAAGTGCACCCTGCGCTACGGTGACCGCTTCGTGGCCGAGTCGTTCGGCGCGGGCACCGTCCTGGTGGACCGCAACGTCACCTTCCGTGACCCGCGGTACCGCACCAAGGGTGCGCCGGCCTACTGCATGGCGGTGGTCGTCGGCGGCAAGGCCGGCAAGTATGTCCTCCGCATCAAGGTGCCGTGGATCTGCGTCAACTTTGGCGTCATGGAGCGGGAGAAGCTCCCGCAGCCGCCGCCGGAGAAGCCGGTGCAGCCGCAACCCACCCCGACCCCCGCGCCGGGGCAGCCCGCCCCGACCCCGGTGCCGGGGAAGCCCAAGCCGCCGACTCCGACGCCCACCCCGGTGCCGGAGAAGCCGCAGCCCACGCCCACCCCGCCGCCTCCGCCGCCGGCCAACAAGCCGCCGATGGTCAAGCTGGCCAACTCGCCCCAGCACGTCTTCGAGAAGACGGGCACGACGCAGATCTGCGCCGAGGCGACCGATCCCGAGGGCGACAGCCTGACGGTGAAGTTCACGGTGGCGACCGGACAGGTGACGGACGCATACCAGCCCGATCTGGCCCGGCAGGGTCGCTGGTGCACCAAGTACTCGGCATTCGATCTCCCCGTGGGCGTCGAGTCCATGTACGAGGTCATCCAGGTCGCTGTCAGCGATGGCAAGCACACGATCGGCCCCGTCGGCATCATCATCGACGCCAACGGCCAGCCGGTCACGGGCACGTACGACGTGGCCAGCTTCCCGGTCATCAAGGACCAGTTCAAGAAGCTGACCGTCGCCCAGGTCGACCTGTTGTTCCAGAACGTCACCCTGACGCCTCTGGACAAGAGGGACCTAGCCCTCGCGGGCATCTAGGAGTAGCAGTACGGGCGGGGCCGCCAGGCCCCGCCCACCTCCTTTTGACTTCCATGTCTGTCCGTTTTCATTGGACAAAGCAACAATTATAAAAACTGCCGTGTCAGCTGCACGGAAGGGAGAATAACAATGAGTAATAAACTGATTGCCAAATCAGCCGCCGTCATCATGCCGGTCATGCTGCTGGCGACCCCGGCTTTTGCCACTACGGTGGAAAAAGGCCAAATTGAAGGCGGCGATATCTATCGGGTGATGAACGTCACCAAGAAGAGCGATTTCGTTGATCCGGCGACTGCCGACAAGTGCGAAGTCCTCAAGTACAAAGTCCGAATCCACAACCCGGGGCCCAGCCCGCTGACCAACATCAGCGTCCAGGCGGCTCTAGACAATGGTGCGCAGCAGCAGAACGCCTCCACCGTTACGGTGAGCGCCGCTGATGCCGATCCGGACAAGACTACCGATACCGCTACGGTAAACTTGGCTTCGGCCCAGAAGGTTGCCTATGTGGCGGGCAGCACAGAGCTGCTTGACCAGGACGGTAAGAAAATCAAGAGCCTGCCCGACGGCATTACTGCCGGCGGCGTGAACATCGGCAATGTAGGCGTCTCCATTCAGGAGAAGCGCTTTGTCCAGTTCCAGGCCAAGGTTGACTGCCCAACTACTCCGGGTACCGTCACTCCTACGCCCACTCCTACCCCCAAGCCAACCCCTAAGCCCACCCCTAAGCCTACCCCGACTCCTGCTCCGGTAACTGAAAACACCCTGCCGGAAGAGGGTGGCAAAGGTGATACGCCGCTGCCCGAGACCGGTCCCGAGGCCCTCGCTTTGGGTGCCGCCGCCGGAACCACCGCCCTGGGTTACGCCGGTATGTATTACCGCCGCAGCCGCAAGGCCCTCAAAGACAGCTTGCTGAACCGCCAATAATCTCCCTATAGATGCTTGCGGGCCGCAAGGCCCGTAACTCTAGTTGGCGCCTGTCGCGTAACAGCGAACGGCAACAAAAATCCCCCGAGCCTTTATGGCAAGGGGGCTTTTTGTGTAGTCCCACATACTGGCATTGTGCCGATTGACAGGTATGTGAGATTGCATTAGTCTCTATGCACCAACTAGATAACGGGAAATAGCGGCCATGGAGAGATTGAAAGAGGCGGGAATCGTTATTTTGACAGCAGCGGCCATGCTGGGCTTGCCAATGGCAACCATCGCCCAGACCATGGACGGGCCCGGTAACCGGGCGGCCAACCAGTGCCGCAGCAACGGCATCTGCGTCGGCGCCGACGAACCGGTTTTCAACGTCTTTAAAGACAACAAGGCGATTGGAGACGAGCGCTTTTTTTACTCCGGTAAGGAAAGCGGCAGCGGGAGCTTCTTGAATACCATCAACGTGCGCGATGGCGGCGTGTATATGCTGCGGATCACTGTCCACAACGGCGCTAACCCGGACCTAAAAAATCCGGACCGCCGGGCGGCCAAGAACACTTGGGTATCCGTTAGCCTGCCGAGTGGCGCTAAATCCGCGCACACGTCTACCGCCCGCTTGGGCGCCTCGGGCGTGCCGGCAATTAGTGACAACCTGCGTTTCACCGGCAGCCGGCCATTCCGTCTGGACTATCAGGAGGGGAGTGCCGAGTTCCATGAAAGCGACGGCGGCACCCGGCCGGTCTCGGATTCTATCGTGAACGGGCGGGCCTCGCTTGGCACCATCCCGGCTGGCTTTAAGGGCCAGGGCTGGGTGACGCTGGAGGTCAAGGCCGACGTCCGGGAGCCGGTAGCTAGCCGCGCGACGCCGCAGCGCCAGACAACCAGCCCGGCGCCGCGTTCGGCGGCCAGGCCGCAGCCAACCACCAGCACGGTTCGAACCAGCCAACCAGCGCCAAGGGAGCGCCCAACCGTAGTGCGTGAACGCGAGCCCCAGCGCCCGGTGCGTACAACCGTCGTCCGGGAAGAGGAGACCGTAACCCAGCCGCCCCTTACCAGCACCACAAATGATGCCATTCCCAAGGGCGGAGCCCGGACGGCGACCACGTCAACGGTTAATGATGCCATCCCCAAGTCCCAGACGGTGGTCGCTCCATCACCGGCGCCCACACCTACTCCGGCCGCGCCCAGCGTAACGGTCGTGCAGCATCAGGAGCAGGCGCAGGCCCAGGGTGATGGTGACTGGACGGGTAATGACGCCATCCCGGCGACCACGGTAGCTGCAACGCCCACTCCCACGCCGGCATCCTCGTCCAACGTTGGCCGCGGCGCTGCCAACGCGCAGGCTGGTGAGCCCGTCGCCCTGGCCGCCGCCGACCAAGTGCAGGCGCAGTCCCAAGCCCAGGCACCAAATCCGGTCCAGCCCGTCTCAACCTTGCCGGAAACCGGCGGGATTGCCGCCAGTATGCTGGCCAGCGGAGCTATCGGCTTCACCGTACTTGGATGGCGGCGCAGCCGGCGCAATCTCCATGGCGCCCTTCGCCGGCAATAGCATCGGCAAACCTTAAAAACTGAATACCAACGCGCCCCGGTACGGGCGCATGCCCGTTTGTCACCTCTATCGCATGGGAGTTGCAATGAACCTGACAGGATACGTCATCGTGTCCCTCCTGATCGTGGTCGGCCTAGGCGGCGTCCTCTGGATGGTCTCCAGCGCTCCGGTGGCGATGGCCGTGACCGGCATCGTGACGTTTGTGTTGGTGCTCATCGGCCTCGGACGTGGATACGACAGCTGGCTGGGAGAGCGGCTCTACTGGGTGTTCCTCGTTGCCGCAGTGGTCGGCATCGCAGCGCTGCTGTTCTTCGTGGCGTCAAAACTGCTGATGAGGGTGCTTTTGGCGCTGGCCGCGATTGTACTGCTGTTTGTGCTGCTGCCCATCGGCTTCAACGTGGGTGGCGACGACATCAACATCGAGGACGAGCTTCGCCAGGCTCGCCGCGTGGCGGTCAACCAGGCCGACCAGTGCATCAAGATCGACAAGATCTGGGA
>CBDTXE010000091.1:0-4830 GCA_965364395.1 uncultured bacterium | reverse complement strand
TACCGCTGACAGTTGATCGATTAATATGCTTGTCGTTATAGTCGGGAGTAGGTGAGTCCCCGACACAAGCGAGGATAGCAATGGATAAGCGCCGCCCCGGCGTAGGAGTGGGCTGCATCGTGATCCATAACGATTGCGTGTTGATGCTTCAGCGTCGCGGTTCCCATGGCGCCGGTACGTATTCGGTTCCGGGCGGGCATATGGAGTGGGGCGACTTCCCGGAAGAAACGGCCGAGCAGAAGACGCTACAAGAGACGGGTGTCCGGGTCCGGGTGATCCGGCAACTCAGGTGGACAAACGACATCATGCCGCGTGACGACAAGCACTACGTCACGGTGTTTGTCGAGGCGGAGTACATCGACGGCGAGCCCGAGATCCGGGAGCCGGACAAGTGCGTAGGTGTCCGCTGGGTACCGCTCGGTGGTGGCGCTCGGGGCAGGGAGTTGTTCCTGCCCCTGCGGCACTACATCCTGCAGCATGCGGCGGAAGAACTTCCTGAGCTGCTGGCGTTGACCGGAACGACCGATCTTTACCGCGACGTCGCGGTGGGCTCGCGCAACCCGGTAAAGGTGGAGAGCGCCAAGCAGGCCTTTCACCGCGTTTGGCCCGGCCAGCCTTGGCGGGTCTGGGGATACGACGTGGCTTCCGGCGTGCCCGAGCAGCCGATGAATGAGACCGAGGCTGTGCAGGGAGCCGGCAATCGGGCGCGGGCCGCACTGGAGGCCAACTGCCGCGCCGAGTATGGCGTTGGCATGGAGGGCGGATTGGTTTACTCGGCCGGCCGCTGGATGGAGTGTGGCTGGATCGTGGTGGTTGACCGCCATGGCAACGAGGGCATCGGTGCTACGGCAACCATGGATCTGCCAGGGCGGTTCGTGGAAGAGCTGCAGTCCGGCCAGGACCTGGGTGCCATCTGCGACCGCGCCTTTGGGACTAGCGGCGTCGGCCAGGACCAGGGCTACTTTGGCCTCATGACCAATGGCGCCGTCACCCGCATGCAGGCCTACCGCGAAGCTACGGCGTTTGCCCTGGCCCGGTTTGCGCACCCGCGGGTGTTTGCCCGGCCTGCGGCGTGGCAGCCCGCGTCAACAAGGTAAATCCCGGCAGGAGTCCTGAGCTCTTGCCGGGATTCTTGCTATTTCTGTGTAAGTACGTAGCGATAATTACAGCAAAAAAAGCGCCCGGCGGGCGCGGCCGTGTCCGTTTCCGGAAGGCCGCGCCCACGGGGCGGGAGCGCCGTCTAGGACGGCCAGGACGAGTTGGCGGGGTCCAGGTCCAGGTTGCCGCCGTCGCGGCAGCGCGGGTTGGCGTAGGCGAGCGGCAGGGTGCTGTGGACGTAGCGCCAGCCGATCCGGCTGATCCGGCGCGCGTACGACGCGCTTGCACCGAGGAGGCGGGCGGTCATGTCGAGGCGCTGAACCGCGAAGCACTCGGCCACCGACTCGCTGTCCACGCCTCCCACGTGCTGGGCCTCATGCGCCAGGACCAGCATGGCCTCGGCCACGCGGCGCATGGATTCGGGGCCGGAAGGCCGCCAGTGCTTGTAGGTGAACCGGTCCAGCTTGGTGCAGATGCGCGGGTTGAGCTGCAGCTTGTCGTTGTCGTACGAAACCGCGAGATCCAAGGGGATCAAGGAAACCTTGATGTGCCCGAGAACGAACCCCATGGTGTACTTGAAGTTCGGATCCAGATCCTCCCACACCCGCCAGTCGCGCTTGCTCCAGCAGCGGACCTGGGCATCGGTGCGGATCAGGCGGCTGACCGCGCGGCTGTAGGCGACGTTGATGCGCGTGCGCTTGGCCGGCCGGTCGCTCAGCGGCAGCGGCCCGGCCGCCTTGGCAAGGGTCTCCTGCTGCCGCGGCGTCAGTAGCGGCGGCTGGTCCTCTTTATTGTCTGAGCACAAGGGGTCTTCTTCCGCGCACTCGGCCGGCGGCTGCGCCGGGTCTTTCTGCTGGGCGGCTATACCTGGGCCGCCGCCAGCGCGTGCGGCAGGTGCCAGCAACAACGCCAGTGCCAAGGCCAGGAGGCCCAGCACGATCAACTGCAGTGGAGCGCTTTTGAAGCGCCAGTAAGGGGACATCTCTTCTCCCTGGAGGGATGGATGGACGCCCGCTATCATAACAATTGCTTCACGAGATGTCGATAAATTTGTTATATCTTTTGCCCTGGTGTGCTACTATTGCACCATGAAGCATAAGCGACACAACTCGACCCGCGTCCTTGCCCGGTTCATGGCAGCGGTATTTATAGCCGGAATCATGTCAGTCTTTATTAATGTGCAGCCCGTACGCGCCGCGGCGTCCACCATGTCGCTGGAGTCGCCCGTGGCCAATGGTAAGATCGGCCAACCTGTGGCCGTGACAATCAAGATCAATACCGGCGGCGACCAGGTTAACGCCGTGGAAGCTGACTTTGATTACCCGTCGGACAAGCTCTGCTTCAATTCAATCGATTATTCTACTTCTGATTTTGAGGTTGAAGCCTCGGAGGACGTTTTTGACGGCTTCATCTCTCTTGTCCGGGGCACGATGACGCCAGTCACCGGTGAGGCCACTGTCGCTGTGGTCAACTTTACGGTTTGCGGCGGCGGTGCCATCCAACTGACATTGGACGAGGATTTGTCCGCGGTAGTCGAGAGCGTCGGCAGCACCAATACGCTGGCAACTTTCAACAACCTGCAGCTTGCTACCCACGGCTTGTCGCCGGTTTACCGCTTGGTAAACATCTACAGCCAGGCGCGCCTGTCCACGACCAGCCTGACCGAGGCCAACAACGCCGTCGCTAATTATCGTGGCTGGAAGATAGAAGGCATTTCTTACTACGTTGCAACCAGCGGCGGCGGGGAACTCAAGCCCGTCTACCGTTTGGTGAACGTTAAGACCGAAGCCCGGCTTTCAACCACCAGCGCCGCCGAGAAAAACGCCGCGGTAGCTACCAACACCGGTTGGAAGGTCGAGGGCATCTCCTACTACGTGATGAACCACGGCGGCGGCGGCCTGGTGCCGGTTTACCGCATGGTCAACGTCAAGACCGAGGCCCGCTTGTCCACCATCAGCGTAGCTGAGAAGAACGCGGCCATCGCCACCAACACTGGCTGGAAGGTTGAAGGGGTCTCCTACTACACCGTTCCGTAGGAGAGAACAAAATCGCTTATTAAAGCCCCCGCCAGGGGGCTTTTGCTTTGGCTGTCGGTTATCGGCGCGTGATATCATCGTGTAAAAGGAATCCAAGCACATGGCCATTGAAAACACCGACCGGTTTCTCTTAGAGCAGAAGATTACGCCCCTGGTGAACCGGTACGAGTACTTTACTTATGCGGACGGCAAAAAGGGGGAGCGGGTGGCGTTTGTCCAGCAAAAACGCTTCAAGCTGCGGGAAGAAATCACCGCCTGGACCGGCGAGTCGCAAGACAGCGTGCTGTTCACCCTCAAAGCCGAGAAAGTCTTTGACGTCCACGGCAAGTTCATCGTGACGGCGGGCGACGGCGCCCGCGTCGGCTATCTCAAGAAGGCCTTTGGCCAATCGCTGCTGCGCAGCACATGGGAGATTTACGCGCCCGATGACCGGCTGCTGTTCAAGTGTACCGAGCGCAACGTCCCCATCGCGCTGCTCCGCCGCTTTGGCGAGGCCATCCCGGTGGTTGGCGGATTCATGGAGTTCCTGCCTTTTAACTTTGATTTTTTGGCCGGCGATGCCAAGGCGGGGGAGTTCAACCGCGTCATCGCGCTCAAGGACACCTACGACCTGCGGTTGGAGGGTGAAGGGCTCAACGCCGACCGCCGGCTGGTGCTCGCCCTGGGCTTGGCCCTGGACGCCCTGCAAGCCCGCTAAATCCGCCGCCCATCTGGACGGTCAATGACGCGCGTCCTTGCGCGCATGCGGTCAATGTATATTCTCACAAATTTTATACCCCCATTTTTGTTTTTGTAGTTTTGTTCCAAGCCACAAACCGCCTGTGCCTTTAGAGTTACTTCCAGGTATTAGGAGCCGGGGTATGCAACAACAAAACTTATTCTTCGAGACCCTCAGGGGTGCGGAGGCCAAAAACGTCGATTCAGCCATGGTGGTGGCACTGGACCAGGAGGAAGACCAGCAAATTACGCTGCGCTTCATCATGGACGGGCTGTCCTGGGGAGGACCGGCCAAGCAGGTCCGCCTGGAGCGCGACATGGCCGAGCAACTGGTCAGGCTGCTGGCCGATGAACTGCACATGGCGGTGGCGTAAGCCTTTAGCTAGCAGTACTTGAACGTGAGTGTGGCACGGAAGGAGTTCAGCGGCCTTCCGTGCCACACTGGTCTTATATGTGCATTGATTGTGGCTAGGGGGAGATGGTAATGGTGTAGGGCGGGCTGGTGCGCGTCTGGCCGTTGGCCGTCTGCGTGGCGGTAATTTGCCACTGGCCGGCGGCCAGGCCCTCTTCAGCGGCGTCCCATTGCAGGGCGCCGTTGCCGTCCTCGTCCAGTATCACGGCGCCCAGCGTCAGGTTGGCGCCGGCTGGGCCGCCCAGCTTGAAGGTGCAGGCCGTATCCGGTAGGCCGCGGCAGGTAGAGCTCATGGCCGGGCCGTTGGCCGTGGTACTGGCCGTCAAGCTGGCCGACTGCTTATTGGCTAGCGCGCCCACGGGTGCGGCCAGGGAGGCGGCGGCCAAGGCGTTTTTGGCATTCACGATGCCGTAGCCGTGAGTTGGTGTGCGGAGTTTGCCGCCCATGGCGGCGGTTTTGCGGATTTGGTCTTCCACTAGGTCGGCGGGCATCTCGTGGCCTTCCGCCGCGGCCATGGCTATGACCTCGCGCATGAGGGTGGCGGCGGATTCGCGCAGCTCCGGGCTG
>CBDTXE010000090.1:0-4835 GCA_965364395.1 uncultured bacterium | reverse complement strand
GACATCAGGCACCCAGGCATCGTCGTAGGCGTGGTAGTTGATGGTATCGCGCAGGCTGCCGCCCTGGTTGCTAATGGGGCCAACCGGCACTTCCAGCACCCATGCGTCATCCGGAAAGGCTTCCACCGTCTTCATGAGGGCCTTGTTTGAAGCGATAAACAGCTCGCGATCATCCATGTACAGTTCCTTATTTAGGTCAGACCATTATATGCCTTACAGAAGGCATATTTCATAGTGCGAGTTGCCAAATACCATACTGCTTGTGCTTAAACGCCATCCATCGCATACTAAAGACATGTTATCCCGTCATGTAAAGCCCAGCGGCGGTACAACGCTGTATTGCTTTTCGCCGGCCGTAATGATTGCCACGTTTGCCATTGAGCTAGCCCTGGCAGGGTACGTCGCCTGGCGCTACCGGCTCAGCAAAACCATGCGTTTAATACTGGCTACGCTGGTTTGCCTAGCGGTGTTCCAGGCGGCCGAGTTTGTGGTCTGCACCGCCGCGGTACCCGCCCTAGCCGCATCGCGCATCGGATTTATCGCCATCACCCTCCTGCCGCCGTTGGGTATTCATTTGGGCTCGGTAATTTCCGGCCGGCGGACAAAGCTGGTGCCCGCGGCCTACGCCATGGCGGCTGGGTTCATCTCGGTGTTCCTGCTGGCTCCGTCCGCCATCTATATGGCCGCCTGTACCGGCAACTATGCCATCTTCAAACTTGATACCGATATCTCAATTCTGTATGGCCTCTACTACCACAGCTGGCTGCTGCTGGGCATTATCTTGGCGCTGTCCGGCGCCCGCCAAAATCCCAGGCATGCGGCGTCGCTACGCTATTTGGCCGTGGGATACATGGTGTTTATGGTCCCCGCGGCCGTGGTGATTACCGTCCATCCACCCGCCCTGGCGGGCATTCCGTCGGTGATGTGCGGCTTTGCGGTCATTTTTGCGCTGCTGCTCGCCCTGTTTATTGCGCCGGGCGTACTTGCCCGCCGCGCCACGTCCCAGCCGGCGCGCCGCCCGGCTGCCCGCCGCAAAAACGCCTGACGCGCCGCCCGTGGCTGTGTTACGGTTGTAGGCATGAAGGATTCGCGCTGCTTAGTTGGCATTATCGGGTTTGGACCGGTCTCGGCGGCCCGCACTTTCCATGCGCCGCTGATTGGAGTTGAGCCGCGCTTGCATCTCAAAAGCGTCAGCACGATGATGCCCCGCGAGGTGCGCCCCTTGTTGCCGGATGCAGTCACGGTGACGGAAGAGCCCGGCGATATTTTGGGCGACGATGATATAGGATTGGTGGTGGTAGCCACCCCCAACACCTGGCATTACCAATATGCCAAGCAGGCGCTTGACGCCGGCAAGCACGTGGTGGTGGAAAAGCCCCTGGCCCTCACCGTGCAGGAGGCCGACGAGCTGTTGGCGCTCGCACAAAAGCACGGTTTGCTGCTCACCCAATTCCATAACCGGCGGTGGGACGGCGGCTTCCTGACGGCCCAGAAAATACTGCACGACGGCCTTTGCGGCGACATTACCTTTTACGAGGCTAACTATGACCGCTGGGTGCCCAAGGTGCCGGATAACTGGCGCGAGAAAAAAACCCCGGGCGGCGGCACCTTTGTGGACTTGGGCGTCCATTTGATTGACCAAGCCCTGGCGCTGTTTGGGCGGCCGCAGGCTGTGACTGCCGTTATCCGCAGCCAACGTGACCCAGAAAAGGCCGATGATTATTTTAGCTTGCAGCTGGACTACGGCCGTCTGCAAGCCGTCTTGCGTGCCACTATGCTGGCCGCCGACCCTGGCCCCCGCTATAAGCTGGGAGGCACCAAGGGTACGTATACCAAATTTGGCGCCGACCCCCAGGCCCACATGCTTAACGCCGGCAGGCTGCCTGGGCAGCCGGGCTGGGGCGAGGACAAGCCGGAAGACTACGGTTATTTCAGCGACGGCCAAGACCGCACCACCATCCCCACCATCCCCGGGGCTTACCAAGAGTTTTATGCCGGACTTGCCGCCGCTGTGATTGACGGCGCTCCGCAGCCAGTGCCGGCGGCCGACGCCCGCGACATCATCGCCATCATTGAAGCCGCCTTCCGGTCAGAGGCGGAGGGGCGGCAGATCAGCGCCGACGAAATCGGGTTTATCGGATGAAAGCCCTGAAGCAGGCCGTGCAGGAGCATAAGCTGCCCGGCGCCAACCTCATTGAGAAGTTTGAAGCCGTCACGGCGGCCGGCTACGACGCCATTGAGCTGCAAAGCCGCGGCGGCCAGCACCTGGAATCGCGGATGCCGGAGCTCAAAGCCGCCCGCGCGGCCGGCGTCATTATGCCGGTTGCATGCATCGACGGCGCGGGGCACCCCTTCATTGGCGAGATTGATGAAGGGCGCCGCCGCCAGGCGGTTAATAACCTGAAGCAGGAAATATCGCTGATGTGCGAGATTGGCGGCTACGGTGTCATCGCGCCCGCTAGCTACGGACTCTATACCCGCAACCTGCCGCCTTACACCGCACCGCGCACGCCGGACGAAGACCGCGAAATACTCGTGGCCGCACTGCGCGAGATTGGCCGCCACGCCGAGGCCGCCGGAGGCTATTTGTTGTTTGAACCCCTCAACCGCTATGAAGACTCGATGGTAAACACTGTGGGCGCGGCCCGGGACTTATGTGAGGCCGCTGGTAGCAAAGGCCTCAAAGTGGTGGCCGACGCCTACCATATGAACATTGAAGAGGCCGATATGGCCGCCTCCCTCGCCGCGGTTGGTAGTTACCTTGGTGAGGTCCATCTCAGCGACTCAGACCGCTACCAGCCGGGACACGGCCATGTGGACTGGGAGCCCTTGCTGCGCACGTTGCATCAGATGGATTTTGACGGATACTTGGCTGTGGAAGGCCGATTGCCGGAAGACGCGCTGGCTGCCCTGGCGGAATCGTCGAGGTTGATACGGGGGCTCTGGCGGGACATTTCACTAGTGGAGAAGTGACCCAGATCACCCAAATCATGCTCGGTATCTGTTAGCATGGTGCGTGATGAATGTGGTAGCCGCCGTAAAACGGCTCGAGCTGCCCGCCGACTCTTACGCCGTTTTTGGTAGCGGTGGACTGGGTTTGCGCGGCTGGCGTGAGCCCCATGATATTGACCTGGTAGTGTCGCCGGAACTGTACGACCAGTTGCGGGAGCGAGGATGGCGGGAGGATATGTCTCCCGCTGGGCACGCGCGTGTCCACAAAGGCATGTACGAGGCGTCCCTGCAGCCGCTAACCATGTCCGGCCACGTCTTCACTAACGACCAAATTATTGCCCGGGCCGAAGTATTTGAGGGCGTCCCGTTTGTGCGCCTGCAAGACGTCTTGGCGTGGAAGCGCTCGCACCGCCGCCCCAAGGACCAGGACGACATCAAGATCATCGAGTCATACTTTGAGGGAATCGGCCGCGGCGTCTAGGCGTCATGCAGGCGCGTCAGCGTCACCAGGATACTGATGATAATCAGGCCTACCAGCCAGCCGCCCAGGACATCGCTGGGAAAATGCGCGCCCAGATAAACCCGCGAGATGCCGATGAAGAAGATTAGGAATACCAGGGCGCCGCAAACCACGTAATTCCAGGGGTGCGGCAGGTCTTGCAGCGCCATGTAGGCCAGGACGCCATAGACAGCCATGGAGGCCGTGGAGTGCCCGCTGGGAAAACTGTAATCGTGCAGACCGGTATCGCGCACAAAATCGGTTACCGGCCGCGCCCGCCTGACTAATTGTTTGAGGGCATAGAAAGCCGGCAGCGACAGCAGGCTGGCCAAGATGATGGCGGCGTGGAAATAGCGCTGATGCAGCGCCTCGCCCAGCGCAACGGTGGCCCCCAGGATAACCAGCGGCGTCCCTAATCCCACGGAGCTGACGGCCGTCATGAACGGCGTGACGGCGGACGGCAGGGTGCCAATCAAGACCGTCAACCGGTGGTCAAACGGCGCCATCACCGGCAGCAGCAGGGTCAGCAGCGCGACTACGCCGGCCAGGACCAAAGGCGCCCGCCAGGTCTGTATGAACGGCAAGAGCTGGCTTTTCATGGGACCATAACCTCAAAGCCGGCCGGTGCCACGTCAATATCCAGGCGGTCGCCCGTCAGAAGATCCCCATCAAGATGGTAGCGGGTGCCGGAAGGCATCTGTAGGCTAAAGCGGTGCGAACTTAGCCGGTGGAACTTTGGCTGGTTGATGTGGGTTCCTTGCAGGAACGCGATTACATACCCGGGCAGCTCGGCCCATTCCATGGGCTCGCAGTAAACCAGCTCAAGGATGCCGTCGTCCATTTGGGATTGCGGGTCAACCTGTACGGCCGCCGCCCGGCCGGTGTTGGTCACGGTCAGCCAGACCGTATCCAGTTTTCGCGGCCCGTCATCGGTACCCACGGTCACCGTGATTGGTTCGGCGGCTACCATCTCCCCCATTGTCTGGCGGGCGACCTTAATGACTTCTTTCTTGCTGTCCTGCTCACCGACCTTCTCCATGACGTTGGCTAGTAGTCCCAGTCCGACACTTTCAATAAACAGCTCGCCGTTGGCGCGCCCCGTATCAATGGTCGTTGTCCTGCCGGTGTTGATTACTTGGACTGCCTGTTTGAGGGTGCCATCTAGGCCAACTGACGTGGCGATATTGTTGGCGCTACCGGTGGGAATAAGACCAAAGGTCACCTTCACGCCCATCAATCCTTTCATAACGGCGGCGATGGTACCATCGCCGCCGGCAATCAGCACCGTTTTCGGACGAGTCCGCTTAACCTCGGCGATGAAGGCTTCAATCTCGAGGTTCGATAGCGCCAGCTGCGTTCGGTTTCGGACGCCGAACTTCTGAAA
>CBDTXE010000089.1:0-4882 GCA_965364395.1 uncultured bacterium | reverse complement strand
GCCCGGACAACCGCCAGGTTTTCCGGCGAGATGAAATCCTTGCGCACTACCTGGGGCTCAAACGCTTTGACGGTGCGGCCGCTGCCATCTTGGATTTCTTTGAGGAAATGGGGCTTCATGACGGAACCGCCATTGGCAACCGCGGCCGTCGCCACCGCCATCTGCAGGGGGCTGGCGCGCAAATCCCCCTGCCCCACCGAGATGTTATAAGTATCACCCGTAAACCAATCTTCCTTGGTGGCGGCTTTCTTGCTGGCCGGCGTGGGAACGGTGCCTGCCGTTTCTTCAGGAATATCCACGCCAGTCTTTTGTCCCAGCCCAAACTTATGGTAATAGGAAGTCAGCCGGTCGACGCCCAGGCCCCTGATATTGCCAAAGCCGCCGCCGACCGTGAAAAAGAACACGTTGGAGCTCATGGCGATGGCCCGCGTAATGTTGACCACGCCGTGGGCTATGCCTTCATACGACCGGAAGGTATATTTGACGTTTTTGTCGTACTGGTTTGTCACCTCCAATGAGCCATTGTCTTCAACTGTCGTGCCGGTATTTATTACCTGTTCTTGGAGGGCAGCCGACCCGACCAACGGTTTAATGATCGAGCCGGTGGGATAGGCTCCGCCAATGACCTTATTGAAAAGCGGCTGCGCTGAATCCGCCAACAACTGGTCATATTCCGCTTGGCTGATTCCCTTGGCAAACAGGTTATTGTCGTAAGTGGGCAGGTTGACCGCGGCCAAAATCTCCCCTGTCCGCGGATTCATCGCAATACCGGCCGCCTGCCGGCTGCCGCTGGCCTGCATTTGGGCCGCCAGAGACTCGCTAAGCTTTTTCTGGAGATCCATGTCAACGCTCAGGATAAGGTTTTGCCCGGCCACGGCCGGTTTGGCGCTGAGTACTTTGATGGGGCGGCCACTAGCGTCTACCTCCGTCTGCTCGCTGCCGTCCTGACCACGCAGCACCTTTTCGTACTGCTTCTCAATACCCAGTTTGCCGATAAAATCGGTCGGCGAGTAATCGCGGTGGCGCTCCAACTCCTGGGCGGTGACGCGCCCGGTGTAGCCCATAATGGCCGCCAGCGACCCGGCATCGCTGTACTCGCGGATCGGGTTTACATCCACGCCAAACCCGGGAACGCTGCCCAGGGACTGGTCGAGCCTAAGGAACTCGTCGCGCGATACATTGGCAGCCACCAGGCGGGGCTGGATGGCGGATAAGCATTCAAACTCGGCGGCGGCATTGGGCTTCTTGGCGGCGGCGGCCTTGGCCAGGCAGTCGCCCTCGGCCTTGGCTGACACTTCCCCGGCGGGGCGGCCAATCAGCCCGCCCACGCTGGCGTACAGTTGCTGGCGGCGCTTGGCGTCCCGCGGCAAGAGGCTGGGAGTGACGGTGACATCAATGCTGGGCAGGTTCTTTGCCAGGACGTTCTTTTGGCTGTCATAGATAACCCCACGCGGCGCC
This sequence comes from uncultured bacterium, assembly GCA_965364395.1. Lineage (GTDB taxonomy): Bacteria > Patescibacteriota > Saccharimonadia > UBA4664 > SCTI01 > CBDTXE01. The sequence goes on along the minus strand of CBDTXE010000089.1, from coordinate 3,424 downwards.
CGAGCAATTCCTTGGCGCAGGCGGTTGCCATCGGCCAGCCCCAGGTTACGGTCCCCGTCAACGATTTGCAGGCGGAACAGTTGCACGCCCAGGATGGCGCACGCACCCAAAACAACCAGCGCCACCGCTGCCAGCGGGCGCCGGCTGGTAGGCGTTTCAATGACGCCAGCCTCTCCGTCGGCCGGCATGATGGCCTCAATCCAGCGCTCGTGCCCCTTAGGGTCACGCTTGATGGTTGGCCGTCCTTTTTGGGGATGGACCTCGCCGGCCAGTCCAAACAAGGGCAACTTGCTCACCGCCAAGACCTCCGGTTAAGCTCCGCCATCACCCGGCTGCGGCGGTCAACCAACAACTCGCGGCCGATGTAGACAGCTGCCATACAGATAACGTTAATCAAGCTTTCAGCGGCAACGTGGTGGCCGGCATACCCAACGTCAAACGGCTGCCCCACTGTCGCCAGGATCGCGCCGTTGAACAGCAACGTGGCGCCAAGAACCATGGCGGTAGCGGGAATGATTGACTCGGGATGCAGGCCAAGTTGCCGCACCGCAATCACCACCAGCGCCGTCAGGGTAAAGAAGGCCGGACGCAGGCCAAAATCGCTGCCGCTGGCCATATCGGTCAGCAGCCCGGCCGTAACGGAAGCCGTCAGCGTAGGGGTGGCATCGCTCCATAAGGCACATAGGATCAGCGCTACCAAGACCAGGTTTGGCATGACGCCCAGCGGCCGCATGTGGCCAAAGATGGTCAGTTGGACCATCAGGGCGGCCACGATAACGGCAATGGGAACTAAGAATTTCATTGCACCTGTCCCCCCGCTTTACGGCCGTGAAACGACATAAACCACTTCCAAGCGGTTAAACGGAATGTCAGATGTGACTTGGGCTGTCTGGAAGACGCCGTTGTCTTTTTTGTCGACGGTCTGAACGCGCCCGACGATCAGCCCCTTAGGCATGTTGCCACTGCCGCTGGTCACAATCGTGTCGCCCGTCTTTACTTCTTCATTCTGGGCGATCTTGTCCATTACCAGGCCATTTCCAATCTGCCCGCGAACGGTGCCGGTAGGCCGGGCGGGATTATCCTGATCCAGGGCGGTAACCCGGAAATTGGGGTCGATCAGCAAGAAGACCTTTGACGTGGTAGCCGACACCTCCTGCACGGTACCCACCAGCGCGCCCTGCGATACCACTGCCATGCCGGCTTTGAGGCCGTCGGTGGCGCCGCGGCCAATCGTGATAAACTGGCGGAAATTGTCGGGCTGGTAGCCAATTACCTCAGCGGCAATCAGGGTGTCGGCGCGGACGCCGCCAACATTGAGCTGCTTGCGCAGCTCTTCATTCTGGGCGCGCATTTCAGTTGCCTGGCTGAGCTGGGCCTTGAGGGCAGCGTTCTCTGTCCGCAGCTGCTGGTTCTCGCGCGATAAGCCGCCAACCGAGGTTGCAACATCCCACCAACCGGCCAGCGTATTGCCCAGGCCGCTGAACGCGCCGGCCACCGGACGCACGGCAAAACCGGCGGCGTCCTGCAGCGGCCGCAGGGCGCCGGCCACTCCCAAGATGGCCAAGGCGGCACCCAGAAACATGATGCCAAATAGCCGCCGGTTTACGCTGCTGCGCCGCATACCCCTCCCCTGCCGGTTAGCGCACGGCTGAGCCGAATTGCGTCGGCACCAGCACGTCCTTTAGTGTGTCCAGATCTTCCAGTACCAGGCCGGTGCCCCGCGCCACCGCCGTCAGCGGGTCGTCGGCAATATGCACCGGCATTTTGGTCTGCTGGTGCAGTAGCATATCCAAACCCTTGAGCAAGGCACCTCCCCCTGCCAAAACGATTCCTCTCTCAAGGATGTCCGCCACCAACTCCGGCGGCGTTTCCTCGATGGTTATTTTGACGGCGTCCACGATCTGCCGCACGCTGCGCGCCAGCGCTTTTCTAACCTGGTCGCTGGAAGCGGAGACCTCCTTGGGCAGCCCGGTAACCAGGTCGCGGCCGCGCATTGGCACTGACTTGATCTGCTCCAGCGGGTATGCCGAACCAACTTGGATTTTGATATTCTCGGCGGTGCGCTCGCCGATGGAGAGGTTAAATTCGTCGCGGGCATATTTAATAATGTCTTCGCTGAGCTCATCCCCGGCCACACGGATGCTGCGGCTGGCGACGATGCCGCCGAGGCTAATGACGGCCACCTCGGTGGTGCCGCCGCCGATATCCACGATCATTGACCCCGCCGCCTCGGTGATGGGCAGGCGGCTGCCAATTGCCGCGGCCATGGGCTCCTCAATTAGGAACGTCTGGCGGGCGCCGGCGTTGGTGGCGGCGTCTTCAACGGCGCGTTTCTCCACCTCCGTAACGCCCGACGGAATTCCAACCACCACCCGCGGCCGGGCCAAAATATTCCATTTTTGCTTATGCACTTTGTCGATGAAGTAGCGCAGCATCTGCTCGGTAACCTCAAAGTCGCTGACCACGCCGTCCACCAGCGGGCGGGTAGCCACGATACTGGCCGGGGTGCGTCCGACCATGCGCTTGGCATCGTCGCCAATGGCCAGCACCTGGTTGGTCTTGGTGTTGATCGCCACCACGCTGGGCTCGTTGATTACAATCCCCTGTCCGCGGACGTACACCAGCGTATTAGCAGTCCCCAAATCTATGCCGATATCGTTGGAAAACCGGCTGAGGACCTTATTGAACACGCGATCCTCCGTTGGACGCGGATGAGGGTTGCTTCCCTGACACGAGCATTACCATCTTCTCAATAGTCTAACAGCTTCATATCAGGAGTGAAAGCATCATAAAGGGCTCCGCGCTATTAGGCGCGGAGCCCTTAGCGGGCGGCTAGCCGCCGCCGGATGTGGCCCGCCGGGCGTCGTCCATGACGCCATAGGCCTTGGAGCAGGCGGCGCTAACGGCCACGGCCAGCTCCTTGGGGGAGTCCGACTCCTCGCGGTTGCCGGATTCCAGCCCGTAGTAGGCGGCCACATAGCCGGCCCAGGACTGGCGCAGCTCCCTGGAGGCAGAGGACAGTTCGTCGGGACCGGATGTGTTGCAGACCGACTTAGCTGAGCGGAGCAGCTCGTGGCGCTCACCGGCCAGCCGGTCGTCGTCCAGATACTGCTCGTAGGCCCACCAGGCCGCCAAGGCGGCCGCGATGACCGCCGCCACCACTAGTACTTTTTTCATCGGCACCTCCGTACCGTTGCTGGAAAAGGCTGCCAGCATCATACTCCTGGGCGTAGACCTGGTCAATAAGTACTCATTATGGTATAAATGCATCGGTTTACTGATTACAACTCCACCAAGGAGGTAACAGGTGGCATTACCAAGGCGCTGTATCCATGCAGCCGCCATCGGCACACTCGCGCTCTACGCCTGCGGCGGTAGCAGCAGCGCTTCCGAGAATGAGAAGCAGATGGCGGATTCCCCCGCC
>CBDTXE010000088.1:0-5020 GCA_965364395.1 uncultured bacterium | reverse complement strand
GGACGCGGATCTTGCGGCCATAAGCCCGTGCCAGTGACTGCTCAATTACCTGCAGGTTTTTTGACTCTTTCAAGCGGTCCCGATGGAAGGTGAAGCGGCAGCCAATAATGACATCGTCACCCTCAAATTGTACCGAGCAAGAGGACCGTAGAAGAGCATACAGCGAGTTGTTCTTCTGCTTGATTTGGGTAAGCGCCTTCAGCCATAAATCGCCGCTGGCTTCCAGGGGGGCTTCTGGCCGGACGGGCTCCTGCTTATTTGCTGGAGCCGGTTCAGCCTTGGCGGCCGGCGCGGCCTTCACTGGCGCAGGCGCCATCTGCCGAATGGCGCGCTGAGGCAAGACCTGGGCACTTTCAGCGGCATTGGTTGCAAGCTTTACTAACGCCGCCTCAAGCGCCAACTCCGGCCACGAGGTTCTGGCTACTGGCAACAATAACTCAATTGCATTAACGGACAGTTGCACGATCGTGTATTCGTCCTCATTGCCTACGGCCGCGTGCAGCTTATGCCTCCAAGCTTCAATCAATTGCCGCGTCAAGGGACCAGGCTGAATCCCAGCCGTCCAAGCTTGGTCGAGTGTCCGCAGTACGGCTGAAGGATTTTGATCGATTACACCCTTCAGTATGGAATTCAGGATTGTCGGGTCGCTTTGCCCCAAGAGGTTGCGGATGCCTTGCGCGTCTAGTTCCTTGGCGCCGCTATTTGCCGCTTGATCTAAGAGACTAATAGCGTCACGAAAGCCCCCTCTACTGCTAGCCGAGATTATCGCTATGGCTTCATCGCTGATTTTAATGTTTTCTGCTTCAGCAATTTTCTTTAGGTGCTTGGAAATAGCAGTACTATCAATCGGCTTAAAACTAAACCGCTGCGTGCGCGAGATGATTGTGTCGGGCAGTTTGTGCGATTCGGTGGTGGCGAGAATAAACATGGCGTGGGAGGGAGGCTCTTCCAAAGTTTTGAGTAGTGCATTAAATGCCTCAGTGGTTAGCATATGGACTTCGTCGATAATATAAACTTTCTTTGAACCCATCGAGGGAGCGGAAGTAATCTTTTCTCGCAGAGCCCTGGCATCATCAATGCCTCGGTTAGAAGCTGCGTCAATTTCGATAAGGTCTAAGTGAGAACCAATTTCGACTTTACAGTTTGAGCATTCGCCGCAAGGACGTTTGGTCGGATCGGATTCTGTGCAGTTGGCTGCTCTTGCGAGTAGTCTCGCAACAGAAGTCTTTCCTACTCCCCTTGGTCCGGTAAATAAATAAGCATGGCTTAACCTATCGTTTTGGATGGCACTCTTTAAGGTGTCAACGACGTGCGGCTGCCCAATGACAGCGTCAAAATTATTACTCCTATACTTCCGGTATAGAGCCAGATCGCTCAAGTTGTATCCCCCACCCGCGTAAGCGTTATATTACTGTTAATTATAATCCGGATGAGGGTTTGGTGGTAGTTGTTTAATGCTTGGGCGGTCATGCTCGCTCTTAGGCGAAACCAACATTGCACCTTTAGAGGGCGGTGATATACTTCATGTCGTCTGAAGTCTTAGACATACCAGTCAACGCCCAACGCCAGGCAACCGGCAAGCCCACTAAGGGGTGATACCATTGGCTCAGAAAAAGAGCTGGTGGACGGCGGGACAGAAGCCCGCCGGTGGAGGCAAGAAGGTCGGCAGTTCGAGTAGCTCGAGCAGCTCCAACCGCCCCTCCAAGAAGCAGAACTCTCGTGACCACGGTACGAGCCGGAGGGGTGGTCGTCGCTGACCACATGGGAGATGGGGCTTCGGCCCCGTCCCCCAATACCAATTAAGAGAAAATGATTATCCCGTTAATACTTAGCAACGGCATGCATGTGCTGTCCCAGTCAAGCAAGGGCGATCAAGACATCGTCCATTTCGAGTTGCTTATACGTACGGGCGTTATAGATGAGCCTGTTCATAATTATGGCATAGCCCATATGGTCGAACACCTGATTGCCAAACGGGTACTAGGCGCAGTGCGCGGTCTAGGCTGGGTTGAATCATATGTATCAGAATCATTCGAAGCCTCAACACACGCGCAGTATACCCGTTATGCATGGTCGTGTGATCGCCTCGACCACGAGTCATTGAATAACATTATGAGAGGAATATTTGCTCCCCTCGGCATCCCCTCCGAGGACTTTGATGCTGAGCGAGGAGTAGTTGAGCAAGAAGTCCGCGAACTACGCGATAGTCCTGAATTTGAAGTGCATTCAGCATACTTACATAGTCGGTATGGCACTAGCAGTCTTGGGCAATTCGCATATATTGATTCAGGAGTTGATTATGAAAGCACAGTTGCCTTTGCTAGCCACAACTACGATCCGCGCAATAGTATTTTGGCGGTTTCTTGCCACGATGAGGCCATACTGCGGTTATTTGGCAGCTACGCATCTGTAGCAGCCAATTCCACTGCTTTTCCATCCACAGTGCCCCCAGTTAGCGAGTTAGACGTGCAGATATGCATCCCCGGAAAAGGCGAAGCTGGCGCAATTGGCCTATATTGGCTAGTACCAGCGCATGGATTAGAAGATATTCTGCAACACGACGCCGTCGCAGACATCATGCAGGCATACTTGACTACGCACTTGCGCGACAAAGGGCTAATCTACCATGTGGACGTTAGTTCCGAGGTATTTCCCAGCTTGGCTACTATCGAGTTAGTGACTAACTGCGACGAGAACGACGTCCGTCGCACCACACGAGAACTGATTCATGCTCTCAACCAATTACCCGCATCTCTGACAACAAATATAGTCGACTATTACCTCACTAATAAGCAGCGGTCTCTCCGCCTGGAAAAGCAGTACCCCCGTGCTGAGGTTGAAACTTTGGCATGGTATTACATGTTTACTGGAAAATGCATAACCTTGGACGACCTTCATGAACAATATGGCCAAATGAAACATCGCGACATTACGGAAAGGTTACAGCGGATACTAAGCTCACCTCGAATTGAAATTACTCAAGGGCGCTAGAGGTCAAACTTCACCGTCTTCATTATCTCTTTGGCTTTCTTGACGTTCGGGTGTGATTCGTAAGCCGAATATGAGTCGGGACCGCCGCTGAATACTGGATAAGCACTTGGCTTATTGGCATTGCTGGTAAAGCCTCCAATAATTCTCAAACGGTTCTTGTAGCCGCGGCGGTAGTACTCCGCGGAGCGGTCATCGGCGATGCGTGACGGCAAGAATCCCATTGTTAAGTCCTCCCCCACCCGCTTTTTGCCTTGGTGCAAGACCAGCTCGTGGCCAAACACTTGCCCGGAGGTAGTGTCGGGACGGTACTGCAGCGTATATAGGTAAACCAAGTTGCGATAGCCCGAGTCCTTATGCGTGTCCACGGCCACAATCGCACAGTTGCATTTACCCGCCAGGACCACGGCAGATGAATCAAAGACGATTGCAAACTGGTTATCTGGACTTCTTAGCGCAAAGCGTTCGTGGTTAGTTGCATCGGCGGGCGGTATGTCGGTTCTTTTCCACGTCTGCGGGTATCTTACCGAGTATTTCTCTTTTTCGGATTCATATTTGATCCATTTGTCTGGATTTGGGGTCGGAGTAGGCTTTGGCGTCGAGGATGCCGCAGGAGGCGCCAGTTTTGCAGGCACTGAGTTACGCTTCTGGAACAGCCATACTCCCGCACCGGCTATGCCAATAAAAACTACGGCGATAATTACAGCTTCCGCAGAAACGATGCCGGCACATTTATTAGGGATGGATCGTGTTTTGGTTTTGGCCATGACGCTGTCTTTGACCAAATTGTACCATGAGCGCTTTATCGCTTAATCGACAAAGTCGACGATGTGCGACACATCCTTGCCGTCAACCAGGATCATTGGCCCCGGAGCGCCGTCTTCTGACCGGGTCATGATGATATAGACATTGGACTCAATGATCGCGACAATTTCGTGCTCATTTTCAAACTGCTCATATTGGCCGACGGTCGCAGTTATGACCCGCTTCCCATAGGCATAGACTATGCTGGCGATTCGGCGTTCACTGACGGTCCACTTGAACATATCCTTGATTTTGGCGACCATCTTGGCATACTCCGCCTCCGTATTTTGGCGGCCGGCGTGTGGTACATAGAATGTGGCTGGGGGTTCTGGCTTAGTTCGTGACATTGGTTCTCCTTCCGCATATGCTTCAGGATGAACTAATCTTTCATAATCACATTCTAAGGCGCATTGCTACTGACAATTATACCAGGATACGGGTCACTGCGCCAGGCATTCCATCAATGTCCAATCTAGCTTATTCGCCGTTAGGCCAGAACCGCTTCGATGGCGCCCCAGTCGGCCTCGCCTTCTTCCGGCAGCACGATAGTCACTTGGTCTCCCGGCTGCGCCTTGTAGTACGTAACGCTGGCAAACAGTACCCGGTAATCGCGGCCCTGGGCTTCAACGTAATACTGGCCGTCTTTCAGGTTAAGTGTTCCAATGAGTTTGCGCCGCATAACCGGCGAAATCTGCTTATACAGGAAGGAGCCGTCATCGCCAATAGTTAGCTTTAATCCGTCCCCCTGCACCAATTTGGATTTGGAGGCGTAATTTGCAGGTACCGGATACAGCTTTGAGTCGGGGCCGACCATGTTTTGGCCGTCAAATTGGCCTTCAATGACTTTGCCGGTGGCATCGGCTGCCCGGGCGGGCGTGACCATATCGTCATCGCCCACCAATCCGGCCAATAGCTCCTTGGCTCCTGCTAAATTGGTTTCCGCCGTCTCTATCAGTTTCTTCAGTGTCTTGAGTTGTTTGTCGGCGATGTCAGCCACGGATATAACCCTTTTGTTTTGGTCAGACAAGTTACCCCTATTCAAGCATGATGTGGGTAATACGTCAAAACAATTAAGTAGTGAAAGTCTACTGCAGTTCTACGCTGGCGCCGGCGCCTTCCAGGGCTGTCTTGGCTTCCTCGGCTTCGGCCTTGGGCACGTTTTCCTTGACTGGCTTGGGTGCACCGTCAACGATGGCCTTTGACTCAGCCAGGCCCAGTCCGGTCAGTT
>CBDTXE010000087.1:0-5072 GCA_965364395.1 uncultured bacterium | reverse complement strand
TGGCCTACTATTAGTTACCGCCTTTGTTGACGGATTGGCGCCGCAAGATAGCCGGCGATACGTAAAAGCCATAGTGTCGCACATTTACGGACCGGAATTCCTGACCAGCGTGGGTGTGAGGTGCCGGGCGCGCTCGCATCATGCGGTGACCGGCTTCCAAGACTACCACGGTACGTGGGCGGTGTGGCCCAAGGAAACTTATGACATTGCCAAAGGCTTGCGGCGGCAGGGCTTTCCGCGGCTCGCAGACCAACTGGAAACTCGCATTCTTAACGCGGTGACCGTGTCGGGCCAATTCCGCGAGCTGTTTTATGTATCACCGGAAGGCACGGTATTTTACGGGTCGCCGGCCGAGCAGCCAAAGCCGCACATGGCGGTAATCGCGGCAAATATCAAACCGGAAGTTCTCCAAGCCTTTACAGTGACGGCGGTGGATGCCATCGTCAGCGGGAAACCGGACTCGCATCCCCAGAAGCCATGGCAGCGTGCATTAGAAGAAGAGCTGCTGGAATCGGGTGGCAGTATTGAGCGGGTCACAACCAAAGCCCAGGCAGACCGACTCTATCCTAAGCAGGAATTTGTGCTGGACGCCGAGAGGGCGCAGCGGCTGTCGCCAGCCAAAGAGCTGAACATTGGACTGATATACGAGAAAGACTAAGCCTTGGCTTTGGGCTTCACTGCCTTATGGGCAGGGTGGGGCTGTGATGCCACCATGGCTTTGGCGTGCGGATGGAAGCGGTAAACCAGGAGCACCTTAATACAGGCGGCCACCGGTATTGCGACCAAAGCGCCAAACAAGCCGGCAATTGAGGCACCCAGGATGATGGCGATAGTAACCACCAGCGGGGAGAGCTCGGTGGACTTACCTTGCACGACCGGTTGGATGATGTTGTTCTCGAGTTGCTGGTAGATAATGAAATAGATGGCCATAATCAGGGCGGCCGTGGGGGAAGTAAACAGCGCCACCAACACCACGACGACGGCAGCCAGCGTAGCGCCGACCATGGGTATCAGCCCAAACAGGCCAACGATCAGCCCGAGTGGGATGGCATAGGGAAGCCCTACTAAGGTCATTACCACGGCCGACGATACGGCCGAAATACTGGCGATCAGTAATACGCCAGAGAAATAACTGGAAACGGCGGTATACATCGCCTTGAGGAGCATCTTGTCTCGTTCCAGGTCGTGAGCCGGATGGTAGGCCCACATGCGCTCCACCCACTTGGGCCCCTCAATCAGCATGAATATAGTCAATGTGAGGATGGTCAGCAGGGCCGCCGCACCACTGAATATGCCCTGCGCGATGGATATGACCGAGCCGGTGGCCCCGGCGACTGCCTTAAGGACGTCATTAATGGCACCGGCGGCAGCTTCCTCGACGTTGTACCGCCGCAAGGTATCCGAAATCGGCGAATCAGACGACTGGATCTTTTGAATTGCATCCGGCACGCTATCAATCAGGGCCGCGGTTTGCTGGATCAGCACCGGCACCAGTGTTAGGAGCAGGAACGTGAGGATACCGATCATTAGCAAAAATACCACCGCCACCGCCAGGCCGCGGCTGCGTCGGGGCATATAACTACGGAAAAACTCCACACCCGGGTTGAGGGCGATTGCCAGGAAAAAGGCCGACGCGATCCATATCAACTGGCTGGTGACCATAGTGCCGATTTTGAACAATAGCAGGAAGGCGGCGATGGCGATCAGGATGCGGACAATAGTGCTGGTGGCGATATAGAATTTTGTGGTTTGCATACCATTCATTATATAGAGGGGCAAGCAGCCACTACAATAGTTATGGCTTTATCAAGGGACGGAAAACGGGGCTAGTCGTTTGAAACGCCCGTGCTTATCAGATACAATACCAGTCGTTGGCGCAATGGGGCGTAGCCAAGCGGTAAGGCAACGGGTTTTGGTCCCGTGATCCGGGGGTTCGAATCCCTCCGCCCCAGCCAAAGCACTTATGCTCAAACGACCGAATGGTCGTTTTTGTTATCATGTAGCCATGATTCATAGACCCAAGACAGAGAGTACGGCACAAGGACTGGGATTGCCAAACACGACTAGACGCGTGAGTTACCCCACTACAGACACACTCCTCCTGGATGAGATCTGGAATGAAATGAGCGAAGACTGGCGCGAAGGAGACACTGTTATAGCCAAGCCAGGCTACAAGTGGATAAGCAAGTGGCAGGTCGGCAAACCTTATGTAATCGTTAAATTTTATGACAATAACGAAAACTTAGTAGGAGTGTATTGCGATGTTTGCCATCCGGTTAGGCGCATTGAAAATAGGCTTGAGTATCAAGATCTTTATTTAGATGTGTGGTGGACCCCCAAAAGCTCAGAGCCGGTAGTATTAGATGAGGATGAGCTTCAAGAGGCTCTTGAACGCAAGTATGTAAGTAGTGAAGATGCCGAATTTGCAAAATCCATAGCTCAAGAACTGATTAACAAAATCAGTGAGAACCACCCAGAATTACAGTTCTAACCTCGTTCACTATGATTCATCCACGGGAGTAGACGTTGAATTCTTTGGAAATGAACTTGTGCTGTCAACTTGGGCACCGCTGTATTCGCAGGAAGCAATTAGCGACCTTGTGCGTGTACTTGACTTACAGCTTAAGTACTTATCTCGACTGCTAAGAAGCTGGAATTACGTGCCAAATAGGCAGCCTTTTGACATGCTTGACCGAATGGCTGTCGGTGGCTCAACTGTAAAAATTGCTAGCTTGCGAGTAACGCCAGGGCGCTTGGTACTGCTGTTGATTGCGTTGGCCTGGGGAGTTCCTATGCTTTTGTTTATTGTATCCATAATCACGCGCTAACCCACATGATGAACTCAGATGAATCGTTCTGTGACTGCGGTCATGGTAGTGGTGAGCGCATTTGTGTTTAGTATTATTGGCGCCACATCAACCCACCCCTAGGAGGACACATGAAGATACTATTTGGCATGTTTCTGGTTGCGCATGCACTGATGCATGCCTCCTACCTGACACCAAAGCCAGATGACCCCAAGTACCCCTTCTACTTTGACAAGAGCTGGTCGGCGGGTCTTCTCGGGTCCGCCGCTTCCTGGGTAGGGACGTCATTGGTGGTTCTGACGCTTCTGTCCTTTGGGTTGGCCGCCCTCGGATATGTTGGGGTTGGCGGCTTGGCCGGTGCATGGAAGGAGCTTGCTACGGCGGGAGCCGTTATGTCGCTGACGACGCTAGTTGTCTTCTGGCATCCATGGCTGGTATTGGGGATAGCGATAGATCTGGCTCTCATCTACGCATTGGTCCAGCTGGACTGGTCGCCTTCCTAGGAGGAGCGATAGTCCCTCGTGCGCCACAGTGGGCGACCTCTCGCAGGTCGCCCACTCCATCTAGCTGCGCAATATCTTCTCCATCGCCTTGCCATTGGCAACCTCGTCCACCAGCTTATCCATGTAGCGGATCTCCTGCATCAGTGGCTCCTCGATCTCCTCCACCCGAACGCCGCATATCACGCCGGTGATCAGCTTTCGGGACGGATTTAATCGTGGTGCTCGCGCAAAGAACGATTCAAAGTCGGTCTGATTATCAATCTCGGTTTGCAAACTTTCTTGGTCGTGCCCCGTCAGCCAGTAGATGACTTGGTCTACGTCTTCCTTAGACCGGCCTTTGCGCTCTACTTTAGCCACATAGAGTGGGTAAACGCTGGCGAAGCTCATTTTGTAGATACGGTGATTTGCCATCATGTTCCTTCATTTCCCTAATATTCTAGCAAAGCAGGCACCATCACATTCTGAGCTTTGACGCTTATGCTATAGTGACCGCATGAATACTCTGACCAAGTCCACGCCTGTCAGGTATTATGTCGCCTGGACCACTGCATTATTGGCCACTGTGGCCAGCGTCTATTTTATCGAGATCAAAGGCAACCCCGCCGCCGCCTTGTGCTGGGTGGACCGTATGCTGGTATTTTCCTTGTTCTTGGTGCTTACCGTCGCCATCATCTACCAAGATGCGGCCGTAAAGCGCTATGCCACGCCATTCCTACTAGTTGGGCTGCCGTTAGCATCGTTCCAGCAGTTAGTATTCTGGGATGTAATTAAGCTCCCGGTCCGTCCTTGCGGCACCGGGCTTGTCTGCACTCAAGAGTATTTCAATTTGCTTGGATTCATATCCCAGGCGACGCTTTGTCTGGCCGCCTTTATGATTATTGGTTTTTGCGTCTGGCAGAGAAAAAAGCGCTAGCTGCGCTATAGCGCTTGACGATATATCGTGTGGCGCTATACTTGGGCTATGGATTATTCCTTATCGCAGTCTGAGTTCTATATATTGCTGTCGCTGGCCATTAAAAGCCGGCACGGGTACGAGATAATGAAGCAAGTTGAGAGCGATTCTAACGGCAAGGTCATACTTGGACCCGGAACGCTTTATGGCTCAATTAAACGCATGCTGCAATCAGGGCTAATTGAACAGGCGGCGGGCGATGGTCCGCGCCGCAAGTACTATCAGTTGACGGATAACGGCAGGGCCGCGTTGGGTTCTGAGCTGCAGCGTTACAATGACGCAGTTGAACTGGCCAAGACGCAATACTTGTTCACTAAAGTCCAGCTTCAGGAGGGTTAGGCGATGGGGAAGCGGGTATTACAAGTCTCCGAGCGGGCATACGGAAAAATGTTGCTTTTGTACCCCGCAGAATACCGCCATGAGTTTGGCGATGAAATGAAGTATGTATTTGGGGAGTCTTTGAAGGAGGCACGGGCCGATAAGACCGGCTGGGGCATGGCGCGCCTATGGGCAGGGACTATTATCGATACGGGAAAAAGCTTGGCGATCCAGCACTTAGAAGTAAAGAAAGGAAACACTTCCGTGGCTAAAAGCATTACACGACTGGCGGTAGGGGTAGCATTACTTCTAATGATTCCTTTGATCGAGATGCAGGTGTCTGGGCAGTTTGACTGGACCCTGGGCGACTTTGTGGCGGCAGGCATGTTGCTCTTTGGTACCGGCTTGGCATACGTACTACTGATGAGAACTGCAAACACCGTGGCCTACCAAGTTGCCATCGTGGCCGCACTGCTTTCGGGGCTAATGCTC
>CBDTXE010000086.1:0-5092 GCA_965364395.1 uncultured bacterium | reverse complement strand
ATCCTGGCCGCGCAGGCAGGCCTTGTTGACCAATGTGACCGGCTGGGTGATGTCCGCGCGCACCCTCGCCTTCACGGCCACCGTGCGTGACTGCTGCTCCGGCAGTACGCCCACGTGGATGCTCGGCTGACGGTCGGCCAGCGAGACAGGGGCCAGCACCCGCCCGTCCGTCTGCACCAGGGAGAGCACTTCCAGGCCATCGGGCAGAAAGTCGGTGACTACGGCGCCCGCCAGGTCGTTGCGGTTGTGGTCGTACGGTGCGGCGTTGCGCACCGCGATGGGGAAGGTGAGCAGGTCTCCCGGCGACGCTTCTACGGCATCACCGGCAGCCCCTGTGGTATCGCTGCGTACCTGCTTGTCGATGGCGGGCTGGGGGTGCCACGCCTGGGCGGCGGGTGCCGCCAAACCCGCCGCGGCCGCGGACGGCCAGAGCGGCCAGTACTGCACGATGACGCCTCACGGGCGCCTCCTTCCGGGAAGGGTGAAAAGTACCCGTCAGTTGACGGGATGAGCCATCTTAGCAAACGCCGGGGCAATGCTTCAACGGACGCATCCACAAGGCATAATTGGCGCGGCTGCCGTACAATTACGTTATGAATAGCGTTGACGTAATTATCGTGCTGGCCGCCCTGGCCGTCATTGGCCGCGGCTTCCGCATCGGTTTGCTGCGCCAGGCGGCGTTTATTGGCGGGTTTTTCCTGGGCCTGCTGCTTGGCTCTTGGCTGGCACCGCTGGCCGGCTCCGGCATCCAAGACGGCATGCAGCGGACTTCACTGGCCATGCTGATGACCGTGGGCGCCGGCTTGCTAGTTGGGAGCGCCCTGGAGGCGGCCGCCATCCATTTCCGCAGTTTGATAACCCACCACCACCTCCGCCGCCTGGAGTCCGCGCTGGGGGCGGTGTTTGGCGTGGGCGCGGTCCTGATTTCCAGCTGGCTGATAGCCGCCATGCTCTACCGGTTGCCCCTGGCTGACACCGGTCCGGCCATTGAGCGCTCGCGCATCGTGCAGTCGCTAAACTCCGCACTGCCGCCGGCTCCGGAAATCTTTAGCCGCATCGCCCACCTGATCAGCCCCAACGGCTTTCCGCGGGTCTTCATTGACCCCGAGCCGCAACTCAACCCGCTGGGACCACCGGCCAACCAGGACGTCCAGGAGGCAGCCGCCCGGGCAAAGGATTCCACCTATAAAGTCCAAGGCATCGGCTGCGGGGGCATTTCTTCCGGTAGCGGGTTTGTCATTGGCGACGGCTTGGTAGCCACCAATGCCCACGTCATTGCCGGCGTGCGGCTGCCCTTGGTGCAAGTTGACGGGCAATGGCGATCCACGACAGTGGTGTGGTTTAACCCTAACTCGGACTTTGCCATCCTGAGAACCAACGGACGTCTGGGACCGGTGCTGCCGCTGGCAGACGACGCCCCTCGCGGCACCTCCGGCGCCGTCATGGGCTACCCGGGAGGCGGCGGCCTAACCATCAGCCCCGCGGTTATCCTTAGCGAGCGCCGGGCCATTGGGCGCAACATCTACAACCAAGGCATCGTGTCCAGGCGGATTTACGAGGTTGCCTCTAACGTGGAGCCAGGCAACTCCGGCGGTCCGTTGGTCCTGGCCGATGGCACGGCGGCCGGTGTGGTCTTTGCCAAATCGCTGGGATCGAGCGGCTACGGCTATGTCCTTACGGCGGACGAGGTCCGCAGCCAGCTAATCCAAGCCGCGGCCTCCAGCCGGTCGGTCAGCACCGGACCCTGCGCCGTAGAATAGAAGCCACTCTGCTGCTATTTACAAATCATACCTTTTATGGTAGTATATTCAATTACTACTTGAGGTCACCATACAATGAAGAAAGTAACCAAAGCTATCATATTGGCAGCCGGCCAGGGGACGCGTTTCTTGCCCCAGACCAAGGCCATGCCCAAAGAGATGTTGCCGCTGATTGACAAGCCAATCATCCAGTACGTGGTTGAGGAAGCCGTGGCAGCGGGCATAACCGACATCATCATGATTACGGGCGCCCACAAGCGCAGTATTGAAGACCATTTTGACCACCAGTACGAGCTTGAGCGCTCGCTAGATGCCAAGGGCAAGGGTGAGACCGCCAACCAGTTGCGCCGCATCGCGGACATGGCTAACTTCATTTACATCCGCCAAAAGGGTGAGACTCCAGGAACCGGTGCGGCAGTTCTCAATGCCTCGCACCTCGTGGATGACGAGCCTTACTTGGTTTTGTTTGGCGACGAACTATTCAAATCTATGACCCCGCGCGCCGTCCAGCTAGTGGAGGCCTATGAAAAATACCAGGCGCCGATCATTCCCTTGGTTGAAATACCAAAAGAGCAGACCGGTAGCTACGGCGTAGCCGATGTTGGCCAGCCGGCCGAACCGGGCGTCCTGCGTATCAATGGCATCGTAGAAAAACCCGACCCCGCCAGCGCGCCATCAAACTTTGCCGTCACCGGGGGATATATTTTAAATCGTGAAATTATGGATATCCTGGAAACGCAGGCGCCGGACGAGGCCAGCGGTGAGCTCTACCTGCCAATCGCCATCAGCCAATTGGCCAAGCACGCGCCGGTCTACGGCAAGGTGTTAGAAGGCACTTGGCACGATACCGGAAACAAAAAGAAGTACCTCCAGGCCATCGCCGACTATGCCATGGACGATCCAGAACTAGGACCCGAGTTTGCGGACTTTGTAGCAGCTAAAATGAGGCGCGGTTAATAGCGCCGCCAATTGGCCATATGCGATAATGGATCATCACGAGGACACGCCAGCAATGAAGACCAAGGTTACCAAAGCAGTCATCTTAGCCGCCGGCCAAGGCACCCGGTTTTTGCCGCAGACCAAGGCCATGCCCAAGGAGATGCTGCCACTGATTGACAAGCCGATCATCCAGTACGTCGTAGAAGAAGTGGTAGCGGCCGGCGTCACCGACATCATCATGGTTACCGGCGCTACCAAACGCAGCATTGAGGACCACTTTGACCACCAGTACGAGCTGGAAAGCAACCTGGATAAAAAAGGTAAGGCCGACGTCGCCGACCGGCTGCGCAAAATCGCCGACATGGCCAACTTTGTTTACGTCCGCCAAAAAGGCGGCCCGGGGACCGCGCCGGCAATTCTCTGCGCCTCTCATCTCATTGACGACGAGCCTTTCCTGCTCCTCTACGGCGACGATATTATGCGCGCTGACAAGCCACGCGCCGTGCAGCTGGTAGAAGCCTATGAAAAATACCAGGCGCCAGTTATTGCATTGCTGCCCATCGATAAACGCCGCGCCGGCGCCTACGGCATTGTCGACCCCGCGGAAGAGGTGGAGTCCGGCGTGCACCGGATCAAGGGGCTGGTTGAAAAGCCTAACCCGGCCGACGCGCCTTCAAATCTGGCATCCATCGGCGGCTACGTCCTCAACCGGCAGCTACTGGAGATGCTGGAAGACGCCGAGCCCGACGCTACCGGCGAGCGATATATGCCACCCGTCATCGGCAAGCTGGCGCAGATCGCGCCGGTCTACGGCAAGGTGATTGACGGCACCTGGCACGACTGCGGCAACCGCGAAAAATACCTTGAGGCCATTGCCGACTTTGCTTTGGCCGACCCGGTTCTGGGACCAAAGTTCACCGATTTCCTGAAGGGCAAGCTGGGCTAAGGCTGCTTGGGCCCTAGCTGGGGCTTGCGGATAAACGAGTAGATCAAGCCGGAGCTACCCAGCACCACAAATATTACGCCGACGGCCATCGATCCGATGGTCATGAAGCGTAGCGAGTCATTATCTACTCTTAGTCCAACCGTGGGCTGGGACGGGTTATAGGCCACGGTCACGGGCTGGCCGGGACCAATTTGGTTGACGGCGTCATTAGTGGTGGCGGAATACAGCATGCCATCCTTGGATGAAAATAGCAGCAGGGCGGCTTTCTTGCCGCTTGAGTCGGTGTAGTCCTTATTGACGACAGTGCCCTTGACCCTGGCATAGTCCCCAGGGATGGATTTAGATCGGTAACTTACCCAGCCAATTGTCAGCAAAATTAGTCCGGAAACAATCGCGGCAGCGGCACCGACGCGCACAGCCAACATCATCAGGTCGTGCTTGCTTTTGAACTCCTCCAAAGGCCCGGACAAGGCACCCGGAAGCGAAGGCTTTGGTGCGGCGCCCGGGATAGGGGGCACCGGAGACGTCGGCACAGACGAGGCGGAAGCAACCGGCGCAGCTGGGGCTGGCGTTGGGGTGGCCGGCTTGGGGGCAGAAAGGGGCGCGGCCGGCGCAGCCGGAGGCGCACCGCCGCCGGGCGGCTGGCTTTGGGCGGGCGGCGCCACCGGGACCGGGACTGCCGTCGGGCCGACAACCGTACCCGGCGTGGGCGCGGGCGGGGGCTCGGCGGCTGCCAATGCCTGTTCAGCGCTGGGCGGCGGGGTAGTTGGCAAGGGCGATGGGTTTACTGCGGGACGCATAGGCTGCGGAGCTACTGGAGGCTGAGGGGCAACTGGCGAGGCTACGGGCGGCTCTGGCGGAGCCGGCGGAGGCGCTGGCGGCGACGATGGCAGCGGCTGCGGGGCTGTCGGCGCAGCTGGAGGCTGGGCAGGCGCCAACGGATCAGGGGCCGGATTGGCGGCAAATGGGTCGGGCTGCTGGTTTGGGTCTTGCATATTCTTCCGGAGGTTTCCTTGCAATATATCTTACTGCTAGTATCGCTCAGCCGCGGTTTAAGCACAAGCAGTACCCCTACCTACCTATTGGAAAGTTACCCGATGATAGGCAGGCTGTCCGCCTGTAAGGTGGTCCTTTAAGCAGGAGTAAAACCAATGGCAGAGCAGCAGCCACCCCAATCGCAAACGCCGCCCGGATCGCACGCGGCCATGGACCCGGTACCCGCCGCCAAACCCCGGCACCCCGGTAATGGCCGGCTGAAGGGCAAGGTCGCGCTGGTGACCGGCGGGGATTCCGGCATCGGCCGCGCCGTGGCCGAAGCCTTTGCCAACGAGGGCGCCGACGTCGCCGTCCTGTATCTCAGTGAAGACGATGACGCCGATACTACCAAAAAGCTGTTGAGGCGTATGGACGGCGATGCCTCCTCATTCCTGGCGACGTCAAAGATTCT
>CBDTXE010000085.1:0-5119 GCA_965364395.1 uncultured bacterium | reverse complement strand
GGGTATCGCGCTCGTCGCCGCACTGACGATTGGCCTGGCAGTGGGCGCCATCGCGGCATTCTTTTTGCTGCAATTCCCCGCCGTCCGCAAATCCAAAAACCTGATGCGCGATATTGAGAAATACCGCGAACGAGCCATGGGCTACCTGCAAGAGACAGTCGCCAACATGGCAACCGTGAGATCAATGGGGGTTGAGCGTCAGATGCTGGATATCCATCGCGCCGAGATGGACCAGTGGCGCCACAAACGCATAGCCCGCCAAGTTTTGCTTCAGTCAAACATCCTTATGCGCCAGATAGTGGTGGGTAGTGCCATCGTCGGCGCCACGGGCGTGGTAGCCTACGGGGCGCTGCGCGGCCGACACTCGGCTGGCGACATCCTACTGGTCAGCCTCTACGTCCAACAAGCCACGGGCAACCTTTGGAGCTTAGGGCGGATAATCATTGATACCGCGGAGGTTGACGTGACCGCCGAGCGCGTCGTGGACATGATGGAAACCAGGCCTACCGTAGCCGACCGGCCGGGCGCCAAGGAGCTGCGGCGGCTGGAGTCGGTTGAGTTCCGCGGCGTATCGTTTACCTACCCCCGCAAGCGCGCCAAGGCGCTGGATAACGTCAGCTTTAAAGTGGATGCTGGCAAGACGCTAGCCTTGGTTGGCCCCAGCGGTACCGGCAAGACCACCATCACCAAGCTGATGCTGCGGTTTTACGACCCAACGGAAGGTGAAATCCTCATCAACGGCGAGCCTATCGGGAGCTTCACGCAGGACTCGGTCCGCCGGCACATCGGCATGGTCATGCAGGACGTGGTCCTCTTCAACGACACCATCGGCGCCAACCTGGAGCTGGCCAACCCCGGCGCAAAGAAAGTGGCCGTGCGGGCGGCAGCCACCCAGGCGCACGCCGACGCATTCATTAGCCGACTGCCCGAAAAGTACAAGACCTTGGTTGGCGAGCGCGGCGTCAAATTGAGTGGCGGTGAGAAACAGCGGGTGGCCATCGCGCGGGCCATCTTAAAAGATCCGCAGCTGATTATTCTAGATGAAGCCACCAGTGCCCTGGACTCGGAGAGCGAGCGGCACGTCCAAGCGGGCCTGCGCCAGCTTATGCAAGGCCGGACGGCGGTAGTCATTGCCCACCGCCTCAGCACCGTGATGGCAGCCGATGAGATCGTGGTGATGCAAGGCGGCAAAGTTGTTGAGCGTGGTACGCATGCAAAGCTGGCAAACACCGGCGGCGGATTGTATGCCCGGCTTTTTAAGCTGCAAACTCAAGGTCTAGCGCACGATGATAAGCTTGGCGCCTAAGCGTCTTCTGACATTTCCTTAATCTGGGCGACGTCGTGGCTTAGTTCGGCCTTGAGCTTATGGACTTCGTCGTTGATCAGCACGGGATAGTCGGGATAGACGCGGTTGAGGTACTCCATGACGGCGTCGTCGCCGGCCTCGCTGCGCTTGTCCAATTCTGCCAATTGGTCTTCCGTCAGCACTTCTGAGAGAGCCACGGCTACCCGGTTCTGGACGGTCTCGGCCATTTCATCGGCTAGCTTCAGCTTCTCTTCTTCACTGGCATCGGCCAGGCCGATGGCTTTGAAAAACTCGTCATCAAAATGCATATCGTCTCCTATCCCTTATATTCCTTGGCGGTTTGGATCGCCTTCCAAACATCCTTGCCGCCTATGGCGTAGTGCTCGCCGCTTAAGATGCGCGACTTGCCGCCCATGCTCTTGGTCAACTCGTTGATGGCCACCAGCTTCTGGTCGGCACTGAGCTCCTTGCCATATGAGTTATTGTGGTATTCAAGGACCTGTTTGGCCTTGGACCACATGTTCTCTCCCGGCTTGACGGCCCAATCGCGGTCTTTAAAACGCGACCATGGCTTGTCACCTGACGTTTCCCCGCCGCCTTGGGCGTCGGGCAAGTGTTCATGCTGGACGCCGGTGACAATGTCGGCGGTATCAGCGTATATTTCGGTGTTCTTGGCCGAGTCAACAACCCGCTCGGCGGTTTCCGCCACGGTGCTAGCGACTTCCGGAACTTGCGTCCGGACGGCATGCACCGCGTCAGCGGCCACGCCGCGGCCAACGGAATCCTTCTCCAAATATTCCTCACCGACTTTCTTGGCTACCTCGGCAACCTTGCCGCCGCCGGCCTTGATGTGGTCCATGTTAAACGGCGCGATGACCGCCGCGCCGCCAATCAGCACGCCCTTCACAAAGCGGGCTCGGTTGCGGCCGCGGACGGCATCCGAGCGTTTGTTGGCGGCCTCCATTTGCGCGGTCATTAGTTCGGCAATTTTGTCGGCCTGCTGCTCGGCGGTTAAGCCTTTCATGGCTTCATGGTAGCGAGCGCCCAGAGCCACATGTAACTGGTTTTCGGCCAATTGGTCGGCTTCTGCATACTTTCGCTTGGCGCCTACGTCCATCTGCGCCGACAGGATATTGGCCCACCGCTGCTGCGTAGCCTCAAGGCCGAGATCCTTGAGGTCTTCTACGCCGAGTTTTTTGGCGCTGTCAATTTCATGCTTACCGGACTTGCGGTCGTGCTTGGCTCCGTGTAATTCAGAGCCAGCGCGGTAGGCGGAATACGCGCCGACACCACGCATGACGCCCTTCGCGCCCAGAACGGCGATGCCGGCACCGGTGCCCACTCCAAAGGCGACGCCAGCGCCAGCCGTCACAATGCCGACTCCCACGCGGACCTTGGGATGCTTGCGCCACCAATTCAATGCCCGGCTACCCTTGCCTCCTCGTTTCTCCACAATATTCGCCGCCATCTCGCTCATGCGGCGGTGTTCGGACAACACCACACGGGCCATCAAATCGTCGCGGTTTTCAGCGGTCAATTCTTTGCCACCATTCAGCTCCTTGGCCAGCTCCGGTGCCTGCTCCCGGACCATCTGCTTGTAGGCTTCCAGGGTTTTATCGACGTCATCTTGTTTGACGCCGCGGAAAGCCGTGCGCTCGCGGAAGGCCATAATGGCGGCGGCGGCTGCCCTGGCTTCACGCAGGTCCTTGTCGCCGTGCTCATTTAGGTGCAGTTTTTCGGCATGCTTCTTGCCTTTGTCCAGGCGCGACAGTGACTTGCCCGTCAGTTTCTCCCAAGTGGACTTGATTGAATCAATTGGGCGGATGGTTTTTTCAGCCGCTTCTTTGCGAAACTTGTCGACGGCCTCCGGGTGTGCGGGACCGTGCGGCGGCGCTGCATCCGGCGCGGCCGGGACGGTGGCAAGGTCAACTCCGGGGCGGTCGGTGTCGGGGGTGGGCTCGGTGTCGGGGGCGGCC
Source organism: uncultured bacterium (assembly GCA_965364395.1). Lineage (GTDB taxonomy): Bacteria > Patescibacteriota > Saccharimonadia > UBA4664 > SCTI01 > CBDTXE01. The sequence continues at coordinate 1,837 of CBDTXE010000085.1, read as the reverse complement.
GGAGCAGGAGAAAGTAGCTCAATTGGTTGCTTCATGAAGTACTCCACGGTCTCAAGGCGCCCTTCGTAACCATCTTCTGGAGCAAACTGCTCCGCCACTTTAGCAAACTCATCAGCCATCTCAGCTTGTAACTGCGCACGGCGATCCGAATCCGATTCGGCGGCGATACGCTGACGCATTACCATGACCATGTTCCGTACGGCAATAAACTCGTCTTCAAGGTGAATGCGGCGCTCTTCTGCGGAGGCATCCGATTCCGCCTCCGCGTCCGCAGCGGCTTCCACCGATGGGCTGTTGTCCGCTTCTGTGTAGACAACGGTGACCGGTGTGGGTTCGGCATCGGCAGGATCTTGCTGCACATCGACGGTCTGTGGTGTGGGCTCCGGCACTGCTTCAGGATGGGGCGCAGTTTCAGCATGGCTATCTTTGGCGTCCGGGTCGGCCTTGTCGCCGGCGTGGCTGGCTTCAGTCGCCGGCTTGGGATCAGGGGGCGCCTCTGCAGGCTCGGCGGTTGCGACCGGTTGGTCTGGCTCTGAGGGCTCCTTTGCGTCCGTAGGTTTGGGCGGCTCTGCGGCCTTCTCCTTGGCGGACTCGCGCGACTCCTCCGGCCCCGGCTGCGCTGGCGAATGGTGCTCGTGTCCGTCAAGCCGGCCTTCGTTATACATGGCAACGTAGATTCCGCTCAGCCCCTGAGCCACTGCATAGCTTTGGTGCTGATCAGAGTCATAGCCAAAGAGTGTGATCTCGGGACCGTCTTCTTTACCCCAAGTAATGGGCTGTCTTTCTTCTTCATCCTGAATAGTGGGACGATATATCTCCGCAGCGTCAGTGACGTCACTTCCTGAGTGGATGCCGTATTTCTCGGCCAAATCTATTATTTCTTTCTGCAGTTGCTCGTCTGTGCCGCCCTCTTCTTGGAGCTTGGCGGTCATGCGCAAAACTTCATCCGTCAGTTCCTCGACCTTTTCCGCAGTCATTTCTGGCGTCTTTTCGCTCTCGGCGCCGGACTTACCTTCGGGCGCATGCCCGTTCAATTCTGCAGCCCGGTGTCCTGGGGGCGGCACTAAATCGCGCACTGCTTTTGCGCCATTGAATGAGTTAACTTCAGTCTGGTGATCACGCTCAATAATCGCCATGCTACTCCTTTAACCCATGATAGTAGTTATGGTTGTGTTTAGCAATCACGGAATATGAAGGGTTTGCGGGGGAGGCTTGTGGCCTCCCCCGCTGTCCCGTGCTACTCGGCGGGCGCCGGCGCTGGCGCCGGCTTGGGCTGGGGGTTGAGCTCCTGCTCCAAGTCTTCCTTGGAGACCGGAAGCGGCTCCAAGAACAGGCCGCGGAAGCGATCCTTCTTGGAGGGCTGCTGCGCCCGCTTGACGAGCACCTTCATGGCGAGCACTTCCTCGCGGGTCAGACCCTCGAGAAGCTCACTCATGGCTCCCACCTGGAGTTCGACTTCGTCGTAATCCAGGTCGTCGGGGTCAGCCGCGGACGGGTCGCCACCCGCGGACGGGTCGGCGACGGCCGGCGCCACGACGGTGGCGTCGGGATCGGTTGCCGGATCGGGCTCGGCGGTCGCAGGTGCGGCCGCCGGGGGCACGGAGCCGTCGCCGGCGGGCACCAGTGCCCCGCCAGACAGCTCGGCCACCCGGTTGTCGATCCACAGCCGCTCTTCCCGCTCCTTGGCGTCGTGCCGCTTGAGCTCCAACTCGCGCCGGGCGACCTCGTGCAACGTGCGGAAGTACTCCGCCCGGGCGCGCTCGGCGTCGAGGACGATGCCGGGCTCCGTGTCGGGACCCTTCACCGCCGCCTTGGCTGCCGGCTTGGCGGCGGGGGC
>CBDTXE010000084.1:0-5489 GCA_965364395.1 uncultured bacterium | reverse complement strand
AGAGTTTGAGGACGGCTACCCCGCCGACTTTATTGCCGAGAGCATGGACCAGACCCGCGGCTGGTTCTATACGCTGCACGTCCTGGCAACGGCTTTGTTTGACAAGCCGGCATTCAAAAACGTGGTGGTATCCGGCATCATCGTGGCTGCCGACGGCAAGAAGCTCAGCAAACGCCTCAAGAACTACCCGGAGACCGGTGAAATTTTTGCCAAGTACGGTGCCGACAGTCTCCGCCTGTTTCTGGCCAGCAGCCCGGCCGTGGCCGGCGAAGACGTCCGTTTTAGCGACGAAGCCGTCCGCGACGTCTACCGCAACGTCTTTATGACGCTGTGGAACGTCCATAGTTTCTTCACGATGTACGCCGAGGTTGACGGTTGGCAGCCGCCCAAGACGCTGGAGCGCCCGCTATCGGAAAACGTCCTGGATAACTGGATGCTGGCACGATTGGACGAGGCTATTGGAGAGGTTACCAAGCAGGCCGACACCTACCGCATCAACCGCGCCACGCGGCCCTTGCGTGAGCTGATTGATGACCTTTCTAACTGGTACGTCCGCCGCAGCCGCCGCCGTTTCTGGAAAAGCGAGGACGACGGCGACAAGCAGGCCGCCTACGCCACGCTGCATTACGTGTTGCTGCGCACCGCCCAGCTGCTGGCGCCGTGGAGCCCGTTCCTTCCCGACAAGCTGTGGCGCGACTTATCCGTCGGCATGGATTTGCCGGCCAGCGTCCATTTAAGCGATTGGCCAGAGGCGGGGAAGGCCGACCAAAACTTGCTCCGGGAGATGGCCTACGCCCGCGAGATCATCGCCGATAGCTTAAAATCACGCGCAGAAAACGGCCTCAAAGTGCGGCAGCCGCTGGCCGATGTAAAGGTTGTGTCGCCGCAAAAAATTCGTGCCCAGATGATGGAAATCATCCGCGAAGAAGTCAACGTCAAGGAAGTGCTGGTTGAGGTCTCGGAGAAGCTGAAGCATCCAACGTCGTCGGTAAACACAGAGATCACGCCTGAACTCAAGCGCGAGGGGCTGATGCGCGAGGTCGTGCGGCACGTCCAGAATCTGCGAAAACAGTCGGGACTGCAGGTGGACGACCGCATTGAGTTGCAGCTGGCTTCAGCTGACAAGGAATTGGAGGCCGCCATCACCGAGTTTACGCGCACCATTTGCCTGGAAACCTTGGCGGTGTCACTGGAGGGTAGTCCGGTGGAGGCATCTTTGGTGAAAGTGGACGGACGCGAGCTAAAAATGTCGCTGAAGAAGGCCAATGGCCCAGCGGACTAAGGGTTGGCTGCTCGCTGGGCTGGCAACGGCTTTGGTGCTGCTGGGCGGCGCCCTTTGGCCATTAACGCTAAGTGACGGGACGGAAAAGCTAAAGGGCGTCCAGCTGGAGGTCGCCCAGCGGGCAATAGAATGGGATTGGGAAATCGATAATTTGCATTTGGTTAAGTATTACACCAAGCTCCAGGTAACCAAAGTAGAGCCTAATGCCGACCCTTCATGTAATGCTACGCCTGACGAGCGCCATTATTACCAGGTCACCGTTAGGCACGTCGGTATGTTTGGGCTGACCTATGAAAAGGATGTTTATCGCGGTTGTCTGATGGAATAATGCCGCTGCTGTCAACTCTGTCAATTTAACTAATATTTAGTCGCTACGGAGCCAAATGATTTTGACGCTTGCCTGATACCAGGAAGTATCGGACTGGGTATGATGCCACTTATCGTCGGCCGCAACCGGGCGGCGGCGACAAAAATCCCCACAACCTAGGAGGTCGTATGCGCCCCGTGGTGCGTACCGTAGTGCTCGGCATTCTGGCGGTTGGTGCTGGCTTGGTGCCGGCCACCGCTTCCGCCCAGACCACCACGCCGCTCCCGTGGGTGGTTCCGGCCTCTCCGCCGCTACCGCCCGACTACACGGTGCCGTACCGGCCGGGGGTGCGTCCCATCTGCCCTCAGGGCAAGATGGCCTGCTTCTACGACCTCAAGCGCGAGCTGGAGCGCCGGGTGGCGGCGCTGGGCTGCAGCCACCACGCCATCGCTGCCGACGCCTACCTGACCATCACCAACCAACTCATCGGCTTCACCCAGGCGGGGCTGTTCCATCGCCCTGAACGGCTGACGCACGAGGCGCGGCAGTACGCCCAGGAGTACCTGGACCAGTTTGACCGCTGGCGCGCTGGCAGCGCCAACGTCTCGCTAGCGTGGGCCGTGGCTCTGCAGGCCAGTGAAGAGCAGTCCGTCACGGGCATCGGCGACCTCCTGCTCTGGCTGAACGCCCACATCCGGCGCGACAATCCCATCCGCGCCGTGGAGCAGTCCGAGGGTGTCCTGCGCGTCCAGGGCGCCATGCCCGGCGCTTCCGGGCGGCCGGACCATGACGCCGTCAGCGAAGCGCTGCAGGACTCACTGGAGCCCATGCTGGCCCACAACGCCGAGGCCTACGACTCCACCGTGGATGACGGAGCCGTCCTGTTTGGCACGGTCATGGACGCGGAGGGCCTTTACCTGCCCATCTCATCGTGGCGGGAGGAGTCCTGGCGCAACGGCGAGCAGCTGCGCCACCTCCGGGCAGCCTTTGGCGAGGACTCGGATGCCTATCGTCTGAAGCTGCAGCAGATCGAGGCCAACGCCTTGGAGAGCGCGCTGCTCATCAAGGCGGCCACGTTGGCCACGCCGCAGCAGGTCGCTGAGCGCAACTCCTACTGCGCCGCCAATCAGGGCTAGCGCACACATCAGGGCCGCTCCTACTCGTTTGGGAGCGGCCCCCGCAGGTTGACTTGCCAAGACGACAATTCCATAACTGGTGGGCTGGAGTTCCCAAGACAAGGATCGATCCGCCATGGAATACATGCCTGAGGCGCTGGCGTATGCGCACGATCAGCGTCGGCGTTTCCAAGCGCCCAGCGCGCTGCGGTACTGGAAGACAGAGACGCTGGTGCTGGCCGCTGGAGTAGGGGCGCTGGCATTTGCCCACGGTTTGCAGATGTGGCAACGGGCGGCGCTGGCGGCCGCAGCCGGTGCAGCTGCCGTTTTGTTGCTGGTGGCGGTAGCAGCTTATGTCGCAACGCGGCAACAGCGGCTGGCTACGCGGGCCTTTGAGCGGTTGGTAATGCGGGAAGTCCGGCAGCGCGACTTGTTTGTGCCGCGGCGGGCGGGACCGTACGTGTATCTCATGTTCGTGTCCTCGCGCGGGATCACCGGGTTGCAGCGCTTTCTGGCCGCCGACTGGCCGGAAGTTGAGGCCGGCCGGCTTACTACGTGGCAGGTGTCCTGCGACAGCTACCTGTCGGTTCGCAATTCAGTGTGGGTCCATCGCAAGCATCCTGACGCGCTGGGCCTGCCGGACGAGCCCGTCGCACTGGATGACATCAGGGGCATGGAAAGGGAACTGGCCATGCCCGCGCCATGAGTTAAGGGGCCCGGACCGCGGTGTCCGGGCCCTAAGCACGCTATAATACATAGGATGCTCAAATCGAGGTTTTGGCGTAATTTTGACTGGGTGCTGTTTGGTCTGGCGGCGTTGTTGACCGTCATCGGCATTATTGTCATCTACTCCACGTCATTCAAGGCCGCCAACTTGGCGGCTCCGGCGGATGCCGCTAAGCAGTTGGTCTTTGCGCTGGCGGGATTGGTTGGCCTGGTGGTGGCCGCCAGGATGGATTACCGGGGCTGGAGCAAGCTGACGCCGATCCTATACATCCTAATGGTTGCCAGCCTGCTGCTCGTGCTGGTTACAGGGAAGACGGCCTTGGGGGCGACCCGGTGGATTGACCTGGGTTTTTTCCAATTCCAGCCTTCGGAGTTTGCCAAGCTGGTGATGATTATCGTGCTGGCTAAATTTTTTAGCACTAATTACGACTTCATGGATAACCCGCGCCACATTTTAGTGTCGCTTTTGTACGTGGGCGTACCGGCCGCCCTGGTCATGCTGCAGCCCGACCTTGGAACCGCCCTCGTGCTGTTGGTGATCTGGCTGGTCATGGCCATCGTCGCCAAGATCCGGCTGAGCTTCCTTGCGCTGATGTTTGGCGCCGGGCTGGCGGCCATCCCGGCGGTGATACCGCTGCTCCATCCATACCAACGCGCCCGTCTGGAGGTGTTTTTGAATCCGGCAGCCGACCCGCTGCACACTGGCTACAACGTGGTGCAGTCAACCATAGCGGTGGGTAGCGGCCAGCTGTACGGGAGGGGACTGGCCGCAGGGTCACAGAGCCAGCTCAACTTCCTGCCGTCGCAGCATACCGACTTCATCTTTGCGGTTCTCAGCGAAAAAATGGGCTTTGTGGGCGGCATGCTGGTCATCGCGCTGTTCATGGCCCTGCTGCTCCGGGGGTTGCAGATTGCCAGCCAATCCCAGGACCGCCTTGGCGTATTTATAGCGGCGGGCGTGGTCACCATGTTGCTGTTCCATCTGTTTATCAACATCGGCATGAACCTTGGGCTGATGCCGGTGACGGGGATACCGCTACCGTTCCTGTCCTATGGAGGCACTAGTTTGCTGGTGTCGTTGACGGCCGTGGGCATGCTTGAGTCAATCGCCGTGCGGCGCAAGAAGATTGAGTTTGGCGCCTGACGCCTTTACAGATTGGGACATATCGGTTATATTGTTTTGGTTATTAAACCTGAAACGAATCCATGCAAGCAGTCATCAAAGCCGGCAGTAAGCAGCACATTGTAGACTTGGGCCAGACGCTCGAGATTGACTTGGTGCCCGGCGAATCAAAATCCCTTGAGTTCGAGCCGCTTCTGGTCATTGACGGTGACACCGTTACCGTCGGCACGCCCGCCGTCGCCGGCACTAAGGTTACCGCGGAGATACTCGGCGACGTTAAGGGCGATAAGATCAATGTTTTGAAATTTAAGGCCAAGAAGCGCGTGAATACCCGTACCGGCCACCGCCAGCGTTACACCCAAATCCGCATTACCGGCATTGGCTCGGCCAAGGCCAAGGCCGAGGACAAGGCTGACAAGCCGGCCGCCGCCGCAGCGGGCAAAGACGCCTCCTAATATTTACCGGCGCTTCAAACATTCCGCTTATGCGTATACAGTAGGTATATGCAATTACGTCCATTTGCGGACCAGCACCATAGCCATGAACTGCTAAAAGAGCTCTATACCTTCAACCTGTTCCATATGGTTGGCGGGTTGATTTACGGCACTTATTACGGCATCTTCCTCTATAAACAGGTGCTGAACATCGAAGTCCTGGTAATCGACGCCTTGATGTTTTCGCTGGCTACCTGGGCGGGATATATCATTGGGGTGTTCCTGATTCACCGCAACGGCTACGTCACCGCCGTTAAATCATCATTCGCAATGTTCCTGCTGGGCGCCGTATTGACGCTGCTGTTCATGGACCGCATAGCCGAACTGTTCGTGGCCTTTGCGGCCATGCGCGGGCTGCCAACCGGCATCTTCATGGCGGTCGTGGGATCATACCTGTTGAAGGAGATTACTAAAGAGGGGCGGGCGCGGTACTTCTATATCC
>CBDTXE010000083.1:0-5495 GCA_965364395.1 uncultured bacterium | reverse complement strand
CTCCAAGTTGATTACTGCCATGCCCGGTGGCACCTGGTCGTTAGCCACCGTGTAGCCTTGCCGCCACTGGTACTGGTACCAGGCGCCCCTGTCGCCGGCAAACTGGATGGTGCCTTCCGGGAGTAGTTCCCGGACGGCCGCCGGCTTGCCGTCCTGGTCCAGCAAGCAATAGTGCGGCCCGTACTTGCCGGGGTCGGGTGACCGCCAGGAGTTGGCGATGGCCTGGGTGACCATGTCGATCTCCGCCAGGTTGTTCAAGGCGTCGTTCACCTCGCGGAGTCGCTCCCGCAACTCGCGCTCTTCTCTGCGCAGTGCGTCGGGGTTACAGCCGTGGGCGTCGGCCAGGGCCAACACCGGACTCATGCCATCGGTCGCTAACTTCAATCCCATCAACGTGCTCCTATCCGATCCGCAGGTTGCTGGACAGCTCGTAGAAGTTGTTCGGCTGGAAGAACCGCACCCGCAGGGTGCCCTCAGTGCACGATAGCACCGCGGGCCGGCCCAGCTCAGTGTCTTCCCACTTGGAGCTGTTGGCGTGGCAGCCAATCGGCTCAGGAGGCATCATGCCAGATTCCAGCGCCACCAGCAACCAGGCGGGCAGCTCGTAGTTGCGCGTGATCGCAAAGCGGTCCTTGAACATCGCCGTCCAGCGCTCGCGGACCGTCTCGCCATCGTGGGACTGCCGCCGCCCGCCCAGTTTGAAATGGGTGACGCAGTAGGGGACTTCGCGGTAATACGAGTCGTACTCGCCAAAGTACTCCCCGCGGATACCGCTCTCGGTTTCAAAGCCCAGCTCCATCTCCCGCACCAGCCTGCCATTGTGGTAGCCTTCCTCGTAGTACGCAAGGCCTTTGCCAGCCAGGAAGGCCACCAGTCCGTTCAGCCGCTCACGGTTGTAGAGCTGGATGCACTTGGCCAGCTCGCAGACGCGGGAAGTCAGCGCCTGTTCCAGCTGGTCGATGCGCTCGCGCTCAAACTTGACGGCGCCAATCAGCCCCATGACTTCTTCCTGCAGCGTCTCGGGCGTTGCCGGGATTAGCTCTTGGGCCATCTTGGTCCTTTCAACGTGCATTCCTAGAACGCCTCAATCCTAAATCCGGCCACGGCCAGCCATCCAGTCCAATTCCCTTGAGGCAACAAAAATTGACTTAAAATGCTGTCATCAGGTACGGTAATCTGTAAACGCCAAGCAATTACCGAGGGCTAAGGAGGATACGTGGCCGGTCAGATGCACCGCTTGCAGCAGCATATATTACATCAACTCATCCTTAACGAACGCCAGCGCTACGCCGACCTCAAACCCGCAGAGGTTGAAGGTAACCTCTTTATGTACCACCTGCGCTGCCTGATGAAGAACGGGCACGTGGAGAAGTGCCCCGATGGCCGCTACCGGCTGGCGGCCGAGGGCAAGACGTATGTGGACCGCCTCAGCCTCAGGGCCGCTGGCTGATGTACCGCCGCAAGCGCCAGCCACTACTGGGCACGATTGGCTTTCCATATGGCAAAATCCATTTGGGCGAGCGAGTGGCCCAGGCAGCGGCTCGGGAACTGAAGGAGAAAACCGGCCTGACCGCCCATCTGCGCCACTACGGCGACGGCTATGCCGTCACCCATGAAGACGGCGTGCCCACCAGCCAAATCATGTTCCATTTCTTTTACGGCACCCAGCCTCAAGGCGAATTGGCAACGTCAACTGAGGCGGGAGAGGCCATGTGGCTAACGGCCGAGCAGATCGCCAGCGACCCGCGCATTATTCCCAATGTTCCCGAATTCCTAGGGCTCATCCGCCGCCACGATGGCAGTCGGTTCTTTGCCGAACTATCGCATCACTTGCAGAATTTGTAGACCTGTTATAATACCTATCCATGCAGACAGAGTTTCACGAATTGATTAATTCGGCGCCGCCGATTGAAGAACTAGTGATTAACACCGATGGCGGTTCCCGCGGCAACCCCGGGCCCGCAGCCACCGGCGTTGTCATTACGGCCGCGTCCGGTAAGCATCTGGAGTCATTTGGCCACTACCTGGGCGTGACCACCAACAACCAAGCCGAATACCAGGCCGTGCTGCACGCGCTCAAAGCGGCCGCCAAATACCAACCCCAGCGCATCAGGTTTATTTTGGATAGCGAACTGGTGGTTAAGCAGCTGCGGGGGGAGTACAAGGTTAAGAACGCCGACCTCCAGCCCATCCACGCCCAGATCATGCAAGCCGTCCAGCCTTATGAAGAGGTTGTTTTCACCCACGTGCTGCGGGCCGAAAACAAGCTGGCCGACATTGAGGTCAACAAAGTGCTCGATGCCCAAAAGCGCCCCGAGCGGCCATCGTATTAACTTGTTGAAAAAAGCGCTACAATAAGCTATAATAATAGCCGCTGAGACTGCTGGATGGCTGCCCTTTACGGGGAGGAAAGTCCGGACAGCACAGAGCAGGACGGTTGTTAACGGCAACCAGGAGCAAGCGGCGATGGCTCTCTCGAGAAGCCGGCGTCCGCCCAAGCCTAGGGAAAGTGCCACAGAAACGATACCGCCGACGCCCTTTATGGACGCAGGTAAGGGTGAAACGAGTGGGGCAAGAGCCCACAGCTGCCCATGGTGACATGGGGAGGAGGTAAACCCCGTCCGCTGCAAGGCGGCCGGCCAGACGCACGACTTATGTGCGGGAGTGACTCGCTCCGGCCGGCACGGAAGCCGCACGAGCCAGGTGGCGACATCTGGCCTAGATAGATGGCCATCCATCCGCCAAAAGCGGGGGACAGAATCCGGCTTACAGGTAGCCTCAGCACCAAAGGACCGCCCACCAATCCTGGCAGGGCGGTTTTTTGGTGGCACGGCTAGAAAGCCAAAAAGCTGGTAAAATGCGTACATAGAGCCGCTACCGGCCCATAACCGTTAGGTTTCCCCACATGCGCAAGAAAAGCGAATTATTCTTCAGTCTGGTCCTCCTCCCGATCGATTTCCTGGCCATTCTGTCGTCTTTCATCGCCGCCTATGCCATCCGCGTTAAAATTGACGCCCGGCCGGTGGCCTACCCGTTAGGCATCGAGTTCTTCCTCAAAATATTTTTATTGATCGTGCCAATTTGGATCCTGTTTTTCGCTTTGTCGGGCTTGTATAGCCAGTCATCGCTCCGTGGCCGTCTCCAGGAAATCGGTCGCGTCTTTGTGGCCGTGTCGGCCGGTGTAATGTTTATGATTGTTGTAGATTTCGCCAGCCGCACTCCTATATTCCCGTCAAAAGCCGTGCCAATCTACGCCTACGGCATCAGCTTGGTAGCGGTAGTGTTTGGGCGAGAAATCGTCCGCACCATCCAGCGCAGCCTCTTCCGTTTGGGGATCGGGACGTATAAGACGGTTATCGTCGGCAGCGGCGTGCTCGCCCAGCAGCTGGCCGACCACCTTGGCCATACTCGAACCTCCGGCTATGACATCGTCGGCGTTCTGGACTCCGCCGCCGGTGCCAGTCAGCGCATGCGCCCCTTGCGCGTCGACCACAGCCTAACCAACCTGATAAACCGCCTCAAAGGCAAGGATATCGACGAGTTTATTCAGGCAGACTCCTCGCTGACCCCGGATGAAGTTTTTGAACTGGTGGAGTACGCCGCCGCCCACCACATAACCTACCGATTCATTCCCAACCAATTTGGCATCTTTGCCGCCCATTCTGAGATGACTACATTGGCAGGTATGCCGATGGTCGCCATGAAGCGCACGCCCCTGGACGGGTGGGGGAGAATCCTCAAACGCGGCTTTGACGTAGTAGCATCGGCGCTGGGGCTGGTGGTCCTGTCGCCGATATTCCTATTTGTCGCTATCGTCACCAAGCTGACCGATCCTGGGCCAGTGTTTTACGGCCACCACCGAGTCAGCCGTACCGGAGGCGACGTCTATTTGTATAAGTTTCGCTCGATGCGTGCAAAATACTGCGTTGGGGACGGTTACAATAAAAAGTCCGAGGTTCAAATATTCGAAGAAATGGGACGGCGCGATCTGGTAGATGAGTTCAAAAAGAACCAAAAAGTAAAACACGATCCCCGCATCACGCCGTTTGGTGCCTTCCTGCGCCGGACCAGCCTGGACGAGCTGCCCCAGCTAATGAACATCCTCCGCGGCGACATTAGCCTGGTGGGACCGCGGCCAGTCGTGGAGAAGGAGCTGGCCAAGTACGGCCGTGGCAAGTGGACGCTGCTGTCGCTCAAGCCCGGCCTGACCGGACTGTGGCAGGTCTCCGGGCGCAGTGACCTGACTTACGACGAGCGCGTCAAACTGGACATGTACTACATTGAGAACTGGAGCCTGTGGCTGGACATCAAGATCATCCTGCGCACCATCCGCATCGTGGTGACGGGCAAGGGCGCATATTAGATGAAGGTAGCACTGGTTCACGATTGGCTCACCAACCAGGGCGGCGGTGAACGCGTTCTCATGGCGCTCCACAAGGCCTACCCCGAAGCCCCCATCTACACCAGTGTTTACAACAAGGAGGCTATGCCGGCCTTCAGCGCGCTCGATGTACGGACATCCTTTTTACAACGATGGCCGCTGGCAAAGACCAAGCATCAAATATACCCGATGCTGCGCACCATGGCCTTTGAATCGTTTGATTTTAGCGGCTACGACGTCGTCATTTCGTCCGCATCGGCTGAGGCCAAGGGTATAGTCACGCGGCCGGAAACCATGCACGTTTGCTACCTCCACACGCCCACCCGCTATTATTGGAGCGACTTTGCCAAGTACCGCAATAACTCGGGCTTTGGCATTTTGTCGCCACTGGTCCGCGCCGCCATGCCTTCGTTGGTGCAAAAAATGCGGTTGTGGGATTATGCCGCCGCCCAGCGGGTAGATCATTTCATTGCCAATTCCGCCTATGTCGCAAAACGCACCAAAAAGTACTATCGCCGCGATGCCGAGGTTATCCATCCGCCCATCGACGCCTCGCGCTTTACCATCAAAGACGGACCCAAGCGCGGTTTTGTGGTAGTGGGGCGGCTGATTCCTTACAAGCGGGTGGACTTGGCGGTGGCCGCCTGCACTAGGCTGCGCTTGCCCCTGACGGTGGTGGGCGATGGCAGCGAGCTGGAGCGTCTGAAGGCCATGGCCGGACCAACCATCCGTTTCACCGGGCGGCTCAGCGATGAAGACGTTGCCCGCGAGATGGCGGAAGCAAGCGCTTTTCTGTTTACCGCCGAAGAAGACTTTGGCCTGACGCCGGTTGAGGCCATGGCCTGCGGCAGGCCGGTCATCGCCTATGGGGTAGGGGGCGCCACCGAGTCGGTAATTGATGGCGAGACGGGTATGTTTTTCAAAGAGCAAACCGTCGACTCACTCAGCAGCGCCCTGCAGTCCTTCAGGCCGGAAGACTACGACGCGGCCTCCATCCGCCGCCACGCCGAGGATTTTGATGAGGCGGTATTTATCCAAAAAATTAAAGAATTTGTCGAAACTAAGCTGAATGATCGAAAATAGTTCCGCATATCTAACAATCGACGACGGGCCT
>CBDTXE010000082.1:0-5578 GCA_965364395.1 uncultured bacterium | reverse complement strand
GGAGGCTACAACTTAATTGACGGACTGCGCCAACGCGCCGATCTGTTCACCCGGCTAGGTGGCCACCATTTTGCGGCCGGCTTTTCACTGCCCACGGGCAACATTGAAGAGCTGCGGGTTGCCATGAACCGGCATTACGCCAGCGTGTCGGAGACCTTGCCTAAAGAGCCGCCAGTTACCGCCGATTTAGTAATCGATGACCCGGAGGAGCTGAACTGGGAATTGCATGGGTATCTTGAGCGCTTGGAGCCATACGGATCCGGCAACCCGCAGCCGGTCATGGCGCTAAACGATGTAAAAGTAGCAGCGGTGGACACGGTGGGACGCGACAAGTCGCATGTTAAAATGCGGCTGGCTGCCCCTAGCGGGAGAATGTACGAAGCCATTGGGTTTGGCCTAGCAGAGAAGTGTGCGGCCGTCCGGTCCGGGCAGACCGTAAATGTCCTCTTCAACTTGCAGAGCAATCATTTCAATGGCCGCAGCAGCCTGCAATTAGTGCTGGTAGACGTTCAGTAGTACAATTGCCACAAGTAAATAGCAAGTATCAGAAAGGCTCCTATGCCGGCGCTGAAAACAACCATGTATAGCCAGGCCGACGGCGACCGCATTGCGGCCGCGGATCTTTTTGCCAAGCAGGCACACGCCGGACAGACTCGCAAAAGTGGTGAACCGTACATCATTCATCCGCGCGCCGTCGCCCACTACTTGGCCGATATCGGCATGGACGCCGATACGGTAATCGCGGGCTTGCTCCATGACACCGTAGAGGATACTACTGTGACGCTGCACGACATTGAGGCGCGGTTTGGCCCGGACGTGATGCAGCTGGTGGACGGCGTTACCAAGCTGGGGCAAGTCAATTACATTGAGGGCGACGGCTCGGCGCAGCGCAAAGCGGCGAGTATTGAGAACGTGCGTAAGCTATTGCTAGCCATGAGCCAGGATATCCGCGTACTGATGATCAAACTGGCCGACCGCCGCCATAATCTCATGACACTCAAGCATTTGGGTCCGGAGCACCGGCGCCGTATTGCCCGGGAGAGCCTCGACGTGTTTGCGCCTCTGGCCGACCGCTTGGGTATGGGTGCTTTGAAATCGGAAATGGAGGATCTGGCGTTTGAGTATGCCGATCCGGAGGGGTACCGGCTGGTTAAGCGCCTGGTAGCGGGCACGGCGGCGCAGGCGCACGCTTACGTAGATGAGTTTAAAAAGGATGTTCTAAAGCAGCTGCGCGCCAGCGGGGTGAAGCCCGAATCGGTCCACGGGCGCCAGAAGCATCTCTATAGCATCTACCGCAAGTTAGCCAAGACCGACGGCGACATTTCCAAAATCTACGACTTGACAGCGCTGCGGATCATCGTGCCAACCATCAGTGATTGCTACCAAGTGTTGGGAATAATACATCAACACTACCGCCCGTTGATCTACCGCATCAAAGACTATATTGCCGTCCCAAAACCCAATGGCTATCGGTCCCTACATACCACTGTGTTTGCCAAACACGGGCGCATAATTGAAATTCAGATCCGCACCCAGGAGATGCATGACGAGGCGGAACAGGGCGTGGCCGCCCACGCCCTGTACGACGCCCACAAAAATACGCGGGGATACCAGCGCGGCGAGGGTGCCAAGGTTAATACCAAGTTATCGTGGATCCAAGAGCTGGCTGGCCTGAGTGCCCGCTTGGACGAGGGACCGGAGCTAATGGATAACCTGAAGATTGATTTGTTCCGCGACCGTATCTTTGTATTCTCACCCATGGGAGATCTGTACGACTTGCCGGAAGGCGCCACGCCGGTAGACTTTGCCTTTGCCGTGCACTCTGACCTAGGCCTGCGGATCCAGGGCGCGCGTGTCAACGGCCGGATATCGCCGTTGGACCGGCCGCTGGAAAACCGCGACGTTGTTGAGGTAATCACAAAAAAGATGGCCGCGCCCAACCGCCAGTGGCTGTCATTTGTGAAGACGGCCACCGCCCGCAGCAAGATCAAAGCTTGGTTCAGGGCGGCGAGCCGGGAAAGCAATGCCACCACCGGCAGGGAAATGATTGAGGCGCAGTTGGGCGCATGGGGGCTGAAAAAGTTTGAGGACATTGGGGCGACTCAGATCAAGCAGGCCTGTAACGAACTTAACACCAAGGATCCCGAGTCGTTGCTGGCCGCCGTTGGGGAAGGATCATTGACGGTAGGCGCGGTGCTGAGGCGGCTATTGCCGGCATCGGCGCCGGCAAAGGCCCCTCTGCAAGAAGAGGAAGTAGAAGCGCTGCGCCGGCAGGCATCTGACAAGCGCTACACCGGACGCGTGCAGGTTATTGGCGCGCCGGAACTGCCTTGCAGCCTGGCCAAGTGCTGCGTGCCGCAACCACAAGACATGCTGGTGGGGTACATTACCCGTGGCAGCGGCGTAACTGTGCATACCGATGGTTGTAAAAATATCCCGGATGAGCCCGACCGCCTGTTGGATTGCCAGTGGGAAGTCCTAGTTGAAACCGGGAGCCTCCTGGTAGTTTCACTGCATATGGTCTGCCGGGGCCGCATGGGCATGCTTCACGACCTAACCGGCCTTATTGTCCGTCGGCGTGTAAATATTGTAAAAACAACTACTAATCCTGACCCTCAGGTTCCTTTGCGCGCCATCGTTGATATTGATGTCCAAGTGCCGGACCTGTTTGCCCTTAATACATTGATGCAGGAGCTACGTGAACACCAGGACGTATACAGCGTTGACCGCGTCATTCGCCCGAACCCCCAGTTGAGCAGCGCTGAATAAAAAAGTTACCCAATGCGCCTGGCTGGACCGACTTGAAAAGACGTAACCAGCATGATACTGTAATATCCAGATTTTTGGAGTAGGAGACCCTGTGGGCAAACAGTTTCAACACGTACGCGGCATGCCCGACGTACTGCCGGAAGAGTATTCCGGTTTTGAGTTCATTACCAAGACATTTACCAATCTTGCGGACGCCGCCGGTTACGAGCGGCTAGATGTGCCGATGGTCGAGGAGAAAGAGGTTTTTGTCCGCGGAGTCGGCGAAGGTACCGACGTCGTCGACAAGGAGCTATATGCGTTTACCGACCGCTCCGGCAAAGACATCGCCCTGCGGCCGGAGCCTACCGCCGGCATCGCCCGTGCCTATATTGAGAACGGCATGGCTAGCCTGCCCCAGCCCGTGAGGCTGCAATTTGTCGGCCCGGTTTTCCGCTATGACCGTCCGCAGGCCGGCCGCCAGCGCCAGTTTGTGCAGCTGGACGCGGAAGTCCTAGGCGACCCATCGCCCAGCATTGACGCCCAGCTAATCATGCTTTGCCTGCGATTTTACCGGATGATTGGCCTGCGTAACGTATCGCTGCAAATCAACAGCATCGGTGACACCGCTGACCGCAAGACGTACCACAAAGCCCTGACGGAATACCTGAAAGACCGCCAAGGAGAGCTTGCCGAGATTGACCGTGAGCGGCTGGTCAAGAACCCGCTGCGGGTCCTTGACTCTAAGGAACGCGCCACCCGTAAGGTATTGGCAGACGCACCGCAAATCCTTAACTACTTGTCCGAAGCCAGCAAGGCACATTTTACCGGCGTGCTGGAATACCTGGACCACCTGGGCATACCCTACGAGCTCAACCCACAGTTGGTGCGCGGGCTGGATTATTACACCCATACCGTCTTTGAGTTTTACGGCACGCGCGAAGGTTCGCAAAGTAGCCTGGGCGGCGGCGGACGCTATAACCACTTGGTTGAGCAGCTTGGCGGCAAGCCCACGCCCGCGGCCGGATTTGGTATTGGCGTTGAGCGCGTCCTGTTGGAGCTGAAGGAGGAGGGGGTGGCGATTCCCGATAAGCACCCGGTGCAAGTTTACGTCGCCAGCCTGGGGGAACCCGCCCGGCTCAGTGCATTTTCCCTGATTGAGCGCCTGCTTGATGGCGGTATCGGGGCCGTCGGGGCGGTGGACAAGGACGGTATTGGTTCGCAACTGGAGCGGGCAAACCGTTTGGGCCTGCCGTACGCGATCATCATCGGGCAGAAAGAAGTTCAGGAAGAGACGGTTATCCTGCGCGACATGCGTTCCGGCGCCCAGGAAATGCTGCCGCTAAAAACCATCGTCAAAGAGCTGCAGCAGCGCTTCAAGGTAATCGTCTAGCCGCATGGGCTTCTACGAGTTCTTGGTTAATACTTACGACCGCTTTGTGGGCATTTTTCCGCCCCAGCTGCAGTGGCTGGTGACGTTGCTTATCCTGATAGGAATGATCAGTGCCCTGATTGGTGCCTTTAAGCGCAACTGGATCGCCATCGTGGTAGTCATCGTGCTGTTGCCGTTCCTGATACCGGTGCTGCAGCGCTTCCTTGGAGATATCTACCAGTTCTTCCTGTACCTGCTTGAGGCGATGAAGCTAACCACTCCGCGCTAGTTGGCCGGAAAACGATAAGTACACAAAAACCGCCCCGGCTGTGGGGCGGTTTTTGGTTTACATGGCGCCGATGCGGCGGGCACAACTGGGCCACGGGCTAAAGCCGCGGCGGGCAACGTCGATCCGGACCTTTTCGTCCTGCACGTGGGCAGGAGCCAGGTCGGCTCGGGCGTAGCCAGCATAGTTGTTCCAGGTACTGATGCTGTACTGGTAAGCGCCGTAGTATCCGTTACCGGTGTTCCGGTTATAGATACCGCCGGCCTCACACAGGCGCAGCTTCAGAAGCATCGCGTCGCTGACATCGGCCTGTTTGGCCGGAGCCGCCTTGGCGGCTACCTTGGCGGCAGCCAGCTTGGCGCGCTGGGCGGCCAGACGGGCAGCTTGGGCGTCGGCCTTAGCCTGGGCTGCCCGCAGGGGAACCAGGACTTCCTTGTCAAAGTCCGGGGCCGGGCGGGAAGCGACGGTCACGGCAGCCGGGCTGCCGGTGCTTAGCGTCATGCTGTAAGGTGCGGTTGCGGATGCGGCCGGAGCCGCGGTTGCGCTGTTGATCAGCGGCATTGCCACTGAGAACCGCGCGTGGCTTATCAAAAGCAGGGTGATGCCGACAAGCCGGTGCAGGGTATTCATGGGATACGAGAAAAACTCCTTCCTCCCATCGGAGCGGAAAATCCGCCCCGGGACATCTCTCTATCAGGCCCATTGCTGGGCGATCCACAAGGGATGCTCTGACGTTTACAAGGTGCCCCAGATATCAAGAAAGCCTGCCATATAGGCAAGCTCTCAAGCTATCGGCGAATATAATACCAAAACATTAGCACTTTGTCAAGTATTTGATACGAAATAGTGTAGAAATCAAGCATTCTACAGATGGGTACAGATTGGAAAATGCCGCTCACATCTGATAAACGCGATTGACAATACTGACATTATATGATACAAACAGCTTATGCTGCATCACATGTGTGAGGTGCGGCAGTTCGTACACAGGCAGGATTCTTTCCGCAGGGAGGGAAGATGAGTCATACGCAGGTCGCAGTGCAGCCGTGCAGCGCCGTGCTCCCCGGCATTCCGCCGCGGGTCCAGGCCGTGATCGACAAGATCCTCATGCACTTGGGGATTTCCGCATCCGGCCTTCGCAAGAGGCGGAACCTGGACCGGGCCCTCCGCCTGGT
>CBDTXE010000081.1:0-5607 GCA_965364395.1 uncultured bacterium | reverse complement strand
CATGGGCCGCTGGACTATACCCAAGGGCCATGTAGAGGAGGGGGAGAGCCTGGAGCAGACCGCCGTGCGCGAGGTGGGTGAGGAGACCGGCCTGCATAACCTCGCCATAAAGGACAAGCTTGATAAGATCCACTTCTTTTACCGGAAAGAGGGCAAATTGATTTATATGACAACCCACGTCTTTTTGATGGAGGCGCTGGGCGATACGTCGGCGCTGAAGCCGGAAAACTCGGAAGGCATCGTGGATGCCAAATGGTTTACTAAGGACGAGGCGCTGAATCTAATTGAGTATAAGGACACGGAGCGCCTGTTCAACATGGGCCTGGAGAAACTGGGGCTGAAGCGATGACATTAGGTGACCAAGCAGACGTCGCAGAGCTGCAGGACCGCTTAGGAGTTAAATTCAAGGACATCTCCTTACTGGACAGGGCATTTATCCACCGGTCTTACCTTAACGAGCACCCCAAGGGCGATTTGGAGCATAATGAGCGGCTGGAGTTCCTGGGGGACGCGGTACTTGAGCTGGTAGTGACAGACTATTTGTACTCAAATTATCCCAATCCGGAGGGCGACCTCACCAACTGGAGAAGCGCCCTTGTGAAGACCGAGTCGCTCAGCTCCGTGGCCGAAAAGCTTGATCTGGACCGCTACCTGCGTCTTAGCAAAGGCGAGTCCAAGGGCAACGCCCGTAGCCGCGCCCTCATCCACGCCAACAGCGTGGAGGCGATGATTGGGGCGATATATCTTGACCAGGGATACGAGACCGCCAGGCGCATCGTAGAGGAGCACATTATCAGTACGCTGCCGGGTATTTTGGAAGAAGGCAGTTGGGTTGATCCCAAGAGTAAGTTCCAGGAAATGGCGCAAGACAGAGAGGGCCATACGCCGCATTACCGCGTGCTGGAAGAAATGGGTCCGGACCACGATAAGACCTTTGTGGTGGGCGTTTACGTGGGCGACCGCCTTTGCGGCAAGGGTAAGGGCTCCAGCAAGCAGGCGGCGCAGCAGCAGGCGGCAGGCGTAGCGCTGAAGGCATATGAGCAGGCCGAAACGGACAAACCGCAGTAATACAACATATCGCCTACATTGCAAATAAGGTGCGCACTGTGATATAAATCACCTATGCTGGGCACGACCCAGAGTTCCTATTCAGGAGGCAGACATGTCCGACGTGCACTTGGTGCTCCCGGGCATGCTGGTGCCCAGGAAGCCGGCCAGCAGGCTGTACAGGCAGTGGGCCAACCCGCAAGGTAAGACCATTTACGTTTGTGTGCCCAACTATGGCCTCGGCCATATCCGTGAGGTGCTGATTCCCGTGGCAAATGAGCTGGCGGGGACGGTAAAGTTTGGCTCCACGGTCCACGCCAAAGGCCACTCAATGGGCGGCTTTGTGGCCGCAATCGTGGCCATGATCATCAGCCTTCCCGAGGAAGACCGTAGCCACATGGTGGATGACGTCTTTGGGGTCGCCCTGGAGGGAGTAGCTGAACGGCGGGTGCCCGATGCTGTTTGGGACGCCGTTGACCAGGTTGCTGCCTTGCGGCTGGACTGCCGCTCGGTGTCCACGGTGGGCACTCCCTGGAATGGCACAACGTCGGCGCATCCGTCATGGCCTTTGGGCCGTGATCTGATTGTGCCCGGCTCGCACCACTTCTTGCCAATGCGCGTCGTTGCGCGGGTCATGGCTGGTAGGGTGCCCGGCGCCATGTGCATGATGCCGGGTAGCCGATTCCTGAAAATCCTGCAGAAATGGGTTGCCGAGTTGGCCGCCATGCCGGATGGCCCGGCCATCTACTCGCTGCGGACACCGATCGATGGCATAGTGGTGCCGGAAACGGCCTCCGAGCTTAGAATTCCCGGTGTCGCAATGGAATGCGTGGGAGGCGACCACCGTCCAGAAGGTTTGGCGAAAGACGTTGAGTGGATACCGGGCGAGTCTGACTGGTTTCTCAACCACTTGACGCAGCAGTTCAGTTCCGCCATTGCCCGCCGGCTCAACGATCACTGCGGCATCGCCGCACCTATGCCGGTTGCCGGTCTTATTCCGGCGCCGCGATGACCATAGCCCCGCCCTGGCGTTCCGGCGCCGCGGCGGGGCGCCCCATTATTGACAGCTACAGGTTAAACAGGTAAAATCCCTACGTTACTTAACGGAAAAATCGTAATCATCGCATGTTAGTTATCCGTCTGGCCCGTGGTGGCCGCACCAAATATCCTGTTTACCGCATTGTTGCGGCCGAGTCTTCACGGGCTGCCACTGGTAAATTTGTGGAAGTCCTAGGGCATTACAACCCCCACACCAAGGAGCTGACCATCAAGAAGGACGAGACCGCCCTGAGGATCAGCAACGGCGCCCAGCCTTCCAATTCCGTTATTAAACTACTCCAGCGGGAAAAAATGGAGCTGCCGGCCTGGGTAAAGCTGAAAACCAAAGAGGCCAAGGTGGAAGCCACGGCAGAGCCAGCTGGCGAAGAGGAGCGGGCGGCGACTTCTACCACAGAGGCATCGCAAGAAAATGAAGACAATGTCTCTTCTGGCAACGTCACCGAAACCGCTGAAACAACCGAAGCTGCGGCTGAGGCCAGCGCCAAAGCTAAAAGCGACGATACTGACGCGGCTGCGCCAGACGCCAAGTAAGGCTTATTCCTCCGCGCCGTTTGCGCTAGAATAGAACCTACAATAAGCACGAGGGTAAGATGGCAGATCTACGCGAAGACTTTGTGAATTATGTGGTGAGAGCGGTAGTGTCCAACCCGGATGCCGTGTCTCTGCACCGCGCGCAGGATGAAAAAGGTGAATTTCTGGAGCTTCGGGTAGACCCGTCGGACATGGGAAAGGTTATCGGTAAGGCGGGCGCTACAGCCAAGAGTATCCGCACGCTGCTTCGCGGCGTCGGTGCCAAGGACGACCTGCCGCCTTTGCCACTGAAAATAATTGATCCAGAAGGAAGTACGGCGGATGTGGTAGTTGAGGCTGAGGCCGCCGAAGTTGATGAGCACGCAGAATTGCGCGAGCGTACCAAGCGCGAAGCGGAAGAGTTGGCCGATCTCGAACTATAGATCCTCCATAAATACACTGACGATGACAATCGATATTATCACGCTGTTTCCGGATATGTTCCGGGGGCCTTTTGACATGAGCATGATGTGGAAGGCTCAGGACAGGGGGCTGGTGAAGATCAGGCTGCACGACCTGCGCACCTATGGTCTAGGTACTCGCCGGACCGTGGATGATACGCCCTATGGCGGCGGCGACGGGATGCTGCTGAAGCCGGAGCCGGTAGTGGCGGCCATAGAAGACTGCAAGAAGCAGAATCCAGAGGCGCGCGTAATTATTATGTCTCCGCAGGGCAAGAAATTCACCCAAGGGCGGGCCCTGGAGCTGGCAGAGCTTACCGGCCTGATACTGGTGGCCGGCCACTATGAGGGATTTGACGAGCGAATCATGGACTATGCCGACGAGGAGTTGTCGGTAGGTGACTACGTGCTAACCGGCGGAGAACTGCCGGCGATGGTGCTGGCCGACGCGGTTGTCCGCCTCATCCCTGGCGTCCTGGGGGGCGATCAAAGCGCCCATGTGGAGTCTTTCCAGGGCGGATTGCTTGAGTATCCCCAATACACCCGGCCGGTAGACTTCCGCGGTAGCGTGGTCCCCGAGGTGTTGCAAAAGGGTCACCATGCGGAGATCAACAGTTGGAGGCAACAAAAAGCCCTGGAGAAAACGCGCCGTAATCGCCCAGACTTGCTGTCCGGGTAGTTAGTTGCCCTGCATGGCGGCGTAAACCTGGCGCGATAGTTCGCCAAAATGAGCCGCCGCATTGGCCGGATGGCGCCACGGTCCTGTAGTCACGGCAATTACATAGCTGCCGTTTGGTCCCGTGACAATACCGGCGTCGTGGACATAGCCGTCAAGGTCACCGGTTTTGTGGGCGATGGACGCACCTGTTGGGAGTCCGGAGGGCAGGCGGTTGTTTATTTTCTGCGCTGCCAAGAGTTCCATGAAAGCCTTGGTGCTATTTGGGCTGAGAAGCGTGCCGTCATATAGCCGCTTGAGAAACGTCGCCACATCGGCCGCGCTGGTCTGCTGGGTCCCTTGCGCGCGCAGCCAGGTATTTGTATAGCCGGCGTCGTGCAGGCGTTGGTTTTGCCTGTCCCAGCCCACCATTGACCCCAGCGCGGCGCCGCAGGCGTTGTCGGAAATGGTTATCATGTATTTGAGGCAATTGGCGACGTTGTACCCGGCGTTGCCCGCACGGTCGCCAGCGCGGATGCTGCCTTTATCAATGCCTCGGTATATAGCTTCGGCGACAAATAGCTTATACAGGCTGGCGCTGGTGAAGACTTGGTCTGGATTGGTGCCCGCCGTCGCGCCGGTTTGCAAGTTGATCACTACAATGCCGGCGGGTACGCCAGTCTTGGTCTGGAAGGCGGCCAGCAGCGGCGTGATGGTATCAGACGCCGGAGCTAGGGGCGCCGGTGCCGGAGCAACCTTGGTGGATGCCGCAACTGCGGGTGTGCGGACGGCAGATCCGGCAAATGCCATAGCTCCCCAGCCGGCCAAGGCAATGGCGGCAAATACGGCCGCAAAGCGCGGTAGCGGAAGCCTACTGGCAAATGGGCTAGCAACGGCGTAGTTGGGGACTGTCGGAATCAGTTGGTTAGCCACCCCGGGTTTCATGGCAGGGACGATAATGCCGCGCGTCGGCGGGGTGCGCCGGGCCGCAGTTCTGGTGCCGGCGCGTAATCTTGCCGGCGAAGCGGCAGGCCGCCGGATTCCATCCATTCCACTCATGAAATCAATTGTAAGCATGAGAATTTCATGCCGCAATTGGAAGGCGTACCAGTTGCTTCATTTGCCAATTGTGTAAAATACCAAGTACTAACCCAAGGAGTCCGCGATGCACAAGCTGCCCGACTTGGCCTATCCGTACGATGCGCTAGAACCGCACATTGACGCCAAAACTATGGAGTTCCACCATTCAAAGCACCATGCCACCTACGTCAGCAAGCTTAACGAGGCCTTGGACGGGCATAGTACGCTGGCGAATCTGCCGGTGGAGCAGCTGCTACGCGACATAGACGAAGTGCCGGATGCTATTCAAGGGGCGGTGCGTAACAACGGTGGCGGCCATGCCAATCACACGCTGTTTTGGGAATTATTGTCGCCAGATGGCGGCGGTGAGCCCGACGGAAAGCTAGGGGAGGCAATCGCCAACAGCTTCGGCAGCTTTGCCGAGTTCCAGTCGCGGTGGAAAGCCGCTGCCGTGGCACGCTTTGGCAGCGGCTGGGTATGGCTGGTCCAAAGGGATGGCGGCCTGGAAATTACCAGCACCGCCAACCAGGACTCCCCACTGATGGACGACACCCAGCCCCTGTTAGGCTTAGACGTCTGGGA
The DNA here is from genome assembly GCA_965364395.1 of uncultured bacterium. Taxonomy (GTDB): domain Bacteria; phylum Patescibacteriota; class Saccharimonadia; order UBA4664; family SCTI01; genus CBDTXE01. The sequence goes on along the minus strand of CBDTXE010000081.1, from coordinate 213 downwards.
GCACGCCTACTACCTCAAATACCAAAACCGGCGCCCCGATTACGTGGATGCCTGGTGGAACGTGGTGGATTGGCGGGCTGTGGCCGACCGCTACCGAGATTGAGAGTCCTTGGGAGGCTCCTCGTGGCGGTTACGTGCGGCCATCGACTTCTCTTTTACTTTATTCAGTTGGCGCTTGGCGGTATCCAGATGCCGTCTGGCCCACTCAAATTC
>CBDTXE010000080.1:0-5662 GCA_965364395.1 uncultured bacterium | reverse complement strand
CGGCCGAGGAAGCCGATCCTTCACCAGACCCTTCGCCGTCACCATCGCCTTCACCATCACCGTCGGCTTCGCCATCGCCGCAGGCCAGTCCTTCAACAACGCCGGCCGCCGCCGCTAGCCCGGACAACGCTGACCATAGCACCAAAGCCACTGCCGGCGGCATCCCCGACTATGCTTTCAATGACGCCGCACAGCGCTGGCAGCCGACGGTCAAATCGTCGTTTGCCTGGTCCGCCGTCCTGGGCCGCTATGAGTCGCCGTTGTATCGGTATGAGCACACTACCGGCTGGTATCACGTGATACCTTCAGCCAAGGTTGCCGCGACGGCAGCGGCGTCATCGGCCGCGGCAGATGGCAAAACCGATCCGGCAGCCGCGCTGGCCTCGCTGCTGGGCCTTGGGACGGCCGGCAACACCAATACCGGTCCCGGCTCCAGCAACAGCTCAGAATCTAGCAGCCAGCAGGCCGCCATGCTGCAGATGCTGACAAATGCCATGGTAAACAACAACAGCACCAGTACTGCCGATACCGGGAACGCCCTGGTCAACGGCACCACTCAGGGAGGCAGTGCCACGTCCGGCGCCGCAACAGTCATTGAGAACCTGCTCAACCTCCTGAACGCGGCGTGGTCGTGGAGTAACGGAGGGCTCGCCTACATGGCGGAAAACCTCTTTGGAAGCCATTCCGGAGACATAATGCTGCAGCCCAACATGGCAACGTCCGGGGGCGGGCAACTAGGTAGCTTCAAAGGTGCGGGGGCTTCGGCAACCAATAGCAGCACGGGTCCGGGCTCTTCCAACAGCGCAGTTTCGGACAGTAGCAAAGACCTGACAGTGGTCAACAAGCCGACTGGCACGATCAATAATGACGTGAACCTGCTGGCGCGGTCGGGTGACGCCGGTGTCACCAATAACACCGTTGGTGGTAATGCCACCACCGGAGACGCCGCCGTCACGCTGAACATCATCAACATGATCAACTCGGCTATCAGCAGCGGCCAGTCTTTCTTTGGCCTGCTCAATATCTTTGGCAACCTCAATGGGGACGTGCTGTTTCCTGACGGATTCTTGGATTCAGTCGCCGGGGCGCCCGCAACTACCAAGGCCGGTAACACCGCCACCAATTCAGGCACGGGTCCAGAATCCAACAATAGCGCGTCAGCTAACAATGCCGCCAATGCGTCCGTCACCAACAGCCCGTCAGCGGCATTCAACAATGCTATCGATACCGAGGCCCGGAGCGGCAATGCCAATGTAAGCAACAACTCGCAGGCGGGTACGGCCCAGACGGGCGACGCGGCTACCCGCAACAACCTCTACAACCTTTCCAACACCAGCTTATTTGGCGACAACGCCGTCCTGGTGCTGGTTAACGTCATGGGCAAGTGGGTTGGGCGAATCATGAACCTGCCGCAGGGTGGCGAGAGTATGGGTGCGCTGCTTACCGGCAATGCCACTGCGCAAAACACTGCCACCGGCGCCGATTCCACCAATTCTGCCACGGCAAATAGCTCGGGCAACCTGAATGTCGTCAACCAGCCAACCGGCACCATCACCAACAACGTGCGCGCGGGGGCTATCAGCGGCGATGCTAACGTGGCGGGCAACACCAAGGCTGGTAACGCCACATCCGGCGACGCATCCGTGGCCACCAACGTCGCCAATATTTTTGGTAGCCACTTGAACTTGAAGAAGTGGTTTGGCGTCCTAGTAATCAATGTTTTTGGCAGCTGGACGGGCAACGTCAATGAAGATACTGAGGCGGGAGAGGGGAAGCCGGTGTCCGTGTCGGAAGGCCAGACGGCCGGTAAGCCAGGGTCAGGCGCCGCTAGCGGAAAAGTAGCCACCAGCCAGGCCGGCACCGCCAACCACGCCAAACAACCCACAGCCACGCTTGACCGCACAGTGACCACGTCCGACAAGTCCGTGACAGAAGGAAAAGTGCAGCCCGCCGCCGGTGCCTTGAAGCCGGTTGAGGCCGTCGCCGCCAGCGTCCGGACGCCCGATGCGTCCGCCAAAGCCGCCGCCCAGGCCACCGGCACTATGCTGCTGCTCGCCGCCGCCGCGCTGTTGCTAGCGGCCATTAGCCACCGTTTGGAGCGACGCTTTCGCCGCTAACAGGTGACAATGCTGTAAGTTTTTGCTAGCATGAGCCCAAAACAGGGAGTCAGGACGTGTACAATCCGTATCTGGTCGTTCCATTCCTCGTATGGGCGATAACGCAGTTTCTAAAATTCATTCTGGCGGCATTGAATGGCCGCCTCGATTTCCGGTATCTCTACGCCTCCGGCGGGATGCCCAGCGTCCATTCGGCGGTGGTGACATCACTGGCCGTGACGGCCTTCCTGATTGACGGGCCGGAGTCCAGTATCTTTGGCGTCACGGCGCTACTGGCGGCCATCGTGATGTACGATTCATTTGGCGTCCGTCGCGCCAGCGGCGAGCAGGCCGCGGCCATCAACCTGATTCTGGAAAGCCTCAACCAGGACCGCATCAAGTTGGCCCATCCGCAGGCCCGCCTGAGGGAAATCCTGGGCCACAAGCCGCTGGAAGTAACCATCGGGGCGCTGCTGGGGTTTGCCTTGGCCTGCCTGTTCAACGCCAACCGGCTGAGCTCGCTGTGGAACTTTGCCGCCACCCGCATCAGCACCGAGCAGCTGATTGCACTAACGGCCATCTCCGGAATCCTGGTAGTTGGCGCCGTCCTGGCACGGATACTCTTTAGTAACAAATACCGTGGCATCTCCGTGGTGGAGACGCTGGTCCGCCGCGCATCGGGCATCGCCGGGCTGTACGGCCTGGCCGGGCTGGCATTGGCTTTCCTGGCCTACGAGCGCGTGGCCGTGGCGTTGTGGATCGTTTGGCCGCTTGTCTTGGCGGCGGCGGCACTGGTTACCATTGCCTGGTTCTACCGGTCTTACCGCGTCCGCGTCGCCGATGCCGTGGCTGAAAACCGTGAAGCTGTAGCCAAAGGCCGCTGGTTTGAAGGGCCCAATAAGAAGCGCCGCGCCGCCAAAGAGCGCGCGCGGAAGCGCCGCTAGGGAGTTGAAAAGCGCCCGGTTTTACACCATAAGCGTGATTCACCTATAATAAGAGCCGTACCATGTCACATCGTGCCAAGAAATCGGTCAGGCCATTTGGCGTTAACCCAGTTATTGCCGCAGCCTTGCTGTGGGGTACGGTGGCAGTTGGGCTTATCTCTTACGCCGACGCGCTAGCGGCTGCTTCTGCCAATGTCACGATGACCGTCCGAGACGTCACTAGCGGTTCCAAGCCGCTGGCTGGCGTCCAAATCCAGATCAAAGCCGCCAACGGCGCCACCTGCGCCAATGCGCCAGGCGGTTTGGTTACCGACACCTCCGGAACGGCCCGCTTCCTGGGCTGTCCGGTCCCAGACGGCGTGGGCTCGCAATCATACATGATGGAGCGCGCTACAAAAAACGGCTACGGCGAAGACGCTGGATCGCCGCACCGCATTGGCTCTGCCACAATGCAGGTAGCGCCCGGGGCGGAACACAGCTTTACCTACCAGATGCGCTTGCGTGATACCGACGGTGACGGCATCCACGATATCAATGACGCCTGCCCGGCGGCGGCCTATCGCGGCGGCAACGGCTGCCCGCCGGCCAGCCCGCCCAGTGGGGGCGGCGGTTCGGGCGCCGGTGGGGGCGGCAATACAGGAGCGGGCGGCCGTCCGGCAGCGCCCGCGCCGGCTCCTTCCGCCGCCACGGCTGCGGCATCGCTGGTGCAGCAGACACTAGGCTCCGATGTGACGCCGCCGGGCATGCCCCAGCAGTTTTCCGCCCAGGTTGACCCCGCCGGCGTCCAAATGGCATGGCAGCCCGCCACCGATAATGTCGGCGTCGACCATTACCGGCTATCGCGGTCAACCGACCAAGTGAACTGGGAAATTCTCAGCGCCGATATCCGCACGGTGTCTTACGCGGACGGGGGCGTTGAGGCTGGGCGACATTACTTTTACCGGCTGCAAGCCTCTGATGCCGCCGGCAACATATCGGAGTTCGCCCAGATTGAGATTGATGCCGTGGATGGGGAACGGGTGATTACGCCCGAACAAGCGCCGTCAACGGCCGCGCAACCCGACCAATCCCGCTCCCTGGCCGACATGGTGCGCTTTGCCGGGCTTGGATCCTTGCTACTCATGTTTATCATCCTGGTGTTTGTCACCATCTCGCGCCTGCGTAAGCGGTCGTACCCGGCCCGGGTGCGCCCGGCATCGGCCGCGCCGCCGCGCCTGTACCCATCAAGTGGTCCGCCGCACGCGGCGGGGCAGCGGGGAGGCATTTCTAATTTCCAGCCGCCGGAAGCCAGGCTGCCTGATACAAGCATTTTGCCCCACAGGGAAGCCGCGCCGCCGCCTTCAGCGCCTGTGCCGCGGCCAGAGCGCAGCAATCCGCTAGACCGGTTGGGGGACCGCCGCTAGGCCCTGCAGTAGGGTACGCATTTATACCTGTTGACAGCGCTAAACTGCTGGTTTATTATTGGATCAACGTCTTGAAAGTGAGATGCAGTATAAGTAACGGCCCTCGGGTCGGTATTTTTTGTCTGCTTGCCAGCGCCACGCACGGTGGGGCAATCAGTTGCGTAATGCTTTGGACGATGAATCGTTTGAAAATTTGGTAGTGCAGTGTAACCATCAATTCACTTTGGGAATTGAACAAACAAAACAAACGTCAACGTAAATTGACGACCATGTTCAAACATTTCAAATGCGAAAGATGTTGCTGGCGTCGCGCCTCACGTAAGTGCGAAGCGACAAAGCAACATTTGAAGCATCTATTTGGAGAGTTTGATCCTGGCTCAGGATGAACGCTGGCGGCGTGCCTAACACATGCAAGTCGAACGAACTCTTAATCTGATTCTTACGAATTGGAGGCTGACATACTGTTTGTTGAAGCGCCTCCGCAGCCGCCCTTGGCGGCGAGGACTTAGCTAAACAAACACGTATGTCAGCGCAAGAGTTAGTGGCGGACGGGTGAGTAACACGTTAGTACCTGCCCTCTAGTGGGGAATAACTCGGCGAAAGTCGAGCTAATACCGCATGTGATCGCTTGCGATTAAAGCAGCAATGCGCTAGAGGAGGGGCTTGCGTCTGATTAGCTTGTTGGCGGGGTAATGGCCCACCAAGGCGATGATCAGTAGCTGGTTCGAGAGGATGACCAGCCACACTGGGACTGAGATACGGCCCAGACTCCTACGGGAGGCAGCAGTGAGGAATCTTCCGCAATGGGCGAAAGCCTGACGGAGCAACGCCGCGTGCAGGATGACGGCTTTCGGGTTGTAAACTGCTTTTCTGAAGGAAGATTATGACGGTACTTCAGGAATAAGGACCGGCTAACTACGTGCCAGCAGCCGCGGTAATACGTAGGGTCCAAGCGTTATCCGGAATCACTGGGCGTAAAGCGTGCGTAGGCGGGTATTTAAGTGCAATGCGAAATCCTGGGGCTCAACCCCATGGACTGTATTGCATACTGGATACCTGGAGGATATGAGAGGCAAGTGGAATTACCGGTGTAGCAGTGAAATGCGTAGAGATCGGTAGGAACACCAATGGCGAAGGCAGCTTGCTGGCATATTTCTGACGCTAAGGCACGAAAGCGTGGGGAGCGAACAGGATTAGATACCCTGGTAGTCCACGCCGT
>CBDTXE010000079.1:0-5794 GCA_965364395.1 uncultured bacterium | reverse complement strand
TCGTCGTCAGCGTCTGTCCGCCGTAGCCGGCCTCGGCCAGTTGCCGTCCCTGCGCGAATCTCTTCCTCAAAGATCCAGAACTCATCAAAGTTGCCGCCAATGCCGATGATCTGCGCCCGCGACAGGTGCGGCCAGGGGAGCCAAGTGACCGTCCAGGCCACAAGGTCGGCGTGGGCATAGCTGCCCTCGCCGTTGAGGTAGTTCTTTTCGGCCATGGTCGCCATGTAGACGCCGGAATCCCAGGCATCGCCGCGCAGCAGGGCGGGCGCTTGCGACAGCGGCTGCAGGCCGGGCGGCGGCGTGTCTTGGAAGCCCAGGAATTGCCGGTTGGTAACCATGGGGCTGGCCACAAACGCCCAGAGTGCCAGACCAATGACGGCGTGCAGCCGCCAGCGCCGCCAGAACAACACTGCGCCGGCTACCACCAGCAGGATTGCCAGGCGCAGTAAGCTGTATGTGCCACCGGTGTTTCCAGCCAGCATTGATGTACAGCCCGCGGCTGCGGCCACCACCATGATGATGGGGACATACACCAGCCAGTAGGGGCGCCTGAAGCTGTCAAGGGCCATGCGATATCCTATCTGTAGGAGGTGGCTCTATTAAGCCTTCTGATTCAACACAAAGCAAGCGTAACTGCTATAATACCCGCATGGCTCAAAACCAATCTGCCCAAGAATACGACAGCGTCTATTTCCTCAAAATACTGCTATACCTAGTACTGGGTACGCTATGGGTAGCGTGGGCAGGGCGTCGGATGCTACCAGCGGGCTTAATCCTGGGTATTTTGCTGGTCCAGCACGAGAAGTTGCAGATAGACCGCAAAATTGAGTACGCCATTTTACTTGTGGGTGCCGTCCTCGGTCTGGTTGGAATTGGCCTTACAATAAGCTTGTAATACTGCACTAATCATTGTAAAAAGACTCTAGGCCATCACCCACGACCAAAGGAGTTGTGATGACCCAGACGTTCCATGCCCCGCGGCAGGCTCCAAGCTCGCTGCGCTGCGGATTTTGCGGGCACGCACTGAGCCCCAGCGAACGCCAGCAGATCCCGAGAGTGGTGTTTGGATCCGGCGCACCTGGATGGAGGGGGCGCTGTCCCCGGTGCGGAAAGCCGGTGGCGCTGCGCGACACCACGGGGCAGAAGCTGCAGAGCGGCCGAACGGAAGGCCAGACCACCGAGCAGGCGCTGCTGCAGCTGATCGCAACCCGCGACGGCTATCAGATCACCTGGGCGGAGACCGCCGATGCCACCGGCATGACCCAGAAGCGGCTGAACCAGCTGAAGAAGGGTGCCGAGGCCACTCGCGAGGAATGCGAGGCACTAGCCAACTTGGTGACCGTACTGAAGGCCCTTAAGACGGTACCGGGTACCAACGAGGCGCGCTACTGGCTTCTGGCAAGAGTCCGTGCACTTGGCGGCCGGCGGCCCGTGAAGGTGCTGCCTGGCGAGTACGAGGCCGTGCTGGAGGCGGCCAAGCTGTACCACCGGTACGGGCCTTGAGGAGCGTTGGTGGGCGGGGCGCAAGCTCCGCCTGCCAAGAAGCAAGCATTATGGTCTATACTTATTGCTGCTGGTATTCACGTAGTGCGTCATCAGCTGCCAACATTTCACGAACAGTCTCTTTTTCATTTGGGTTCGCCGCAACGTATGATCGCAGTGCATCATAACCCTTAGCAGCAAGCTGTGCATCCCCGCAAGAAAGCGCTAGAGCGATTGCGGATATGATTGATACGTACTGGAATCGCGTAATCGGTAGTTTAGGAGTTAGATTGAAGCTGTGCTTTCCAACGTTTAGTTTTCCCGCAATTAATCCATCAACAAACAGTTGTAAATCTTCCGTTGCTTTCAAGAATTCTATTGCCGGTCCACAAAGATCGGCACACAAGGTGGTTCTTTCCCAGTTCTGATCGGGTTGAAAAATGTATGAACCGCGACGACCGCAAACAGTTGCCAAATCAAGACCCCAGTACGTACCATAAGGATCGAAATTGTCGATATTACTGTCGTTTATGGTTTCAGTAGGCCTACCAAACAGCATTTCGACGTTATACTTTCGTGATGGCTTGTCACTATAGGGCGGTTGGTCAAATTCAAGTTTTGCATAAACGCGATTATGCCTAATAAGGCAGTTTCCTGATGCGATAAAGCCAAGCGCATGTAGCTCATTTTCGGCATGGCTAACAACTCGACCCTTGGTCCATTTATTATCCATATTACGATGGAACAATAGGTCAAACATTAACGACATCCATTATGGCAACGATACTTGTACCTACCATACCAGGTTCGCTTGTACGTCCAAAGCTCATACCTGTATCTTGAGCCCGCTACGCCCCTGTACTTGTTTAATTGGTAATACCCCCGTGCTATTGCGCGCGTATTATGGGGCTTGAGCTCCATAATACGCTTCCCGAGAACTCCATCCGGACGGTACCTGCTGCCTAGGAGAGTTCTGTTTCCTGCTCCTCCCATACGATTTACGGCTCCGGAGAAGTGCCTATGAGCGGCCATTCCTCTCCTTGAAGTACTTATGAAATGGCGCGCGAAGGTGTATGCTCTTGGGACGTATGGAGCTACCCGGATTGCAAGCATTATGGCCGGCAAGATCAAGAACGCTGCCTCCCCATCCAAATCCATCTTGTTCACCGGATCCGGCGGATACACATAGCTGTTCTCAACACCACCCTCAACCGGGTCTACCGATAGGAAGCGGCCGGCTCTGGCCAGGTAGACCCGTGCGCCCATTTGAGTTGGGGCGAGGGTGAAGGCGGTCTCAGTGGCCTTCTCGTGCTGTCCCACCCAGCCGTAGGTTGAGTCAGTGGCAGTGTTGCTTGGTGAACCGGAGACTGGGTTACCAAACGGGTCGTAGGTGAAGGTGCCGGTCTGGGTGCCGCTGCTATCCGTGGTAGCCATGACATCGCCGTGGACGTTGGCCAGGGAGAAGACGTCGCCACTACCACGCTTAGTTAAGAGGGTGCCGCCGGGGAGCTGGAGGTAGCGCTCGGTGACTTGGTTACTGGAGTTTAAGAGGACGTCAGGCGTATCGCCTGAGCCGGTGAAGCCGTACCTTACTTCATTGGCACCGGAGCCGGTATCTAGCACCCGCTTGGTGACGCGGTTCTGGACGTCGCGGGTGTAGGTAAGGGACTTACTACCTTCCGTGATAGAGGTGCTGCGGCCGGAGGAGTCGTAGCCAAACTGGGTGATTGCTGCTCCTGAGCCAAGCTGGGTGGTGTTGCCGTGGCTATCGTACTGGGCATCGGTGAGGGATGGGTCGGAGGAGGAGATTAGCCTGTCTGCGTAGTCGTAGCAGTAGGTGGTGGGAGTGCCGCCACCTATGGTCGTGGACGTGCGGTTAGCGTTCTTGCCGGCGTCTGGGTTATATGTACCGGCGCAGGCCGTGGGGGCGCCAAAGTCATAGGTATAGGTATTGGGGCCGATGGTGGCGGAGGTAAGGCGGGAGGCTTTGTCGTAGGTGTGGCTATTGGTGGGCGGGGCGTAAGCTCCGCCTGCCTTCCCGACTGGAAATTATTATTCCTTACTTACATGCAGCTTGTAGTCTTTGAAATACATGCTTAGCAAATGTTCACTGTTCACTTTGGCGAGTATTCCTCCGCCCAATGAAAGCAGATGGCCCTCTCCAGGCCCTAGACGAATTTCTAAGACATCGCTCGCGGCGTCGTATACGACGTCGGCATCTCCTTCCACGGTCATGTCGGCGTACTTCTCGCCTCGCTCATTGAGTAATATGCCCGATGTTTCCACGGGATCGGATAAGTGAATACTCTCCTTAATCCAGTCGGTCTCGGTGTAGATTGTCTCAATATTCGCAATGGCACCCTCTTTGGTCACATATAAAGCCACAGGATACATTGGCAGACAGTCGTCTACCTTCGCCGTCGGCTCGAGGTGCAGCATCACAGCCAATTCAACATCGCGCGCAATGTAGGAAGTGTATATGGGGCCTTTGCTTCGTATATATTTCACTTATGTATTCATGGATGGCATCGTTGAATGGTAGCGGGGATAAAAAAGAAACTCAACTCAGCCAAACTATTCAGGTTTGTCCGCATACATTTTTATTCCTGCGTACACTGTAAGGTATTTTGAAGCAGACACATGATAAAGTATGTGTTTTAGTTCCTGCGATATTTCAAACAGTTGATCACTATCTATACTACCTTTAGATTTAAATGAGCTAACAAGGTCGTTAATTTTTGCACTGGATTCCTGTATATCAATGAGACTATGTGCCAAATTCTCCTGTTCTTGGCTGCCCATTTCTTGCAGCTCACGCAGCTCAGATAATTTTTCCGTCAGTGTATTTATCAACTGCACCGAGTGTTCACCCGCCATGATTTCTCCTAACCTTATAAAGTGCCCTTAGCTCCCTTTTCCAGTTTCGCATCTCGGTTTCCATTGAGCTAGTATGGTGCCCGTTCTTCTTGCCAAAGGCTATCCTTGTCTGCGTGTTGGTTTTAGCTTCCAAAATGCGTTATTCCACTAATCCGTTGCAACCTGTTAGCGTAAGCGCTATATTAGATCTCAAACAGGCCATGCTTATTTGGCCGTGGAGGATGTGGATGCAGCGCGTTTATCGTGTATTTGTAAGGCTAATAAGTGGTTTTGCAATTGGTGGCCTGATTATTAGTTCACTAGCCGTGGGCGCTGCGGCGCCGGGTGGCACAATGAACCAGGCGCACGCGGATGTAATCAAATTGCCGGAGTCACTTGCACCTTCACTGGCGTCTTTGGCGGCGCCGGCGCAAGAGGCGGCCCGCCTGGACTCGCCAGCGCCAACGCCCGTAGTGGCGCAAAAGCCGGTACGCACTGCCACCGGTGTGGCGCGGGCGGCAAAGCCCCGTGACCTGACAAGGGTACAGAAACTGCAAGAGGGGCGTACGCCTACCGATACCCATTACCTGAACGCCGACGGCACGCGTACCCTGGAGCGCAGCTACCAAGCAACCAGCTACAACGAACAGGGCGTCTGGAAAGATGTCGACACCACACTGGCCAAAGACGCTGCCGGCAACTGGGTCACCAAGGCCAACGCCTGGCAGGCGTCGTTTGGTCACTCTGCGTCAGTTGGAGCAAATTTGCGGTACGGAGGACAGCTGCTTTCAATACGGCCAACCGCTGCAAAGAGCGTTTTACCGATAATGTCCGGAACCGGCTTAAAGGAATCCATTACCTACAAGGAAGTCTGGCCTGGCATTGACCTGGTGTACCAGGTGTCAGGGTCGCAGGTAAAGCAAATGGTGGTCATCAAGAGCAAGACGGCTTCGCCAATCCTCAAGTTTGATACTCCGGGAGTGGCTTTGGCGGACGACAAAGAAAATCCAGGCTGGCTGACAATCGGCGGCGCGCTAAGTGGCTTCCGCATAGCGGCGCCTACCGTGGCAACCCGCACTCAAGGCGTGGTTGGCGGAGCACCGGCGGTTTCCCAGGCGGCGGCCGGGCCGCAAATGGCGATCAATGTGAACGTCGATTGGCTGTACGCGCTAAAGTACAGCGACTTCCCCGTGATAGTGCAAAGTTCAGTAGTTGACTACGGTGGCCCCAGCAACTGGTTCAAGAGCTATAAGTCTGACGGGATGGTCTGCGGACCTGGCCAAGGCTGTGACGCTGCTACCGGCACATCGGTTGGAGCCAATTGGCGGGTTGCTTACCGGATGGACCTTGGCATCCTTAGTGGCTACGACATACTGCAGGCTCAGCTGCAGCTTGCCCAGCCCCAGCCGGATGGCCTGGTAAACAACGGAACGGCGGTGCCAAGAAAGGTACTGGT
>CBDTXE010000078.1:0-6118 GCA_965364395.1 uncultured bacterium | reverse complement strand
AATTGCGGCCGCCGCAAAAAAAGGAGATCCCAGCGCTTTTGCTTTACCAAAGCCTAAAACGGCTGGGCCTTACGATTTTAGCTTTAGCGGGCTAAAGACGGCCGTACTGCGTGCGGCGCAAGCTGCCGCCGGCCGCGACTTCCGTACGCCTTCTCACGAGTTACCCGCCTTGCTATCCGATAAACAGCGCTTCGACCTAGCTGCCAGCTTTCAAAAAACGGTGGTCGAGATCCTCTGCGACCGCATAATGACAACTTACGCCGCCTACAGCCCTGCCAGCGTTGTTATTGCCGGAGGAGTTGCCGCCAACCAAGCACTGAGGGCAGACCTGGAGCATCGGCTCCCCTGCCCTATCACCTACGCACCGATTGCCCTTTGCACCGATAACGCGGCCATGATTGCCAGTCTGGGATACTTCCGGGCACGCCTAGGTACGTCCGTCCACCCCGACAACCTCTCCCCCAACCCCGTACTAGCCATGTAATCTGGCCGCCATATGCTAAGATTTGCCTATGAATGAGATGGAAAAGGCATACGAGCCCGCAAAATACGAAGCGGACATCTATCAGGCTTGGGAGAAATCCGGTGCCTTTCAGCCCGGTGGAAATCCGGAAAAGCCGCATTTTAGCATTGTAATGCCTCCTCCCAATGCCAATGGCTCCTTGCATGCTGGCCACGCCATGTACACGGTTGAAGACCTCATCACCCGCTATATGCGCATGCAGCAGCGCCCAACGCTATGGCTGCCGGGTACCGACCACGCGGGCATTGAATCCCAATTTGTCTACGAGCGCGACATCCTTGGGCCAAAAGGCCAAACCCGCTTTGACCTGGGGCAAGAACGTTTTTATAACGAACTACTGGAATTCACACATTCAAGCGGCGGCAAGGTCATCGACCAGTTCCGGTCGTTGGGTATGAGCGCAGATTGGAGCAAGCAGAAGTTCACGCTTGATGAAGACGTGGTTGCCATGGTTTACGACACCTTCAAAGACCTACACAGCGATGGCCTCATCTATCGTGGTAACCGAATTGTCAACTGGTGTACCCGCTGCAACGCCGCTTTTGCGGACGTCGAGGTAAAGCACGTGGAACGCACTGATGAAATCTACACCCTTGACTACGGCAGCGTCCAAATTGCCACGACGCGTCCTGAAACCATCTTTGCCGACACGGCGGTAGCCGTAAACCCAGAGGACGTTCGCTACCGTAAGTTGATAGGGAAGACGGCTACCGTGCCGCTGGTAAACCGTCCGGTTCCGGTTATCGCTGACAACCACGTGGACCCCCAGTTTGGGAGCGGCGCTCTGAAAGTAACGCCGGGTCACGATCCAAACGACTATGAAATAGGCCTGCGCCACAACCTGCCGCAGCTAACCGTCATTGACCAGGACGGCCGCATGGTGAACGTACCGGAAGAGCTAGCCGGCCTGGAGGCAGCGGAGGCGCGCACCAGAACCGTGGAGTGGCTGGAGAGGGAAGGCAAGCTTCTCGGTCGCAAGGCGCTCACCCATGCAGTGGGGACTCACGACAGATGCGGCACGGTTATCGAACCCCTGATTACTGAACAGTGGTTTCTCCGAATTAAGCCCCTGGCGGAAGCGGCCGTATCTGCCGTGCGGTCCGGTGAGGTCCACGTTCACCCGGAACGCTTTGAAAAAATTCTCATCGCCTGGCTAGAGAACCTCCACGACTGGAATATTAGCCGTCAAATCTGGTGGGGGATTAGAATTCCGGTTTTCTACAAGACTTCAAATGATCCTGAAAAGCAACCATATATCGTGGCCACATCTGAGCAGGAGGCACTGGATTACTATGGCCATGGCAATTACCGCGCCGAGAACGATACCTTTGACACCTGGTTTTCTTCCAGCCAATGGCCAGTAATCACAACTAAGACGACCGACACTTTTGACGGCTTCTACCCAACATCCTTTATGGGCACCGCCCGGGACATCCTTAGCAAATGGGTGGCCACTATGCTGATGATGGGCTTGTATCGCACTGGCAAAGTCCCGTTCAAGGACGTTTACCTGTGGGGAATGGTCAATGACGAACACGGCAAAAAGATGAGCAAAAGCAAGGGCAACGGTATTAACCCACTGGATCTAACTGCAAAGTACGGCACCGACGCCCTCAGGATGGCACTAACAATCGGCATTACGGCTGGCAACGACGGCAGTATTAGTGACAAAAAAGTTGAGGGTTATCGCAACTTCTGCAACAAGCTATGGAACATAGCCCGCTTTGTCAGCTCCCAAAACCGTTCCGATTATACGTTTTCACGTGAAAACCCAGCGGTTGCCAACACTAGCATGAACTTGGCCGATCGATGGATTCTAAATAAGTTTTCACGTGAAAACAAAGCCATAGGTGAGTCGGTTGAGGCCTACCGGTTCAGCGAGGCGGGGGAGAGACTATACGGCCTGGTTTGGAGTGACTTTGCCGACTGGTACATTGAAGCGTCAAAGCTACACCCCAATCCGGCGGTGCTGAATTACTGTTTGGATGTGACTTTGAGGATGGCCCATCCATTTGCGCCGTATGTCACCGAGGCTATTTGGGGTCACCTGGGAGGCAAAGGGCAGCTTATTACCGCCGAGTGGCCGGACGTGGTTATGCCCCAGGAAAACGCCGACGACTTTGAAGTGGTGAGAAATATTGTCGGCGGCGTTCGTACGCTTAGCACTGAGCTTGGACTACAGAAACCAGTTCTATTGGTTCGCCATGGCCAGCTTTCACAGGAATCGCTTGACCTTATTGCCCACTTGGCGCACCTCGGCGGGGTTGAGATAGGGGAAGGGAGTGGCCTGCGCATACCGGCTATTACGGCAGATATCTGGCTAAAAGCCGATGACGAGGTAATAAAGGGTCACCAGGATAGGCTGCTCCGGCGCCGCTCTGAGACCAAAGCGTACGTAGCCCGCCTTGACAAACAGCTTCAGAATGAAGGCTATTTGAAGTCGGCACCCAGGCCGGTTGTTGCCCAGACCAGACGTCGCCTAGAGGACGCCAAGCTGCTACTATCAAAGTTAGATGAGCAGCTCAAAGCCATTCCGGATTAGCCTTTTTCTACCGGTCGCCGTGGCGGCCATGCTGGGCGCTACTGTGATGCTATATGCAGTAGCACCTTATGCCAGCAAATACGCCGAGGGACGCGCTGCCGTAGCGGCCAACCTTGCAGACGACGGCCGCATTGATAAAGCCATGGGGTACACGGTAGCTGACACGCTGGACGGTAGCGGCATTACATACCGCGTCAGGCTGGCGGAGGCGCAGCTGGACGCATGGAAGCCGCAAGAAGCCATAACGACGCTAGGGAGTGCGCTCGACACGCCACAGGCCCTTAAAACAGCCCTACGCGCACATATTGAGGCCAACCGCCTGGCCGAGGTTGGCCAGCTGATAAAGCCTACCGAGGATTCCAGTCTACGAATTGCAGCTCAAACCCTGGTTGGCCAGTCAGACGATGCCAGCGCCGGGCTACCTGCCCTTAGCCCAGCCGAGCGCCAATCGGCCGAGCGCCTGTTGGCCGGTGGAACCGCGCAGGCACAAGAGCTGGTTCGCCTAGGACTACCCCAGGCGGCTCTCCGGATTCTGGAGTCGATAGACGACCAATCGCCAGCGTCGGCCATAACGCAAGCGCAGATACAGATGGCAAATCCCAAGGCGGGGGAGCCGGAATATGCCGCCGCCGAAAACCGGCTAAGGTCGGCACTGTCAAACGATCCATCCCACTTAGCCACACTGGACACGCTGGAGCAACTCTATCGATACACGGGAAAGGAAAATGAGGCTCAAGAAACAAAAAAGCGCCTAGACAGGCTGCGTAGCGGATCATATTAATTCAATGGCGGAGGGGGTGGGATTCGAACCCACGAGACTCTTTCAAGCCTGCTGGTTTTCAAGACCAGTGCCTTCAACCGCTCGGCCACCCCTCCGGGACACTGCAAGGATAACTGCCGGTAAATACCAGGTCAAGGCGATTGTGTTTATGAGTAGCCTAAGTCATAATACGGATGCATAATACGGCAAATATATGGACCCCAACGGACAATCAAGCCAACCTCCCTCCCAGCAACCAAGCCAGTCGCCAGCTGAAACGGCGGAGCAGTCGCATCCTCAGCCGCCGGTGCAGGAGGCGACCACACCGGCTACAGGCGAGTCAATGCCCCAACCAAAGCCTGCTGAGAGCGGCGAATCATACACATGGCAAGCATCAGAATTCATTTTTCATGAAAAGCCAGCCGGCTGGTACATGGCACTTTGGCTTATCGTGGCGGTGTCATGCGGATTACTTGTATTACTAAAGCAATGGACTAGCGCGGCCGTGGTCGCTGTTGCCGCAGTCGCATTAATGGTGTATTCGCGGAAGCAACCGCGGACACTCGACTACCATGTTGATCAGGACGGCATCACCATCGACGGCAAGACTAACCCGTATGTGTCCTTCAAATCCTACAGCGTTTTTGAGGAAGTTGGCTGGCATGAGATAGACATTGACGCCGCCAAGCGTTTTGTGCCAAGGCTGACTTTAATATGTGACAGTGAAGATATGCCAGTAATTGAGTCAATTCTGGCGCACCATTTGCCGCATGTTCCTCGCCACCCTGACTGGATAGAGCGCGCCACCAAGTACTTGCGCTTCTAGACACGATCTGTAGCCAGACCTGCAATTGTATGATAATCTGAAGCAGTTAAATCCTCAGGACGTGCGCTCGTAGCTCAGATGGATAGAGCGTCAGTTTGCGGTACTGGAGGTCGCAGGTTCGAATCCTGCCGAGCGCGCCAGGATTAATACCCGTTCCGGCTCCAAAGGGGCCGGTTTTAGAAACATGAGCGGGGAGAGGTGGCCGAGTGGTTGAAGGCGCCGCTCTCGAAAAGCGGTATACCGGCAACGGTATCGTGGGTTCGAATCCCACCCTCTCCGCCATACATAAGGGCAATAATATATACTGGTGCCATGGCAAAGTCTCAAATAACCAAGTCGCTGTTGGTTGTATTCATGGTTCCGCTACTCGTAATAGCGGCCATCGCAATACCTTCTGCATCTGTCAAAGCCGCCTTTACTAATAGTGATATCAATAGTGACGGCAAAGTAAACGTAGTAGATTTAAGCCTGCTTCTGGCAGCCTACGGCCAAGAAGGGGCTCAAATAGCCAATCCCGCATGTGATATCAACAGCGACGGTAGCGTGAACATTTTGGACCTGTCTACGCTTCTGACAAACTTTGGGCTCGCCCAAGGAGCCGTCGTCTGGAAAGCCGACGCAACGTCTGCCACAGAAGAGGAATGGTCGGCCTGGAGCGACGATGCGATCACCGGTGCGGCACCAAGCCCCGATGGCGGCTTGTACCAGAACTGGGCGCACCCGGATATTCAGCGCGTCACTCAGCTGGGAACAGTACTGCCAGGAAAACCGGCGTACCGGGTTTTTGCACCAGTCGGCGAGGGTCGCCATGAACTGAAAATGGCGCACCCAATACGAAGCGGCTTTAACAACCGGATATTTCGAGATGGTGACGAAACATGGATATCCTGGGCGACAAAAATGACCCTGTATACCCGCCCCACGTCAGGACAATGGATGATTAACCAATTTCGCCATGTCAACGAAACGGGATTGACGACTGGTGGCTCTCCACACGGACTTGCGGTTAGAAACAGCCCCAATTACCAATGGGTTAGTGACCCAAACATATACGCGGGCGCCATTACTCCTTACGACCTCGGTGTCCCTGTAGTCCTGAACCAAACCATAAAATGGACCTTTCATGTTAAATGGAGCAGTGCACGCAATACGGGTTTTATGGAAGTGTTTGCGGACGATGGAGCCGGGTGGAAGCTCGTCATGCCCCGGCGATACCAGGCAACCTTACTCTTTAACAGCACATCCGGCTTGCCCGGCACCAACCATATGAGGTTTGGCATCTACCGCTCATCATCGGACAGTAGCATTGACAATAGCCCGGGCGAAACCTACATGGCGGGGCTATCCGCAGCAACAACCAGGGAGGCTGCCGAAGCCGCCGCCTTTGGCAACTAGTAGCATCTGGCAGAATTAAGCATCTTCAGGTACAGTATATAGCTGTAGCAAGCCAATACGGAGAGGTACCCA
>CBDTXE010000077.1:0-6146 GCA_965364395.1 uncultured bacterium | reverse complement strand
AGCGTAGTACCGAAAATGCACAGGTAGAACGTGGCCGAAACCAGGACCATGTTCCATACCTTCATCATGCCTTTCTTCTCCTGCATCATCACCGAATGCAGAAAGGCGGTGGCGGTGAGCCACGGCAGCAGCGATGCGTTTTCAACGGGATCCCAGCCCCAGTATCCGCCCCATCCGAGCACCGAATAAGCCCACCCGGCCCCCAGGATGATGCCGGCGGCCAGCATCCCCACTGATAAGTTCTCCGCACGATGGACAAAGACCCAGGACTTCACCGCCGGCACCTACCGCTTTGGCACCGTTACCGATGATGGCGTCCGTCTGTGGGTGGACGGCCGGCTGGTGATTGACGAGTGGCACGGCAACGGCAGCACTCCCTATTCGGCGGACGTCGCCCTTACCGCCGGCGCCCACACCATTAGGATGGAATACTTTGAGGACATGGGCGGCGCCGTGGCCAAGCTGAACTGGACGCAGGTCTCAGGGGGCGGCAACCCGCCACCTCCTCCGCCACCGCCCCCGGGTGATGGTTACGCCGCCCAATATTGGAACACACCAGGGGCCACTACGGCCCCCGCCATCCCCACCACCGCGCCCACCTTCACGCGCATCGAGCCCGCCATTGATCACGTCTGGGACGGCGGCTCACCCGACCCCAGTATCGCCAACGACCACTTTGTGGCGCGGTGGACCAAGACCCATGACTTTGCGGGCGGAAACTACACCTTTACGGCAACGGCTGATGACGGCGTCCGCGTCTATGTTGACGGCCAGCCCGTCATCGACCAGTGGATAGACCAGCCCATGACCACTTACACGGCCACCGTGCCACTGACGGCGGGCAGCCACACCCTGCGCATTGAGTACTACGAGAACGGTGGCGGCGCCGTGGCCAAGTTTGGCATCGCTCCCGGCGGCGACACCAATCCTCCCCCTCCGCCACCGCCGCCCCCGGCCGACGGGTTTGCCGGCAGCTACTGGAACACTCCGGGTGCCGGTACCGCTCCTACCATGCCAACCACCGCCCCAACCCTGACCCGCACCGATCCCAAGATTGACTTTGTTTGGGACGGCGGCTCGCCAGACCCCAAGATTACTCCCGACCATTTTGTGGCCCGCTGGACCAAGACCGAGGCATTTGAGGCCGGTACCTATAAGTTCACCACAGCCAGTGACGACGGCGTCCGCCTTTGGGTAGGCGGCAAGCTCCTGATAGACCAGTGGAACGACCACCCGTTTACCACCCACACGGCCACCACTGATCTGACGGCCGGCAACCACGACATCCGCCTGGAGTACTACGAAAACGGCGGCGGCGCGGTAGCCAAGTTTGGCTACGAGAAAACCACTTCAGCCCCGCCTCCCCCGCCTTCCGGCTTCCTGGCTCATTACTTTGATAACATGACGCTCGCCGGCACGCCCAAGCTGACCCGCACCGACGCGGCCATCAACTTTGTCTGGGACAGCGCCTCGCCCGATCCAGCGCTACCAGCCGATAAGTTCTCCGTCCGATGGACCAAGACCCAGGACTTTGCGGCCGGAACCTACAATTTCACTCTGAAGAGCGACGACGGCATCCGCTTCTGGATTGACGACAAGCTCATAGTTGACGACTGGACCGACCACGCCATGAAAACATACAACCCCGCGGCCATTTTGACGAGCGGCAGCCACACTCTGACGATTGAATACTATGAGAACGGCGGCGGAGCGGTGGCGATATTTGAGCAGAAGTAGCTACTGCTCGTAGGCGCCAATATCAAAGCCACTACCCTGCGGCCTGGCAGCGCCAGTAATATCGTATACGGGCGCGTCCGTCGCCGTGCCCGTATTGAGGCCGGGACTACCCGCGCTAAGCCGGTAATTCCCGCTGCCATCGGCGCGGTAAAGGATGAACTGCGGATCCTGCGCTATGCTGCCGCTGGGCACACTGCCCGCGCCGTTTCCAAATATGATGTTTTTGGCATAGGTAACCGGTGCTTGGATCTGGGCGCTGGATACTGCCATGCCCGCACCCAGATTCTTGTAACTAATATTGTTGGCGACCTTGAAGCCCGGACCCGCCAATATCCCGCGACCACAATTAAAAACGGTGTTATCGGCGACCGTCCAGTAAGCGGGGTTGTGGTAGGCATGGATGCCAAAGTCCTCAATGCCATAGACCAGGTTATTGATAACCTTGCCGCCAGTCACTGGCACCGCGATGTATATACCCTGCACCGTTTGGCTGGCAGCCGGCGAGCGGCCAATGTCGTACACAACGTTGCTATCAACTACCACGTTAGTCAGGGCCGAGTAGTTAGGCGTGTAGACGTCAATTGCTGCGCCGCCGTTTTCGTCCGGCGCGTACTTGTGAATGTTATGTACGCGGTTACCCTTAACGGTAACGTTGCTTGAAAGCACATGGATGCCAATGGGCAACGTCGACCCCGACACGTCAAATCCCTCAAAATCAATATACTGGCCAGTAATCCGCATATTGGCGGCTACCAGTGCTGCCCACTTGCTGGCGGACACGTACTTAATGCGCGCGGACGACGAGCCGGACGTGCTAAGCGTGGCGGCAGCAAACGACCCGGCACCGACGTTTACAGTGGTGCCCGGCTTGGCCAAGGAGTTGGCACGCGCCAGCGACCGGCATGGAGCCGATTGGGTGCAGCTACCGGCATCCGAGCCCGAAGCGCTGACATAAAGCTGCGCTCCCGAGGGTACATAGGCTTTGCCAAAGTTGCTTAGCAAAACCGATAAATCAATGATGCCAATGTGGCCGTCATTATTCATGTCTGCCGACGCGTCGGACGTGCCGTACCTTGCCAATAGATATGAGAGATCAGCCACATCCACCTTATTGTCGGTGTTAAGGTCGCCTGGCAGGTTGGGGTTCATGGCCGCCAAGGCCATATAAAGAAGGGTTGAGCCTACCGCCACACTAGCGACCGACAGCATGGCAGCCTTCAGCGCATTCAAATTGGATAGTCTACCAAGCATAAGCATAGTATAGGCGATTATTTGGCTGCCGTTTGGCATTGCGCCGTTAAGCGGCCCCGCCAGATGCCCGGATGATGGCGTCTTTTATGCGGTCTACGCCGCTGACTGTGTCAAATAGCACCAAATAACGTGGCACTGTGTGCTCTTTTTCTAGATCTGATCAGCGTTGGAAAACACGAAGACAGCACCTGTATATTCGTCGGGCGGATAGCGCAACATATCCATTAGCGCATCCAAGTTGTTTCCGTAATCTTCGATGAAATGTAGTTGCAATGCAAAAAATGAATGTAGCTGGTCAATGCTTCGTACTCGGGCACAATCGATGTTCAGCAATAAATCAAACCGCCCATCGAGGCGTTGGCTACCGGCCGTTCTTGTGAAAACGAAAGTTTTGGGCATTTTCCTCCTATTGAAGAATGAACTCAACATAGTCGGGTGCTGGCTCCCAGCTCTTACTTTGCAATATCTTTTTTAGGTCTTCAGCTGTCCCATGTGAGCCTGAAAAATCGATTATGTGATCCATCATCGGCACCACATGCTCCCCTTCTAGCTTAAAGCCTTCTAGCCCAAGGAACTTGTTTCTACCATTTACCCAGTCTATGAATGATACTGCCTCGTTGCCCGGCACCAAATAAGCGCTCCCACTAACTAGGATTCCGAACCTCCCACTCCGGATGGCTTCCTTCCACAAATCTTTTTCAGTCACGATTTTTCAACTTACGGACACCCCCGGCGGCGTCTCGTCTGCAAAGGATCCGTCAGGGCGCATCAGAAAATCTGCATTTGCATGTGCGCGATCCGGGATACGCCATACTTCCCACCATTTGCGCGTTATCGGCTCCATTGAATAAATGGATCCGGCCACCCGTATTATCCGTGATTTCTTATCATCATAGAAGCAGCGAATACTTATTTGGTATGGGCGTCCATCTACACCTTTAACTTCCTTTACGCGAGTCTCAATGGAATTTGCCAGTTGAGCCAGTTCTTCAAATGACATCGTTCGCAAGGCATTCACTTCTTCATGTAATAATCTATTTGCATCATCAGCCATAGTACACTCCGCATATTATTGACAGTGCTTTTTCCTGCAACCCCAATCTAATGGTATGCGCATCAGGTTCTTATGGCTATTCTTTTTACCCTGATAGTACATGTCTACTTGCAAATGCTTGTGCCATTTGCCGGTAGACTTAAAGTAGTGGTTATTCTTCCAATGGATGCCTATATACAAACGTAGATTCTTATACTTATTCCATGTCGACTTTGCCCATATTGCAGCTTTTTTTGTTGCATTTACCACTTTTACTGCCAATTTGGTAGCAAGAATAGCGCATGGCCGGAACTTAGCGCATCTCCAAACGAATATCGCGACGGCAGCAGCTCCACCCAGCAACCCTATAACCGTAAATTCCCCACTCAAATCAAAGTCATTCACCGGATCCGGAGGGTAGACGTAGCTGTTCTCAACGCCTCCCTCAACCGGGTCCATGGACAGGAACCGGCCAGCTTTGGCTAGGTAGACCCGTGCGCCCATTTGGGTGGGGGCGAGGGTGAAGGCGGTTTCGGTAGTCTTCTCGTGCTGGCCCACCCAGCCGTAGGTTGAGTCGGTGGCGGTGTTGTTTGGTGAGCCGCTTGCGGGATTGCCAAACGGATCGTAGGTGAAGGTGCCGGTCTGGACGCCGCTAGCGTTGGTGGTCGCCATGACGTCCCCGTGGACGTTGGCCAGGGAGAAGACGTCACCGCTGGTGCGTTTGGTTAAGAGGGTGCCACCGGGGAGCTGGAGGTAGCGCTCGGTAACCCCGTTACTTGAGCTTAGGAGCAGGTCAGGCGTATCGCCGGAGCCGGTGAAGCCGTACCTTACTTCATTGGCACCCGATCCGGTGTCTAGTACCCGCTTGGTGACGCGGTTCTGGACATCACGGGCGTAGGAAAGGGACTTACTGCCTTCCGTGATAGTGGTGCTGCGGTCAGAGGAGTCGTAGCCAAACTGGGTCGGAGGAGATGACCTACGTTCCATGCCGCATTTTGCGCCAACGCTGAAAACAGCAGTACTCACCTGCCGAAGTTTTAGTCCACTCCCGCCTCCCTGAAACTACTCCATCTGAGGGTTAAACCATATACACTTCAGTTGACCCTGTGATAAACCGGCTACAATGTTTGTGGCAAACATGACGTTTCTGCTTTCACCGACTGCGCCCACCCTCAGCCATCCAGTTTCTTCATCACAAATTATTTGTGAGTGAATCAGATTTGGTAACGAATCACCGGACTCAATCTCTTTATTTTCCTCAGGGCGGACATAGACTGCGCCGCGGACATACAAGGGTTTATTCACCGAGTCTTTTATCCACGTCTGCGTCGGCGCGAATCCTGAAACACCCAATAGCTGCCCATCAGTGGAAATATCCAGTGACAAACTTGAAGCAAAAATGACTTCCTTTGCGGATACAAGATCATGTTTATATTGAAAATACAGCCCGTGGTCTGATAGCCGGTACAGTAAGTGCCCCTCACTCGGCTTGGCGCTGGTGTCGAATACAAATTGCATTGTCATTTCCTTTTGGATGAGCGTGTAGACGCTCAGACCTCAATACGAGCCCTTCGCCACCCTGCCATCAACAGCAAACGAATTCACGGGGCCGTAAACGCACGGAGTGCTGCGCTCGTAATCTTGGGCGCAGACCTGCCAATAGTAAGTCTTGCCCTGCTCCAGTTTGCCGGCCTCAACCAGCCACTCAGGAGTGGCGCGCCACCCAGACTCGGCGACAATGCCCCCTAGGCTGGATGTGTATCCGCCGCCATCGCGGCTTTTGCTTGTCCCAACCGCATAACTGTAAACCACCCTGCCGTTTGCCGGAACAACCGATTGCGCAGACTTCAGCGTGGGCTGCGTGGATACTACAGCCGCCCCGTTGGCCGGCGCCACTGCCGCACTGGCAGTGGGCAGCTTTTCATAGTTGAACCAAATTTTCGTATCGTCGGCTGCAAATGCCTTATAGGAATTGGCGAGCGCTTCATCGCCTCGGACCATCATCCAGTTGAGATAGTCGCCGCTGACCAGCGCATTTCTGTACAGATTGGTCACATCCACCACGCCAGCCGCTGTAAGCTGCTCTGACGCGTACCCATACTTCAGGTCCTGGCAATTAAAACAA
>CBDTXE010000076.1:0-6226 GCA_965364395.1 uncultured bacterium | reverse complement strand
GGCGGCCAAAATAAACCAGGTTCCGGTTGCCACGATGGCAGCCACGATGGCTACGGCAATGGTGATATGCGATTGGCGGCGCGGGAAAGCCATAACGACTGCATTATACGTTAGCGGACGATGACTTTCATGATGCCATCGATAGCGGCGCCCATGAAGGGATAGATCAGCGGACCGGCCACCAGCAGTAGCAAGAAGACCACCACCAAGCCGCTGCGCTCGATATTATCCATGGCGTCGCGCACCCCGCGCGGCGCAAAGGCATACAGGATGCGCGAGCCGTCCAGCGGCGGTATTGGGATGAGGTTGAAGATCATAAATCCCAAGTTGATGGAGATGTTGGCCACAAAGAACGTCTGGACGGAAGCCGGCAGGTATTGGTGGCCCAGCGACAGGGCCAAGGCAAAGGCAAGGGCGAGCAGCAGGTTCATGGCCGGGCCGGCGGCGGCAATGAGCGCCGAGCCGTACTTTCCGTATTTCACGGCCCAGGGATTGAATGGAACAGGCCGGGCGGCGCCAAAAATTACCGGCGACTGGAGCAGAATCAGCATGGCCGGCAGCAGCAACGTTGTAAACGGGTCAATATGCACGGCTGGGTTGAGGCTGAGCCGCCCGTCGTTGCGCGCCGTGCGGTCACCCAATAGGTCCGCGGCCAGGGCGTGGGCAAACTCGTGCAGTGTCAGGGCAATGAGCATCGCCGCGATAACGTACAGTAGTCCGGTAAGGTCCATGCATATATTGTACATGGCATTTGATGATTGCGGATGCGCCTGGACCCGCCGCTAAGGGCGGGTCCAGGCGTTCGGGTGCGTACAAGTATGCGGGTTAGCCCGCCGCCAGGTCGGTGACGACCTTGGTGCGGGGGCGGCCCTGGCAGTCCAGGGTATCCACCCGGTAGGCCGCGCCCGTCAGGTGGCTGACGGTGATGGTGGCCGTGCGGTAGGCCGTGATGTCGTGGCGGCGCTCCTTCGGCACCCTGCACTCCAGCGCGAACCGCGCCGTTGCATCGCTCCCCTCGTAGACGAGCAGGCGGCGCGCGGCGGTCTGGAGATGCAGGCCAAACTTGGGCATGCCCTGGAGGCGCCAGGCGAACGACACAAAGGCCTGCCGCATGGCAGTGACGGCCTCGGCGCTACGGCCGATATCGCGCCGGTCGCCCACCACGGCGCCCATGGCGGCGCTGGCCGTGAGCAGGATGGTGCTGGCGGACGCGTCCTGGCCGGCGTACGTGGCGATGGCCTGGTCCTTGAGCTGCGCGGTCAGCGGCTGCTGGGCGGCTTGGGCGCCGCTGGCCAGAGCCAGAAAGAGCAGCACCGCCGAAACGGCGGAACAACAGATGCTACTCGAGCGCATAGTGCACTCTCCTCTCCTCCGGCAGTTAGCCGGGAATATGCGGCCGCAGCCGCAGCTGGTTGTGGGGTCCAGGGCTAACCCGGTAATGCCTGGTTTGCCTTCTGCCAATTAAAGCATAATTGTAGGCTTTAGTCAATTATTGCTTGTGCTTATGCGAAAACCGGCGGAGCCCGCGCCACCTGATGGTGGGCGAACTCCGCCGGAGGGTGCCGGTATGCCCGGCTGGGAAAGCTTGGCGCTAGAGCGCCGGCGGCTCCTCGGAAGGGGCCGGCACGCCGCCAGTGGCGGGATCGACCGGCGTCACCTTGAAGCGCCGCGTGCGGCGATTGTACTTCAGCGCCGCATAGGAGATGGCGCCGCCGCAGGTCAGGTTGCTGACCACGTAGCGGTCCTTGACCCCCGCGCTGCCGAGCAGCTTGAGGTCGAGGATGTACGTCGCGTCGGGCGCCCTCCACGTGCAGCTCCACCAGAGCATCCCCCGCTTAGGGGTGATACTGGCGGCAGCCGCCAACTGGTCGTCGCCGGTGATGTCCACCGGGACGAAGTTGAGGAAGGCGTTTTGCAACCCGATGAGCGCCTGGCGCTCGTTGCGGGGGTTGATGCCCCCACCGATCGCGGCCATTCCACCGCAGACGTTGGCGATGACCTGGTCTTTCAAGAACAGCGAGTCCTTGAGACCGGGCCACGGCTGGCCGTCGCAGATGTAGCGAATTTTCGCGATCAGCGTGGGGTCGGCCCCCGAGTCGTGGATGGCCACGTGCATGACCCGGCCGGGCAGCCAGCTGGACGCGTTGAGCGTCTTGGCCGCCTTGGTGGTGTGCTTCTTGAGGAAGTGCTGCTCCACCGCGGACGCGGGAGCAGCGGCGGCACCAACCGCGGCCAGGGCGGCGACGGTTGCCAGCAGACTGCGGACCATGGAACGGACCACGGATTCTCCTTGTTTGGGTTCAGGGCGTACTGCCGGGTGCGATCGCCGCCAAAAGCATTGATCAGCGATAAACATTAGCACAATTGCAAGTTTTTGTCAAGTGTGACATCCTCGTGCGCAATCTGTTGACCTGTCACGCCATATCTGGTACGATACTGAGGTTGTACAGCAAATAAAGGAATCATCACGATGGCATACGCCTGCGAGATCTGCGGAAAAGGCAAACAATTTGGCCACAACGTCCCCTTCTCCCAGAAGAAGACAAATAAGGTTTGGAAGCCCAACCTGCAGCAGACCCGCCTAACCGTAGACGGCACCAAGGTGCGGGTTAAGATTTGCACGCAGTGCATGCGCACCCTAGCCAAGTACGAGCGCGAGGCGGAAGCCAAGGCCAAAGCCACCCAAGCCCCTAGCGCCGCTTAGGCGGCAAGCTTTAACCAAAAAACCGGCCGCCGCGGCCGGTTTTTTTGTTAAAGAGCGCGGTCAGGAAACGTGCGGCTGAAGCACCACCACGGTAGTCTCTTCCGGCAAGTCCTTGGCCATGATGCGTAGCTTTGGCTGGGGTTCGGGATTTGATCCGACCTCCTTCAAAAAGCCCTCCAGCTTATCCTGCGGCACTTCATAAGTGGTCTTACCGTCGTCGTAGTGGGTTGGCACGACGTACCGCGGCTCGAGCTGGCTAATTATTTTGGCGGCAGCCTCGGAGTCCAGGGTCAGGCCGTGTCCGCCAACCGGTATTACCAGCACGTCAACCTGTCCCAAGGCTTCCAACTGGTCGTTGGAAAGATCGGGCGCGACATTGCCAAGGTAACCAACGCGGATGCCATCAATAACGGCCGAGTAAAAGGCTCCCCTCTCGCCGTCCTCTGGGGCGTCGGTGTGCAGCCGCGCGGAAACACCGGTTACCATCGTTCCTTTGACCTCAAACTCGCCCGGGCCGTCAATGACCATGCCGGCCTTGGCTGGCAGCTCGGCAGCGGGATGGCCGCCGACGCCCTCGGCCGGGATTGTCAGCAACGTAATGTCGTTGTTGGTTTTGATTTCAGACAAGCCGCTTTTCTTGGGCGGCGGATCTGTCACCATGGCCACGTCCCGGCCGGTTATCCGTACGCAATTCATGCCTAGGAATGATATTTCCACAACAGTTCCTTTCCGTTTATCAGTCGTTCTGGCGGATTTCTACGGGCACCGCCACCTCGGGGATGTCGTCCTCAAGCGCCGCCGGTGCCGGCTTGACCTTTATCGCCGTATCATCAATCAAGACGATCTTCTTGGCGTTGAGCACTCCGGACAAGAAACGGTCATTTAGCCGGCGGCGGTAGTCATACTCCTCCGGAGACATGACGGTGTAATTGATCTCCCGCGCCAGTTCCTGCTCCATCTCGGCCACCAGCTTGGCAACGCGGGTGCGGTTCACGTCACCCATAATGAACAGGTCTGTGCCGGAAGCGTGTTCGCGCACAAAGGTCCCGGTCTGGAACGCCAACTTGATGTTACCAGTGGACCGCAACTTTTTAACAGTCTCGGTATCTTCCCGCGTTTCGTGCAGGTCGGGCTCATCGGTAGCCACGTTGGTGAAGATGGCGCGCAGCGGGGCGTAAAACTGGTACTGCTGGTTGACCTCGTAATACAGCTTATTGTTGTTACTCTCGCTGCGGATGATGCCGATGGCTAGCAAGTTAGAGAGTTCGCGGCGGACTGAGTTAATCTGCTCGTCAACTTTGCGCGTTATTTCACGCACATAGTACGGCCGGTTTGGGTTGTTCAAAAACAGGCTCAGTAGTTTTACTCGGGTTTTTGATCCGAACAATTGATCGAACACCGGGACGTCTCCAATTCCAAACGCTTCTTATCTCCAAGTATAGCAGAAGCGGTTGTGGTAGACACCAATATTGTTCGGACTTGGGATAGCGGCCGCAACTGACTCGCGCGGTGGGTCAGCCCACCAGCGACCAGAGCAGCGCCAAGGCAAAGACGCCCATTACCGTGAAGGTGACCCACAAGCCGGTACGTGACACGTACCCGCTCTTGTACTCACCCATGATGTCGCCGCGGCTAGACAGGCGTGCAATGAAAAAGATTAGCGGCACGGCGGCGATGCCGTTGAAGACGGCCGTTAAGACCAGGGCGTGCATGGGATCGATGCCCACAAAGTTAAAGAGCAGGCCTACCAGAGTGCCGGCAATGATGACAAAGTAAAATTCCCGCGCTTGCTTGAATTTGCGGAACAGGCCTTCGCGCCAGTTCATGGTTTCCGAAATGGCGTATGCCGATGACCCGGCCAGCACGGGGATGGCCTGCAAACCAATACCAATGATGCCGATGGCAAAAATCAGCTTGGCTATCAGCCCGGCGTGCGGGAAGCCGTCCACCAGCGGCTCCAGTGCCTTGGCGGCATCGGCGGCGGAGCCGATATTGGTGATTCCTCCCTGGTTCAGGACCACAGCGCCGACTATGATAATGAACCAGGCCGTGACGTTGGAGAACAGCATGCCAATGAAGGTGTCTATCCGCAAGCGCCGGATGTACGGCCGCGACAGCTTGGGCACTCCCCCTTTTTGGGGCAAGCGGTGCTCGGCAATCTCATCTTCCACGACGTTGCTGGTTTCCCAAAAAAACAGGTATGGCGAGATGGTGGTTCCAAATATGGCCACGATGATGAATAGGAACTCCTTGTTGAACTGGATCTGTGGCGTAAAAGTGGCTGCGATCACCTCGCCCCAGGGGACGTTGATTAGAAACGCCGTGATGATATAAGCAAACAGCGCCATGGCCAGCCACTTGAGCATACGGATGTAGGTCCGGTACGGCACAAACACTTCCAACGTCAGGACCAGCAGCGCAAAGAACACGGCCAGGAGCCCAAAAGGTATGTCAGGGAAAATCAGCTCCGTTGCGGCGGCCATCGCGCCCAGGTCCGAGCCGATATTGAAGGTATTGGCGGCCACCACCAAAGCGACCACCGGATATAGTACTTTTTTGGGGTAATGCTCGCGGATGGCGGCCGCCAACCCCTTGCCGGTGACGGCCCCAA
Organism: uncultured bacterium; assembly: GCA_965364395.1. Taxonomy (GTDB): domain Bacteria; phylum Patescibacteriota; class Saccharimonadia; order UBA4664; family SCTI01; genus CBDTXE01. The sequence continues at coordinate 911 of CBDTXE010000076.1, read as the reverse complement.
CGCGCATACAGGCTTCCTGGACGGCAGTCATCAGCGGATAAGTGAACAGCATGGTCCATGGCAGCTGGTAGCCAAACTGGGCACCTGCCTGCGAGTACGTGGCGATGCCCGACGGATCGTCGTCGGCAGCGCCGGTAACGACTCCGGGGCCAAGGATGCGCAAGAACTTGCCAAAGCCGCGGGGCCGTTCCCGCTTGGCTGGGGGCTTCAAGCCGGCGGCGCGTTCCGCCTCGGCGATAGATTCGTCAGGTAGCTGTGGCATAACACTTTAAGGATAAGCATTGTCCAGATGGTTGGCAACTCATACTACTGGGGCCTGGCGGCTGCGTCCCGGCTGGCGGCTGCTTCCGCGCTGTCGTCCAGTGGCGCCAGCTCTTCAATTCCAAGACGATTTTTGAGCGCGGCTAAGATAAGGGCGTCGGCAAATTCTGGATTTTTTGGTAGCACCGGCCCGTGCAGGTAGGTACCAAAGGCGTTGCGGAGGGCAGCGCCCTCTTCCCCGCTGTCACCGTCGTTGCCATACCCCTGGATTACCCTGCCCAAGGCTGGCTGTCCGGCGGCTAGCCGGGTACGCCCGCTGTGGTTTTCAAAGCCGACTAGGCGGCCAAACGCGGTCTCAACAACCACGTTGCCAATCATGCGCTGCTCGGAACCAATCGTCTGGGAGTCAAACAAGCCAATGCCGGGTATCTGGGTACCCTCCAGCGTTGTGAAGCCGTGGCCAAACAGCTGGTACGTCCCGCAGATTGTCAGCATGGGCACACCCCCGGCGGCGGCATCCCGCAAGGCGCGCGCGTGGCGCTGGATATCGCGCCCAACGGCCACCTGGCCGCGGTCCTGCCCGCCGCCGCCAAAGACGATGTCGGCCGCGGCAATGTCCACTTTGGCGCCGACGCCGGCGTGTATCACAT
>CBDTXE010000075.1:0-6262 GCA_965364395.1 uncultured bacterium | reverse complement strand
TGACCGGTCGGGAGCGTACGCCGCGCGCTACATTGCCAAAAACATCGTGGCGGCCGGACTTTCCGAGCGCGCTGAGGGGCGCCTGGCGTACTACATAGGGGCGCTGCGGCCAATCATGTCGGAAGTGGAGACCTTTGGCACGGCAACTGCCAGCCCCAAGCAAATTGACGCCTTTGCCGCTGAGGTACTAGATACGTCGGTTCGCGGCATCATTGACGGGCTTGACCTGCGGCGGCCCATCTATGAGCAGACGGCGGCCTACGGGCACTTTGGCAAGCCGGGTTTGCCATGGGAAGATATCCGCGAACATTAAGGCCAGATAAGAGAAGCGCCCGCCGGATGTCCGGCGGGCGCAGTTGAAGGGATGGGTTAGGCCGCCATGGCGGCCGGCGCGTCTGCCGACAGTGCGTAGACGACAACGAGGGTGCCACAGCCGGGACGCCGGTCATCAAGGCGCTCGAACTCGCTGTCGAGCAGATTGATGACCAGATGGTTGTCTCCCAGCATTTCCGCCTTGAGGCGGCAATAGCCGTTGGCGGCGGCGATCTTTGCCAGATGGCGCAGACCCCAACGGCCGAGGCCCTTGTGCTGCCAGGCGTCCGCCACTACGAGAGCGACTTCTGCCATGTCGTCGTCGATGTGCGCATACCGGATTGCTCCAATGAGCTGTCCGCCCGTCTCCAGTACCAGCGCCTCACAGCGATGATGGTCCAGGTCACACAGGTAGTGCGCATCCTTGGCAGAGAGTGCTGGCTTTGCGCCCATGAAACGCAGGCGGATGGTGTCCGGCGACAAGCCGTCGTGCATCTCCTGGAGCGCCTTTTCATCTTCTGGCCGTATCCTGCGTAGGATTATTGGCCGCTGATCGACAATGCGGACGCCCACAGTATTGTCACGGTTCACGGTCAACCACCTTCTTGGTTGAGTACGTGTCTAATGTACCATAAGAAGTATATTACATCTGTGACTTGGGTCACATGTGCAGTTTAGGCCCTAGGGATATCGCCACCGTGCTTTTCGCGCAGCTCGTGGGCCGATTCTTGGGCGCGCTGCTTGCCGGTCTCAACGTCCTGACGGACCTTGCCGGCATTTGAGCGTCCCTTGTGATAAGTCTCACTTACAATCTCTGCGGCCACCTCGCGGCCGCCCAGACCAACCGAAAGGCCAACCGCCAGTACCATCGTGGCCACCAACCCGGCATAAGTAATCTGCACTATTTCAGGGGCGATCCGCAGCTGGGTCAGGATCATGAAAACTGCGATGACCATGGTAAGGGTGGGGACTATGGCGCCGATCAGTTTGCCAGTGGGCGTGTCGCCCATGGTCTTGGCCACCAGGCCCGCTAGCGCGGTTGAGACGCTGGCAGCCACCAAGAAGATGAGTACGGCGGCGACCACGTTTGGCAGATACGCATAAATTGAGGCAATGAAGGCCGTCAGGGCGGGGATGCCCAATACCGATACCGCCAGCGAAACCACTCCAAAGTAGACCAGCCAGAACACCATCGTGCCCACCACGCGGGCAGGGGAGGAGGTCAGCCGCCTCAAAAAGTCGCCTATAGGAGAAACTTCCAGCAGGTTATCAAATTTTGCGGCCCGTAAGGCCTTGGTCACCACCGACTTGATGGCCCGCGCCACCCAGTAGCCAATGATCAATATAATTAGGGCGCTGAGTAGCTTGGGAAGCCACAGGAAAATGACTTCAAACATCCGATCTATGCTATCACTGATATCCACCGTAGCCTCCAGTTATCTTAAGACAAGATTACGGCAACATTTAAGCAATTCCCTCGTGATAATGCACAGTCGGGGCGCATGCTGAAGATATGATTTCGTATAAATGCAATATTATTTGCGCTGGGGCTTGCGCAGCCACCCATAGAGAATAACCAGTTCAGCCGCCGTGTCGGCGGCGTATATCCATGAAACCCGGCGCTTGGCGGCATACCACAGGCTGACGCCGCCGAGGGACAGCGCCGAGCCCATGCTGAGCAACTTGATCTCCGGCGTCAGGCGCTCCTTGTGGTTAGCCCGTCCGAGCACGACTCCGATGACCAGGACCAGCCACCCGACCATTCGTACTAGCCAAAAGTCAGTTTTCCGGCCGGTTACGGCTTCAAAACCGCGGCGGCTGACCATTGGCCAGATGCCAGTAATGACGTAGTAGAGCGACTGGAAAACGACGTTGGCTTTCATACCGGCATGTTATGGGGCTAGTCGCCGCCCGGCATTGGGCGATAGTCCAAGGCCGGCTCCTTACTTAGCCGGGATGTCGTCCGAGGGCGCCCGTCGTGCCCGCGCCAACACAAGAAACGGTAACGCTACCAGCTGGATGGCTCCGCCAATGATGTACGAGGCCTGGTAGCCCCAGACGTCGGCCGCCTTGCCCAAGCCGGGCTGCACCGCCACGCCGCCGGCCGAGCCCATCAAGGAATCAAACGACAGCACGGTGGCGCGCTGCTGGGATGGTATCAGCCCGTTGAGATAGGCCTGCCGGATAGGCGTGACTGCTGAAAACACCAAAGCCCAAATCGTGACCAACGCGATTACCGCCCAGAAATTGGCGATGAGGCCGGCCAGGGCCAAGCTGGCCGAGCTTACCAAGACGCCGGCTGCCAGCGCGGTAGTCCGCCGGGCAAACAACCGCCGGATGTGCGGGGCGGCCAGGCCGCCGGCAATCTGTGCGCCAGCGACGATGGCCGCCACCGACCCGGCGATGCCATAGGCCTTGGGGTCGCCGTACAGATCCAACAAGTATGGCTGCAAGGCGTAGAAAGCATAAAAACTGACCCCAAACGTAAAGGGCGCAGCCAGCATAATCCAGCGGACCGGCGGATTGCGCAGGCCTTGGTCGTAGGACGATCCCAATATCCGCCGCACTTCCTGCATCGGCCGCTTGCCGCGCTGGGGCGCAAACCCGAGGTCCCGCATCATCACAAAAGCGACGGCAAACATGCCGGCCAGCACCAGCGATCGCAATACAAATGGCACTCCCAGGTTGCTTATTTGGGCGATATAACCGCCCGCCACAGAGCCCGTCAGCATGGCGACGCCGCTGACTACTTGGCCGCGGGCAAATACCGGCTCCAGCTCGCCTTCATAACCGGTAGCCTTGAGCGCGTCCACCAGCCAAGCCTCCACGGCGCCGGAAAAGAAGGTGAATCCCAAGCCAAGCAAGACCGACACGACGGCCCAAGCCCAAAACGGGCCATGGATTTGCCACAGCAAGACGTACAGCAATGTTGAAGCCATTAGGGTCAACGTGCCAAGTAGGTAGGATGCGCGGCGCCCAAAGGCGTCCGCCACCACGCCCGTTGGAACCTCAAATAGCACCATGCCGGCGGTAAAGAAAGCGTTGGCGGCAAAAGCCTGGTAATTACTTAGGCCGGCGTCTAGCAGGAAAATCGTGTTGATGCCCCAGATGAACGAGGCCGCCAGCGTATTGCCGAGAAGCAGCGTAAGGTAGGTGCGCTGGACTGTGCGGGGAGTGATTTTGGGCTCTGCCATGGTTTTTTGAGTTTAGCATAAGCCTAGACGGCAGGCGCATGGAGTGGAATAATAAGCATAACTGTTAAAGAAAAATCAAAACCATGCCAAAACCAGACCAAGCCGCAACAACCAATAAGCCGGAGGATGGCGCTACGCCAATGCCCGCCGCACCGGACAAAGCTCCACCGCCCAAACCAGCGGGCCGTTTTTCTTGGCTTCAGACCCCCAAGGGCAGGGCCGCTGCCGGCGTCCTGGGAGTAGTGTTGCTCGCCGCTGCCGCTTTAGCGGTACCGGCCGTCCGCTATAAAACCGTTGGAGCTTTTGTTAAAAAATCGGCGTCGCTGCAGGTTACCGACAGTGAGACCGGCAAACCCGTCAGCAAGGCGCTGGTTGCTATTGATGGACAATTGGAAACGACCGATTCTAACGGCCGCGTCCAATACGGCAAGCTTGGCTACGGCCCGCACAATGCCACGGTAACCAAAAAGCACTACCGCTCCGCCGATGCTACGATCAAGGTTCCGTTGACGGGAAGCACTTCCAATACGACCGTCAAACTGAAGGCTACAGGCCGCCAGGTGGCGGTCAAGGCCGTCAACAAGATCACCGGCAAGCCCTTGGCTAAGGCGGAGCTGACAGCCGCCGACTCATCGGTATTGACCGACGACAAGGGCGAGGCCTCCATCGTGCTGCCGGCCAGCGCTTCTACCACCAAGGGGACGGTCAAGCTAGGCGGCTACAATGATTTGGCCGTGGAGCTAAAAAACGCCTCAGCCGACCCTGCCAACACTTTTTCACTGGTGCCAGCGGGCAAAGTCTACTTTCTCAGCAAGCGTACCGGCGTCATCAATGTCATGAAGTCCGACCTGGACGGCAGCAATGCCAGCGTGGTATTGGCGGGGACGGGGAATGAGATGGACCACGATACCGTACTGCAGGCTTCGCGCGACTGGAAGTACTTGGCGCTAAAAGCCAAGCGAGACTCGGCAAAAGCCAAGCTGTACCTTATTGACACCAGTAGCGACCAGCTGTCCGTAATTGATGAGGGAAATATGGACATCCGCGCGCTGGGCTGGCACAACGAGTATTTCATCTATCATGTTGAACGCGAAGTTAAGTCGTGGGAGCCGCGCAAAAATTCGCTTAAAAGCTACAATGCCAAAATGCGCAGGCTAATAGTAATTGATGAGACCGCCGCTGCCGGCAACAGCGACTATAATTATGTACAAGAATATCTGGCAGAGGTTGAGATTCATGAAAATGAAGTTCTTTACGTGAAGAACCTCAGGGGTCCAACGTACATGTACGTAGGCCTGGAGGACAAAACCAATGTTGTATATAGCTCGCGGCCGGACGGAGCCAATAAGCGAACTATTAAGGAGTTTCCGGCGGGACAGTCGCGCTGGGTATCCATGTATCGACGCGGCACTGAAGTGTTTGTACAGAACTACAATGGCGGCGCCGAGGGCTATTTCCGCTACGTAAAAGGTACCTTTGTCGCCGCCCAGGCCAGCGAGTATTCCAGTGTTCGCGCACGCGACATCCTGGAGTCCCCGTCGAGCCAACAAACATTCTGGTCAGAGACTCGCGACGGGAAGTTTTCACTGTTTATTGGCAACGCGGATGCCGGCGATGGCAAGGAGATCGCTAGCCTGAGCACTTACTCCCCGTATGGATGGTATTCCGATGAATACATATTGGTATCCAAGGGAGGGAGCGAACTATTCATTGCTACCAAAGAAACTATGAGCAAGCCCCTCAAAATAACTGACTACCACCGGCCAGATGGCGGGTTTCAGTATGGTCATGGCTACGGCGGCGGCCAGTAACCCCGTTGCGGCCACACAAAAAGACCCCGCGAGGGGTCTTTTTGGTTCGGGTTGGCTAGCCTAGTACTAGGCGCGGACAGAGCGGCCGCGGACGGCCTTGACGATGGCGAGCAGCACGACGGCGCCCAATACAGCCACGAGTAGGCTGTATAAGTTGAAGCCGTTCACGCCGCTGGCGCCAAACAGGCGTACGACGAATCCACCCAGCAGGGCTCCAAGGATACCAATAATGATATTGGCAGCCGCGCCCATCTGAGCGTCAGTCCGCATCACGAGCGATGCAATCCAGCCGGCGGCGGCGCCAAACAGGATCCAGGCAATAAGCTCTAACAGCATGTACTTCTTCTCCTTACTATTGTCTTAACTAAAATGGAGAACCCAGAAGGCCCTCCGTAAGTGAGTATTCTCCCTGATTTGACAATGATTGCAAGCATGAAGGGAATGTATCTGGTGCCGACAGCGGCGAGGGGCGGCTATGAGCCCCTCGCCGCGGCGAAATAGCTGTTAGGCCACGGGGGCGCAGCGTGAGCGCGGCCCCGTGGCGCGCTTGCCGTCCGGGCAGTAGTAGTGGGTAACCACCCGCCGCTGCCGGTACTGCAGCTTGGCGCCCAACCAGTGGTCACCGTACAAGCGGTGACCCGGACGCGCCAGCCGGTTGGACGGGATGGTCCAATCGTACGGCGCCGAGTGGTCGCGGCGGCGCACCTGGCCGTCAATCGACCACTTCACCCACCGGATGTGCGGGCCGCGCACGCGGCAGGTGATGGACCCCACCCGCGGCGCCGTGGCGGGGCAGGTGAGGACGTGGGATCCGTGGCGGTCGGTCTTCATCGCCGCCAAGTGGATGCGTCCAGGCGGATCGTAGTTGAAGACCTTGACCTTGAGCGTGGCCGTCTTGGTGGTCCAGACAACCTTCTTCACCGGCCGCGGCAGCACCTTGGGCGC